>JAITQE010000014.1 GCA_031289055.1 Candidatus Endomicrobiellum porotermitis
TCAGGACAGTTGATAATAAATTTTCGCAAAGTGAATAACCCAAAGACAATATTAAGAGCGAATTTAGGAATGAATGTGGCAGAAATAGTGATGCAGACAATAGAGGGTATAATAGCAAAGAACAATGGGGCGACGTTGGAACAAATCAACGACGAGTTAATAATAAAAGGATTAGAATTAGGTTTTTTGGATTTGTTAAAGAAGGAATACTCTGACCTCACTCCGGTATTGCTAGAAAAATTTGATTATGACGAGCGGAGCGAGCAGTTTAGAATAAAGAAGGATAACAAATTTCAAACGCATATAGACGTTAAGTTAAGGATAAGATACTATTTGATCAGTTATTTGCGTAGGATAGAGAGGGATGGAAAAATAGCTACTTTTGATGAAATAGTATTAAATATATTGCCATTGCTAAAGAACGGGAAAACGCCGAAAGAGCAAACTATTTCAAGCGTGTTAGAAGATATAGCGGATAAAGTGCGCAATGACTGTTGGAAACTAAAACAAGGCGGGCAATTATCGCTTGACGGTTTGTTGATATAAGCGCGTGACGGCGGCTGTTGCGCAGATAAGTTTATAATGGAAAAGCATTGTAGCCAAGCGTCCCTGTCGTTACGGGCTTGACCCGCAGTCTCAAAGACAGCGAAAAAATTCTGGCTTTCGTCAGCGCGACGATAATAAATTCAAACGTTGATGTGAAATTTGAAAAAGCCGTATGCCTATTTTTTTAATATGAGGTTTTATGTGAAGGCAACAAAGACAAAAATAGCTAGTCTTAAAATTTTGATTATCTTGGCTGCATTTGCTTTAGTTGGAACGATAAGCGGTTGCGCTTCCAACCTTACCGGATACTATTCAAAATTGAGAGTCAAAATGGACAGCGGCGATTACGAGTCTGCGGCTAAGTTCGTTGATAAATCGCAAGGCAAGTACGGTTCTAAGAATATTCTTATGTATTATCTGGATTCAGGAATTGTCAATCATTTTGCCAAAGACTACGAAACAAGTTCAAAAAGATTTGAGCTTGCGAAAGGAAAAATTCGCGAGTATCGGCAAAAAAGCGTAAGCGCGGGCGTTACTTCAATGTTTGTCAACGACAATATAACGCCTTACTCCGGCAAAGATTTTGAAAGAGTTTATATTTCTGTTTTTGAAGCGTTGGATTACGCCTTATCAGGACGCGAGGACGACGCCGTTGTAGAGGCGCGTCAGTTAGATTCTCTTTTTAAGAATTTTGCCGTCGATTCCGATTATAAAAATTTTTACAGAGACGACGGATTTATAAGATATTTCGCAGGTCTTATATATGAAAATGCGGGCTATCTTAACGACGCATATATTTCTTATTCAAAGGCTTTGAAAGCTTATAAAAACGGAATTTCCGCCGCTTGCGTTCCTAAAGATCTTATTGACGATGCGTATACTTCCGCCTTGCTGCTTGGAATGCCTGACAAGGCTGGCGAAATTAAAAAGGATTTTCCTCAGACAAAAAAGCGGACTATTCCAGAAAAGTACGGCGAGTGCGTACTTTTTAACTATAACGGTTTTGTCCCTGAAAAAACCGAAACCGTTTTAGAGTTTGCTTTGGGCGATATGTGGGCTTACGTAGACGCGGGAAATGTAGATAGTAAGGACATGGCTGATTTTGATAAAGCAAAATCTATAGGCATATCTGCATTGGCAAAAGATTATATTAAAGTTGCATTTCCAAGATATAAAGATTTTGACAACAAAGTAGTTTCTTTTAGAGTTAAATCAGAAAGTCGCGAAGAAAAAGGAGTTTTGGCTCAAGATTTGGGTAAAATTGCAAAGGCATGTTTAAAAGACGAGACGGCAAAGATTTACGCCAAAACTTTGGCAAGAGCCGCTATTAAATACGTTATTGGCAAGTCTGTTTCCAAAAGTCTTGGAAGACAAAACGGAGATGCCGTCGAGCGTCTTTCTCAAGGACTTTTCAACGCGTACGCCGCAGCTACGTCGTCGGTTGACAGACGAGCTTGGAATACTTTGCCTGATACAATCATTATGTCAAGATTTTGTTTGCCTGAAGGTGCGCGTACGTTAAAAGTTGACTTTTTAGACGCAAAAGGCAAAGTTGTAGAGTCTCAAGATATTGAAGTCAATATTAAAGCGGAAAAGAAGAATTTTGCTTTTATAAGAAGTTCAGTCGCGCGTTGGAAAAAATAGTTGAGGAAGAAAATGTATAAAATTGTGCGAAAAAAAGAAATAGGAAATAAAATTCATAATCTTGAAATTTATGCTCCTGAAATTGCAAAAAACGCAAAAGCGGGACAATTTGTAATATTTAGAATCGACGAGAAAGGGGAAAGAGTTCCTCTTACAGTAGCAGGTACAAACCCTAAAGAAGGTTTGGTAAGGGTAATCTTTCAAGAAGCGGGCAAAAGCACAACTCAGTTAGCTTCTCTTTGCGAAGGCGATTTTATTAGGGATTTTGTAGGACCTCTTGGACACCCTACAGTTATCAAGCATTACGGTACGGTTGTAGCTGTTGCTGGAGGCGTAGGCGCTGCCGAACTTCTACCACTTATAAAAGAGCTTAAAAAAGCAGGAAATAAAGTTATTACAATAGTTGGCGCAAGATGTAAAGATTTATTTATACTTGAAGACGAACTTAAACAAGAAAGCGACGCTTTGTTTTTCGCTACAAACGACGGGACTTGCGGAATTAAAGGGTTTGCGACGGACGTTTTAAAAGAAGTTATGGACAAGGAAGAAGTAAATATAGTTTACGCCATAGGTCCCGTCCCTATGATGAAAGCGGTATCGGAACTCACAAAAGAAAAACATTTGGAGACTATGGTGTCTTTAAATCCTATAATGCTTGACGGCACGGGAATGTGCGGAGCTTGCAGAGTTACAGTGGACGGCAAGACGAAGTTTGCTTGCGTTGACGGGCCTGAATTTGACGCTCACTCCGTACATTGGGACGAGCTTGCCTCTCGTTTGAATTCTTTTAAAGATTTAGAGAAAATTTCGTTTGATAATTTTACCGTTGGCAGGGAGTGCGAATGCCGCAAAAAGTAAATATGCCAGAAAGGGATCCTCAAATAAGAAGAAGAGATTTTGAACAGGTTAACGCGGGCTATTCTAAGGAAGAAATGCTTGCCGAAGCAAAAAGGTGTTTGCAATGCAAGAATCCTATGTGCGCAAAAGGGTGTCCCGTTGAAATAAATATTCCTGGTTTTATTAAACATCTTGTTAAAGACAACCCGTCGGAAGCAATAAAAGTTTTAAAACAAAAGACTAATCTTCCGGCGGTTTGCGGCAGAGTTTGTCCTCAAGAAAATCAATGTGAAAAATCTTGTATTTTGTCAAAAAAGGACGAGGCTGTTTCCATAGGCAACTTGGAACGTTACGCTGCAGACGCCACAGTAAATATTGAAGACAATATTTCAATTAAAAAAAATGGCGTGAAAGTTGCAGTCGTAGGATCGGGACCCGCAGGTTTAACATGCGGCGGCGATTTGTTAAAACTGGGATATAACGTTACAGTTTATGAGTCTCTTCACGATACTGGCGGCGTTTTGCGTTATGGAATTCCTGAATTTAGGCTTCCCAAAAAAGTTTTAAACGTAGAAATAGAAAAGCTGAAAAAGCTCGGCATGAAAATAGTTCTTAATATTCTTATAGGCAGAACAAAGAATATTAAGGATTTGTTTGATGAAGGGTTTAAAGCGATTTTTGTCGCCGTCGGATCAGGTCTCCCTATATTTCCTAGAATTCCCGGGGAAAATTTGAACCATATTTATTGTTCCAACGAATTTTTGGCGCGCGTTAATTTAATGCGCGCGTTTGATTTCCCCAATTATGACACGCCTGTGCGCAGCGGTAAAAACATAGTTGTCGTCGGAGGCGGAAACACCGCCATGGATTCTGCTAGGACGGCTGTTCGGCTTGGCGCAAACAGAGTTAAGCTTGTTTATAGAAGGTCCGAAGCTGAAATGCCCGCAAGGCTTGAAGAACGCAGACATGCCAAGGAAGAGGGGGTGGAATTTATAACGCTTACCAAGCTTGTGCGGTTTATTGGCGACGATAATAAAGCCGTCAAGGCTGTTGAGTGCGTCAAAATGCAGCTTGGCGAACCCGACGAGTCGGGCAGAAGTAGCCCTCGGGAAATTGCAGGTTCAAAGTATATGATAGACGCCGATATGGTTGTTTTGGCTTTGGGAGTGCGCCCAAACCCCATCTTACCTTCTCTTACTAAAGGATTAAATATAAATTCTCACGGACATATTGTAATCGATGAGAACCATATGACTTCAATCCCGGGAATTTTTGCCGGAGGCGATATTGTCGGCGGCGATACGGTTATTTCGGCGATGGGAATGGGTAAAAAAGCCGCTAAGGCGATAGATAACTATCTTAAAAAATAATACGAGAGCGAACGCGCGATATGAAAGGCTTAAAGAAAGTAGTTTCAAAATTAGTTTTTGTTAATTTTTTATTTCTGCTATTCATGTCGGCGTACAGATTTATATTTTTTATCCATTTCGGAAAAAGCGTAGATTTACGCGTTTTCGGTTTTGATGTTTTTAAAGCGTTTTTTATGGGCGCTAGGCTGGATTTATCGGTTATAGCTTTAATTAACGCTCCCGCTACGCTTATATTTGTCGTTATTCTTATTTTAGGCAAATCGTCGCTAGTTAAACCGTTTTTTTCATTCATTAAATGTTACTATTGCATTCTGATCGGTCTGATCCTGACCCTGTTTTGCACGGATTTTAACTTCTACTCATATTTTCAGGATCATCTCAATATTTTGGTTTTTGGTTTGTTTGAAGACGATACAATGGCTCTTATCCAAACTTTCTGCCAAAACTACAATTTGTTGTTGATAGGCGCTTGCGTAACTTTTTTCTTTACAACAGCTTTTTTTGCAAGCAAGCTTATATTAAAATTTAAAGAATATAATTTTAAACTCCCAAACATATTTGTAAGGCTTGGAGTTTCTATCTTAAGCGTTGTATTTATTGCCATATCTATAAGAGGAACTTTTGCAATGTACCCTATCGGCGTATATTCAGACGTTTCGTCAAACGCGTTTATTAACCAAACCGCTATCAATTGTTTTTACACTTTACAAAAAGCTTTTGAACACAGAGAGATGGAAAAACAAGACCTTGATTATGCGGCAAAAGCCGGGTATAAAGACAATATCAGACAGGCTTTTGCGGATTTTTTAGGTAAAAGCGTCAATGATATTCCTATGCAAAATCCTGAGCAATCGCTTGTTTTTAAAACTGCCTACAACGCTCGAGCGGAGAAATTAAAACCTAACGTAGTTTTCATTTTAATGGAAAGTTTCGGCGGTAATTTAATCAAATATAATTCTCCAAAGTTTAATGTTTTAGGCGGATTAAAAAAACATTTTGACGAAGATATAGTTTTCTATAACTTTGCATCTGAGGGAAGGATTACAATAGAGACAATAGAAGCTTTGTTTTTAAACATTGTCTTTAAGCCAAGCGTTTCTATGCGCATACCTCAATCCAAATATGTATTTAGAGAGTACCCGTTTGCTTCGGTCGCTCCTTACAAAAAAAAAGGATATGACGCGTCCTTTATATATGGGGGTAGTTCTGGCTGGAGAAATATAGGGACGTTTGCGTCAAATTTGGGTTTTAATAAAGTTCTCGGAGAAGGACGCTTAAAGTCAAGTTGGAGCAAGGGGTCTTGGGGCGTTTACGACGAGTATTTATTTGACGCAATTTTTGAAGATTTAGCGTCTGGAAGTTGCGGTAAATTTATTTTTGCTTTGACTACTTCAAATCACAGTCCTTATACTCTTCCGAAAAGCTATAAAGTCATGTCCTTGGAAATACCGGATTCTTTAAAAGAAAAAATATACGACATGGACGAAGCGGGAAAAAGATTTGCGACCTACCAATATGCAAATGAGACGCTTGCTCGTTTTATTGACCGAATTAAAAATTCAAAATATGCCGACGACACTATAATTGCTGTCACTGGCGACCACAGTTTTAATCTATATCAGATAGACAGCTTGCTAGAAAGAGTTAAAGTTCCGTTCTATTTATATATACCTAAATCTTTAAAACCAAAAAATATAGACGCGTCTGTTTTTGGCTCCCACTTGGATATAATGCCCACGCTCTACAATCTTTCTCTTTCAAATGAAAATTTTATATCCGAAGGCATAGATTTGTTCTCAAGTAAAGCTAAGGACAATTCAATAGTTTATCAAGAGTTTATTATGGACAAGTCTTGCGCTGTAGAATGGAAATTTTTAGATAACAAAGCGTCGTATTATGTGTGGGACAAGAATTATATTCTTAAGAATTCCCAAAAGACAAACGAACATAGAAGGCTTGAAAAACATTTTTTGTCTATGGTTGCAATTTCGGATTATTTAATTAAAAATACGGGAGACTAGCGGAGGCGTACGTGAAAGCTCTTACGATTCAAATAGGGATTTTTGGCAGAACTAACGTTGGAAAATCATCGTTGATGAATTTTATGACAAACCAAAAAGCTTCCATTGTTTCAGAAATCGCAGGCACTACAACCGACGTTGTCTGGAAACAAATGGAGCTTAATCCTCTAGGTCCTGTAACTCTTTTTGATACGGCTGGTATTAACGATACGTCTTCGCTTGGCGAAGCGCGAATTGAAAAAACCAAAAGAGCTTTTGATTCTTCAGACGTTGTGATTTTAATGTGCGAAGCTGGAAAGTTTGGATATTTTGAAGAAAATATAATAAAAGAAGCGGAGAAGAGGCAAACTCCTTGTATTATAGCGGTAAGCAAAATTGATTTGAACCGACCTGACGAGGCGTTTCTTGAAAGCTTAAAAAAATATACAAAACGCGTATTGTTATTTTCAAGCGTTGCGGGGAACCGCGACGCTTTGCTTAATTCTTTAAAGAAATTTCTTATTGAAGTTTTGCCTGACAACTACATAGAAAACTACTTGTCTTTAAGAAACATAGTTAAAAAAGACGATACAGTAGTTCTAGTTATGCCAATAGATTTAGGCGCTCCTAGAGGCAAGATAATAATGCCGCAAGTTCAGACAGTGAGACATTTGCTGGATTTGCATGCGGCTTCTTATACCGTTCAAGATGCTGAATATGAAACGTTTTTGCAAAATTTGAAAAAACCGCCGGCGCTTGTGATAACCGATTCGCAGGCAATTAAGCAAGTGTCTTCAAAGACTCCACAAAATATAAAACTTACTACTTTTTCAATAATTTATGCCGCCGATAAATCCGATATACTTGAAATGGCGCGAGGAGCGGCGGCTTTGAATAATCTCAAAGATGGCGATAGAATTTTGATTTCAGAAGGATGCACTCATCATGCCAGCTCAGATGATATAGGTAGAGTCAAATTTCCTAAATGGATAAGAGAATATTCAAAGAAGAACATAGAAGTAAAATATGTTTCAGGACAAGACTACCCTAAAGATTTAAAAGACTATAAAGTTATAATACATTGCGGGGGATGCGCGTTAAACAGAAAAGGCATGCTTGCGCGTTTAAATAAAGCTTTAGAAGCGGGTATTCCGATGACAAATTACGGTATTGCCATATCTGTGTTTAATGGCGCTATAGAGAAGGTTTTGGAGATTTTTCCAGAGGCTTTATCTACTTATTATAAGACTGTGTTGAAAAGCAATGGATAAATCTGTATAATTACAACGGCAAATGAGAAATAATATAGATTAGAACCTTAAGTAAAAGGAGTTTTTGCATGAGAAAGCCGTTGATGGCTGGAAACTGGAAGATGAACAAAACCGTTGAAGAAGCGATAAGCGTAGTAAAAGCGTTGAAAAGATCTATTTCCGACGTTACGGACGTAGACGTTTTAATTTGCCCTACTTTTACGACTCTTTACGCTGTAAATAATGAACTCAAGGGTTCAAATATAGATATTGGCGCGCAGAACCTATTTTGGGAGACTAAAGGAGCGTTTACGGGCGAGATTTCTCCCGCTATGGTGAAAGATGCGGGTTGTTCCTATGTTTTAATAGGACATTCTGAACGCAGACAGTATTTTGGAGAAACTGATGAGACTGTAAACAAAAAAACAAAAGCGGCTCTTGCGGCAGGCTTAATTCCTGTTGTATGCGTAGGCGAAACTCTTAAAGAAAGAGAAGAAAACGTTACGTTTAAAGTTATAGAAAAACAATTAAAAGAAGGGTTGGCAGGTCTTACCGCAGAACAAGCTGCTAGTGTAGTTATAGCTTATGAGCCTGTATGGGCTATTGGAACAGGGAAAACTGCAAGTCCCGATCAGGCGCAGGAAGTGCATGCTTTTGCAAGAAAAGCATATGGCGAAATGTACGTAGATGCTTCTCAAAAAGTAAGAATTCTCTATGGCGGTTCTGTGAATCCTACAAATGTTTCCGAACTTATGAAACAGCCTGACATAGATGGGGGGCTTGCGGGAGGAGCAAGTTTGCAAGCGGAATCTTTTACAAAACTTGTAAAATACTCCAAGTAAGCTCTTTCAATGACAATCTTGAGAGATAAAATAGATTTTGTATTGACGATAACGCTTAAAATATTAAGGGTTATAAGAATTTAAATAGGTTTTTAGATGAGAATGAGAATATATGGATAATATAAAAAAACTTGCGTTTGGCACCGATCACGCCGCGGCAGAAGTAAGAGATACTGTAAAAAAATATTTGCAAGATATAGGTTATGAAGTGGAAGATTTTGGTTTTTGCGGGCAAGGCGGCTGCGATTATCCGGATTTTGCAGTTCAGGTCGCAGAATCTGTCGCTGGTGGAAAAGCTAATAAGGGCGTTCTTATTTGCGGCACTGGCATAGGAATGGCTGTCGCGGCAAACAAAGTAAAGGGAATTATAGCCGCTGTTTGCTGGAACGAAGACACTGCAAGGCTTGCTTCTCGGCATAATTGCGCAAACGTATTGTGTTTAGGTTCAAGAACTGCTACGGTAAACGAGATTTGTCATATGATAAAAATTTTTTTAAATACTCCGTTTGAGGAAAGACATAAAAGAAGAATAGACAAAATCAAAGAAATTGAAAAACAACGGCGCGCCAAATAGGCATTTGATAGTGAAATTATCGTAATATTGTGAAAAGTTGTTTATGTATAGCGTTTGCTTTTTTTATGTTGTCTTGCGACGAGTCTAAAAAGGTTTAAATTTGCTTATTATGAAAAATTTGTCGTTATTATGTTTTTTATTAAGTTTTTGTCTTTCATCGTGCGTTATGAATAACGCCGTCGTAAAGCCGGATTACGATTTTTCAAAAGTTAAAAGCATTAGGGTCGGTCAGTTTTCTTCAGGAAAAAGATATAGAGGCGTCGGCGACGCTGTTCAAAATGCGTTTATACAAAATCTTTTAGCAAACGGCTATGATGTTGTTTCAGAAGCTAAAGTAAAGGCCGACTGTATTATAGAAGGAAGCGTAACGTCTTTTTATAGAGTAAGGGAAGAGCGGATAGATAACGTTTATTATCATGGACGAAGCGGGATATATTCCCGCAGAAGAAATCGTTGGAGAAGTATGCCTTATGACGCGATGGCGTACAATAATACCGTTAATATAGGCGTCTCGGCGCGTATGACTGACGTTGAAACAGATCGCGTGGTATGGTCTGATTCGTTTAATAATGAAAGTTGGGATGAGGATTCTGCAATAAGCGGAGCTGTTAAATCTGTTTTAAAGTCGTTGCCTAAAGAAAAAGTAAGCGACAAAAAATAGCGTTACGGGAGTTTTTACGATGGAGCTTTCAGACTTAAAAATAATATCTGCAAATATCAGAAAAGATATTATCAAAATGTTGGAGATTGCGGGATCAGGACATCCTGGAGGAAGTTTGTCCGCAGTTGAGCTTGTGGTAGATTTGTATTTTAAACACATGAAATTTAATCCTAAAGATACGAACGACCCAGACAGAGATTATTTTGTATTGTCTAAGGGACACGTTTGCCCTGTTCTTTACGCGGTTTTAGCTCACCTTGAATGCTTTAATCCTAACGAATTATGTACTTTAAGAAAGGCTGGCAGCAGACTTCAAGGACACCCTGCAAAAGACAAAAAACTTCCAGGCATAGAAGTATCTACTGGTTCTTTAGGATACGGTCTTTCAATAGGCGCAGGAATAGCCGCAGGAATGAAACAAGCTAAAAAAGACAATAAAGTTTACGTTTTAATGGGCGACGGCGAACATCAGGAAGGAAGCGTTTGGGAAGCGGCGATGGCTGCGTCGCAATTTAAGATGGATAATGTTTGCTCAATAGTTGACAACAACGGCTTACAAATAGACGGCGCTACAAAGGATGTTATGAACGTGGAGCCCTTGGCTGATAAATATAGATCTTTCGGATGGAATGTTTTAGAAATAGACGGACACAATCTTTCCGAAATTGACAGAGCGTACTCGCGGTTTAAAGAAACTAAAGGCAAACCTACGGCGATAATAGCCAAAACCGTTAAAGGTAAAGGCGTTTCTTATATGGAAAATCTTGCAGAATGGCATGGAAAGTGTCCGTCAAAAGAATTAGTTCGGAAAGCTTTAGAAGAAATTGACGCTTCAATAAAATAACATATTTATAAACTCTACGGTTTATACTGGAGATAGTTATGGTAGAGGTTTTTGGAAAGAAAGCTACAAGATTTGGTTTTGGCGAAGGTCTTGTGGAGCTTGGAAAAGAAAATCCTAAGGTTTTTGTTTTAGGAGCCGATACGGCTTCTTCTGTCGCAATAAATACTTTTAGAGATATGTTCCCCGATAGGTTTCTTAATGTCGGCGTAGCGGAAACAAATTTGCTTGGCATGGCCGCAGGGCTTGCCGTCGCCGGATTTATTCCGTTTGTGGCTACATACGGAGTTTTTGCCGCGGGAAGACCGTGGGAACAAATAAGAACTACTATTTGTTATTCTGATTTAAATGTAAAAATAGGCGGTTCGCACTCAGGTCTTATGGTTGGTCCCGACGGCGCCACGCATCAAGCTTTGGAAGAAATCGCAATAATGAGATGTCTCCCTAGGATGAAAGTTATAGCTCCATGCGACTTAGTTGAAACAAAAAAAGCCGTTATATCAAGCGCTTATGCCGATGGACCTGTTTATATAAGATACGGAAGAGAAAATACCTCTATATTTACAAATGACAGCGCTCCTTTTGAGATAGGCAAAGCTAATGTTCTAAGAGAAGGAAACGACGTCGCTATTATGGCTTGCGGAACAATGGTTTACGAGGCTTTAATGGCTGCGGAGATTTTAGAGAAAAAAGGAATTAAGGCAAGAGTGGTAAATATTCATACAATAAAGCCCATAGATGAAAAAGTAATTATCTCTGCGGCTAAAGAGTGCGGCGCGATAGTAACTGCTGAAGAACATCAAATTTACGGCGGATTTGGTTCCGCAGTTGCTGAAGTATTGGTTAAGAATTCTCCCGTTCCTATGGAAATGGTGGCTGTAAACGATACTTTCGGCGAATCGGGCAATCCTATGGATTTGATGACTAAATATGGTTTGAGAGATGTTAACGTAGCAGAAGCTGTGCAAAAGGTTTTAAAAAGAAAATAATTTTTAGTTTTTTTAGAGCAAGTTATGGCAAAACGGATTATTTTAATTGTATTGGATAGTGTCGGCGTCGGGGAACTTCCCGACGCCGCCGCATATAACGACAAACGCGCCGATACTCTTGGTCATATCTTTGATGCGTTGGGAGATTCTTTTTCTCTTCCAAATCTTGCAAAGCTTGGTTTATACAAACTTATAAATACTAAAAATCGGGTGCCTGAAGTTGAAGTCGTTGGCTGTTACGGCAAAATTATGACTAAGTCTTTCGCTAAAGACACTACCGCCGGACATTGGGAAATGTCCGGGATAATTCTAAAAAAGCCTTTTCCTACCTATCCGAATGGATTTCCGAAAGAAATAATAGATGAATTTGAGCGCCTTATAGAAACTAAAATTTTAGGAAATTGCGTTGCTTCAGGCACTGAAATAATAAAACAATTGGGAGCAGAACACCAAAGGACAGGATACCCGATAGCTTATACCTCCGCCGACTCTGTTTTTCAAATAGCCGCTCATGAAGAGACCTTTGGACTAAATAGACTTTATGAAATATGCCAAATTGCGCGAAAGCTTATGCAAGGCGATGATGGTGTCGGCAGAATTATTGCAAGACCTTTTATAGGAACTCAAGGAAGTTATACAAGAACTACAAACAGGCGGGATTATTCTTTGACTCCGCCAGAAACTACGGTTTTAGATGAAATAAAAAATTCAGGAGGCGAAGTTACGGCAGTCGGAAAAATTGAAGATATTTTTAACGGTAGAGGAATAACAAAAGCGATTCATACCAAAGGAAATCTAAACGGTATGGACGTTACGCTTAACGAAGTAAATCAGCCTAACCAAAAGTCAAAGTTAATTTTTACAAATCTTGTTGATTTTGATATGCTTTGGGGGCATAGGCGCAATATTGAAGCTTATGCAAACGGCTTGAAAGATTTTGACGGTTTTTTGCTCAATCTTATTAAATCGTTAAACGACAACGATATGCTTATCGTCACAGCGGATCACGGTTGCGATCCGACTTACAAGCCGCATACGGACCATACTAGAGAATACGTTCCTTTGCTTGTATACGGAAAAAAGTTAAAAGGAAACGTTAGTTTAGGAACAAGAAAAACTCTTTCCGATATTTCTCAAACGATTGCCGATGTTTTTGGTCTTCCAAAAATGAAAAACGGCGATAGCTTTAAAAGTTCAATTTCTAACGAAAAATAATAGTAGTATAAATTATATGCGGAAACCCAGACGTTGGGTTATAATTTAAATGCGATTGAAAGGCGTAAATATGAAAACTTTTTTATTATATAAAAATATGGAATCTGACGACTAGAGACGCGTATTTTGTTATTGTAAACGGAAAACCGAAGGTTTACAAGCGCAAGAAATAAATATGTTGCCAGCTTCAGAAAAAAGCGGGCAATTGCGAGGCTGCCTGTCGTAACTGTTTATTAGACGCAAATCGCCAACCTTAAGGATTAAAAAGTGAAATTAAATATATTCCAAAGAATTCAAGAGACAAGAAAAACAATTCTTTCTATAAAAAACTTTAAACCTGCGATAGCCGTTATTGCAGGTTCTGGGCTTGAAAAAATTTCGTTAGAGTTTGATATGCGTAAAGTAATTAAATATTCCAAAATCCCGCATTTTCCTAAGGCAACGGCTCCGGGCCACGCAGGCGAATTGTTGTTGTGTTCTTACAGAGGGGGTGATCTTTTGATTTTTAATGGTCGCTTTCATTATTACGAAGGACTTTCTCCTCAAGATGTAGTTTATCCTGTAAGGGTAATGAAATTCTTGGGAATTAAAACGCTTGTGCTTACGGCGGCCGTAGGCGCTTTAAAGAAAAAATACAGAGTAGGAGATGTGATTGTTTTAAAAGATCATATAGATTTTACTGGAAACAGTCCTTTGATAGGATCTAATTTTGGAGAGTTTGGAAAACGGTTTCCTAATATGGAAAATGTCTACGATTATAGCTTGAGAAGAAAGGCTTTGGATATAGCAAAAAAATTCAACATAAAAGCCAAAGACGGCGTCTATTTCGGCGTTTCTGGTCCCGCTTATGAGACGCCAGCATCTGTAAAAGCTTACAAAACGCTTGGCGGCGACGTTGTAGGCATGTCTGTCGTATATGAAGCTACTGCGGCCGCCCACATGAAGTTTAATACTTTAGGGCTTGCTTATGTTTCAAACATGGCGCATGGAATAAACGACAAGCCGTTAAGCCACGAAGAAGTTCTTGCAGTAGGGAAAAAAGTAAGCGGAAGTTTGGCGAAAATAATTAAACATATGGTTCCTTTTATTGTAGATAAAGGAGCATTGTAGATGAGAGCCTATGATATTATCTTTAAAAAAAGAAACAATCAAAAACTCTCAAAAGAAGAAATAGACTTTTTAGTTTTTAGATACGGCAACGGAGATTGCCAGATTATCAAATGTCAGCGTTTCTGATGTCAGCGTTTTTGAATGGAATGGATGATGAAGAAACATTTCTATTAACGGACGCCATGATCAACTCAGGCGTCAAATTGGATTTGTCTTTTTTAGATTTGCCGACGGCTGATAAATTGACAGGAGCGGCCAGAGATAGAAAAGAAGACAAAATAGACTATTCTGCCGGCGTTGTTTTTTATAAAAAATTGAATGACTATGTTGAAAAAGGCGAAGTTATTGCAAAGCTTGTATACAACTCGTCCGAGCATATAATAGATGAAGCTGAAACGCTTATGTCAGACGCTTATATTCATATCTAACATTGAGGATAAAAATATAAATATGGCAGGAAAAGTTTATGGCGAGAGAATTATTGCGTTATTATGATTTTATTTAGAAATTTTACGCATTGCGATTTCGTTTACTTATCCTGTCTAAGGGATTTTGACAATGAGCGATACGGAGAAAATTTGGAAAGAAGTTAAAGTAGACTCGCCAAAAGCGTCCGCAATAGCCTCCTCTTTACCGTCAGTTTCAAAAGTAGCCAAAATACTTGTAGCTAGAGGGATAGACACCGTAGAAAAAGCAAAGGAGTTTATCTATGGCAGCGTTGAATGTTTGCGCAATCCTTTTTTGTTCCACGATATGCCCAAAGCAATTGAAAGGTTAAAAAAAGCGTTAGAACGAAAAGAGCTTATTTTAGTTTACGGCGACAGAGACGTTGACGGCGTTACTTCGGTTAATATAATTGTTGATACTCTGCAGAAACTTGGCGGCGACGTAAAATGGTATGTTCCCGCTGGAGAGGGATATGGTTTAAGCAAAGATATTATTTCAAAGTATGCGTTGGAAAAAGTTAAAGTTTTAATTACCGTTGACTGCGGCACATCTTCAAATGAAGAAATTGACTATGCTCAAACTTTGAGAATGGACGTTATACTTACAGACCACCACGAGCATCTTTCTGAAGGCTCTCCTAACGCTTACGCGATAATAAATCCTAAAATGGCAAATTCAAATTATCCTTTCAAGCATATAGCGGGCTGCGTTGTAGCGTTAAAGTTGGCTCAAGCGTTAACTCTTAGTTTTTCTAAAGAATACGATAAAAATATCGTTTTGTATTATGCTAAAAAAGTCGGAGAAAATTTTTCAGGCGGCTGTCTGAGTTTAAAAAATGGTTTGGAAATAAAAAAATTTGATTTTAAATCTATATGCGAAGTAGAACGCGATTTAAGAAAAGCTTTTAAGGTTTATGTAAACAGTTCCGAAGTAAAAGACTTTTTAATTAAAAAAGATGCTCTTTTAGGAAATAAAGTAACAGTTATTGACATAGCGACAGAAGATATAGGCGAACTAAAAAAAGCGTACATAGAAAAAATCTCAAATGAGAAGATTTTAAGAAGTTTCTACGAGGAAAATCTTGATCTGTGCGCGCTTGGAATTATCGCCGATTCAATGCCTTTAACTGATGAAAACAGAATTATTGTTAGAGAGGGACTAAGGATAATAAAAGACAATTCTCATAAAAGACCGGGACTGGGATTCTTGCTTGACGATGCTTTCGTTTCAAAAGGAATAGAAAACATTACGGCAAAGTTAGTGTCGTGGAATGTCACGCCCGTAATAAATTCTTCAGGACGTATGCACAAGGGAAAACTTTCCGTAGAACTTCTTATGACAAAAGATGTCTTAAAAGCCAAGTCGTTATATTCGGAAATAATCAAATTGAATGAAAATAGGCGGTGCCTTCAATCTGAAAATATCAAACAGTTTAAACATCTTTTAAAAGAACAATGCAGTCCAGAAAGCGATAAAGTTTTGATAGTGAAAGCTTCAAATCTTGACCATGGCGTTACCGGTATTATCGCGTCTCAGATGGTAAAAACTTACGCAAAACCTGTGTTTTTGTTTATAACTGACGGAAAAGAAGCTACCGGTGCGGTAAGATCGGTTGAAGGTTTTGACGTTGTAGCCGCTTTAGAGAACGTAAAAGATATTCTCATAAAATACGGCGGGCACAGCCAAGCTGCAGGTTTTACTTTGGAAGACTCTAAAAGCGACGAATTTGTAAAAAGAATGTGCGAATATGCAGATAAAAATTTAAAAAAAACATCGTTTTTAAATACTATTTTAATTGAGACTGAATTAAGAATTTCAGACATAACGGTTGACTACTACAGACAGGTAGAAATGATGCAGCCTTTTGGCATAGGGAATTTGCGCCCCGTATTTTGTATAAAAAGAGTAACGCCTACGGAAATATCTGTTTTTGGAAGCAGAGGCGAGAATTTAAAATTTAAAATTTCCCAAAAAGGAAGCAGA
>JAITQE010000017.1 GCA_031289055.1 Candidatus Endomicrobiellum porotermitis
CTAGAAAAAATCAGGTTCTGAACTTCAGAACCTGATTTCGCATTTGCTCTTTTGCCGTAATGATTATATAACGCTATGCGTCTAGTATCGGAGCTATAACCTATGTCCATCCTACCCCATGCCCAACCGAGCTTTGATCGCATCCTTATTCCTATATATCGCGTATACGCCGCCGAATACGCCGACAACGCCCGCAATTCCAAACCGAACTTGCCCTTTCTTTGCAATAATAACTCTGCTTTGCCAACAACCTTTATATCATCTTCACTAAGCTCATCCGTATTTGTCTTTCCTTGCACTATTAATATTGCCTGTTAATAGGTCTCTATTTTGCTAAGAGCAGCTCCTGCGCCATTGCGCTATCGCTTACTGAAACCAACATAGTAAAAACTACGACCGAACTTACAAATTTTTTCAACATTTTAATGTCCCGCCTTTTCTTTAAAAAATATTTTCAGTCCCGCGCGAAACTTCGCATATAGTTTAAAGCGCGGTTGCTAAATTGCGTTGTCGCTTCCCAGAATATAAACTTTTTGAGAAAAGTTTCCCGAGTTTATCGGTTCTAGCAACGCGGCTTTGGAAGCATAAAGAAAGAAAGCCTCAAAACAAGAAATATGCGAAAACTTAGCGCGTCTTTTTATATTATAGTTATTGGGGGGGGTAGATTAAAGTGTGAAATATTTGTGAAAATTTGATAAGAGGCTGGAGCTTCAACGTTGGACTTTCGCTTTATAAATACTTATAATAGTTACGATAAATAACCGTAGGCTTTTCTGAATATCCATATGAAAATCTAAATATTATATAGGCGGACGAATGATAAAAGTTTCTGCTTACATTCTAACAAAAAACGAAGAAAAACATATAAGAGAATGTATAGAAAGCGTTAAATGGGCTGATGAAATTGTAGTTGTTGACGATTTCAGCGCAGATTCTACTGTTGAGATAGCAAAAAATATGGGCTGCAAAGTAGTGCGGAACAAATTTGAATACTTTGGTAAGCAAAGAAACTTTGCGTTAACGCAATGCTCTAACGACTGGGTTGTATGTCTTGACTCTGATGAGCGGATTACGTCTGAGTTAAAAGCTGAAATAGAACAAGAGCTTAAAGATACGCCAAGAGCGGCTGCTTTTGTCGCTCCCAGAAAGAGTAAGTTTATAAACAGATGGATATTACATTCAGGCTGGTATCCGGATTACAGACACCCTGTTCTGTTTAACAAAAATAAAATGAAATATAAAGATCAGCTGGTTCATGAAGATATTGACTACAGCGGCAAAAAAGTTTATTTCAAAGGCGATATTCTTCACTATCCATACGAAAGTATAAAACAGTTTGTTAAAAAGTCGGATTTTTATACTAATTTGCGTTCAAGAGAAATGTTTGAACGCGGGAAGAAATTTAAAGTTTTAAATCTTTTTGTAAATCCTGGCGTTATGTTTTTTAAGATGTACGTAATAAGGAAGGGGTTTCTTGACGGTTTGACAGGATTTGCGCTTGCGATATCGTATTCTTCGTTTTATATATTGATGAAGTACGTAAAGCTTTGGGAACTTGAAAATAAATGCTCAAATTCTTAAAAGTTGCTTTATACCCTGTTTCTTTAATTTATGCCGTTTTATTAAAAGCCGACAGAAAACTTACTGTCGCGAAAAAACTGCCTAAATGTGTAATAAGCGTAGGAAACATAACGTGGGGCGGTACGGGTAAAACTCCAATAGTTATAGAACTTCTGGATTTTCTTACGGAAAAGAATCTTAAATCTGTAGTTTTAACTCGTGGTTATTTAAGAAAAACTAAACATCCCATAGTTTTAAGGAACGGCGCGGCAGGCGTTTGCTCCATGGCAAGCGGCGATGAGCCTCTTTTGATAGCGAAAAGCGCGCCTAAAGCAGTTGTTGTTGTCGGCGCTGACCGATATAACAACGCTTTAACGTTTGGCGCTGAAGCAAAACCGGACGTTTATGTGTTAGATGATGGATTTCAGCATTGGAAAATCAAAAGAAATTTAGATATGGTTTGCGTCAATGCCGCCAATCCTTTTGGCAACGGTATGCTTATTCCTTTGGGAATTTTGCGGGAATCGCCTAAATCTCTAAAGAGGGCTGACGTTATAGTTGTTACGAATTGCGATATGGTTTCAAAAGCCGGGATTAATAATCTTAAAAAAAAGCTATTTGAGTTGTCGGGAAAGGATCCTATTCTAGCTTGTTACGGCGATTTTAAATACAAGACTGTAGATTTAAACGCGGATTTTGACGTTAGTCTTTTAAAAAGTAATGAAGTTTACTCTTTAAGCGCCATAGGTTTTGCTCAAGGATTTAAAAATTCCATAGAAAAATCCGGCGTAACTTTGAAAGGCAGCGTAATTTTAAGAGATCATAGCCAATATAGCGACTCCAAATTGAATGAATTGATTGCTCAAAAGAAAGCGAACGCTTATTTCATTATAACTGCTAAAGACGCGGTTAAATTGCAAAATGTCGATTCTAAAATAAAAGAAAAAATTGCCGTTCTTACAGTTAAACCGCAATTTATAACGGGAAAAGAACAATGGGAGCAAACAATACTAAAGCGCCTGCGGTTTTTTTAGACCGCGACGGCACGGTAATTTTTGATAAAAATTATTTAAGTTCGCCAGAGCAAGTAAAGCTTTATTCTTACGCGGCGGACAGCGTCAATAAGCTTCGCGCCGCAGGCTTTAAGGTAATTATAGTTACAAATCAATCTGGCGTCGCAAGAGGCGCGTTTACAGAGCGGGATTTACAAAAAATACACGAAAGATTTGTGTTTTTGCTCAAAAAAGTGGGAGCTAAAGTAGACGCTATTTATTATTGTCCGCATATTGATGAAGATTCTTGCGGTTGCAGGAAACCAAAACCGGGAATGGTTTTGCGGGGCGCTAAAGATTTTAATATAGATCTTGAAAAATCTTATGCTGTCGGCGACAGCGTAAGAGACTATTTGCTCGGATACAATACTGGCGGCAAGGGCGTTCTGGTTCTTACGGGACGCGGCAAAAAACAGCGAAAAAAAATAGCTCAAGAAAAAATAAAACCCATGGCTGTATGTAAAACTTTAAAAGAGGCGGCCAATTTAATAATTAAAGATGCAAAGAAAAATTAAATTAACTTTTATCCGTAGTTTCGCAATAGCTCTTATTATATCGGCGTTTTCTATTTTTTGTTTTGCTCAAGACGCTGGAGCAAAGTTTAGTAAAAGACGTTCATGGATAAAATTTGGCAAGTATAAGTTGTCTATAAATGAAAAATTAACCTATGCTGTTAGTTGGAATTCCGTCATTTTGGGCGACGCTGCGCTTGAAGCGAGGGACTTAAAAAATATTGGCGGCAGAAAAGCGTATAACGCATTTTTGCGCGTTGAAAGCAAGCCTTTTTTAAGCTCTCTTTTTGATCTTAACGCGGCGTTTGAGTCTTTAGTTTGACGAAGAAAGCAAAGCCTCGTTTGAGTTTAAGTCAAAAATAAAGCGAAACGGGCAAATAAAAGAAGAATTAATTATTTTTAATCCCGTTGAACAAACGTATGAGCTGCGAAGTTCTGGAGAAGTTAGAAAAGGGTCTATTGCGAGAGGCGCTCAAGATATTTTAGCGGCGCTTTACGGCGTAAGAAGTTTAGCTTTAAAGCCCGGCGATATTTATTATTTAAAAGTTCATTCTGGATATACGTCGTATCCGTTGACAATTAAAGTTTTAAGAAAAGAAAAAGTTAAAATAAGATTAGGCGAGTTTAATTGTTTTGTAATAGAGCCTTCGTTGGAAGGAAATTCTAAAGAGTTAGGTAAAATGTTAATTTGGATCGCCGATGATAAGAGAAGGCTGCCTTGCTATTTTAAATTAGATAGTCAGATAGGATTGATAATTGCGGAATTAGAAGAATCTGCAGCAGCTTCGCGAGGCGTTGAGTGCAAAAAAACGAAACATATAAAATTGTAAAATTTTCCGTAGTGTCAAACGCAGTTTTGACGCTGGGGAAACTTGTTGCGGGAATAATTACGGGTTCTATTGCAATTGTTTCCGAAGCGGTTCATTCTCTCATAGACTTGGTTGCGGCTTTGATAGCTTATTTTGCCGTCAGGAAAGCGTCTCAACCCGCCGATAGAATTCACCAGTACGGATACGGCAAATTTGAAAATATTTCGGGCACTATTGAAGGGCTGTTAATTTTTGCCGCGGCAATTTACATAGTTTATCACGCTGTTGAAAAGCTTTTTAAGCCGGATCCGTTAGATATGCCCATAATTGGCGTTATTATAATGTTAATATCCGCTGTTGTAAATTTTTTTGTTTCTCAAAAACTGTTTGCGGGCGCGAAAGAAAACGAATCTTTAGCTGCGGAAGCCGACGCATGGCATTTGAGAACCGACGTTTACACTTCGCTTGGCGTAACGGCTGCGCTAGTTGTAATAACTATCTCAAAATGGTTGTTCCCAGCGTTAAATATTTATTGGGCGGATTCCCTCGCGGCTTTTATAATTGCCATTATGATAACGAAAGCCGCTTGGAATCTTGTAATAAAATCGGCGGAAGATTTGTTTGACGTGAGTCTTCCTCAAAATGAAATAACCGTAGTTGAAAGTATTATAAAGTCTAACGATGGTATTGCTGGTTTTCACGCTTTGAGAACCAGGAAAGCCGGCAACAAGAGGTTTATAGAATTCCATATACTTGTAAATTCTCAAATGACGGTGTATAGGTCTCACGAGATAACGAGAGATTTGAAGGCCGGGATTTCTTCAAAGCTTGAAAACGCTTCGGTCACAATACACGTGGAACCGTGCGATAGTACGTGCACTCTAAAGTGTCGGGCAGGATGTCTTGTAAAAAAGTGCAAAAAAGTGCAAAATTGAAAACATAAAGAAGTAACGAGTTTATCTTTATTTCCCTTGAAACCCTGTGTTTTAGTTGCGCGCTTTACGCCCGAGGTTGTAATCGGGGGTTTGCTTTTGTTGTCCTATTTGTCAATTCGATAAGGAGCGCGCGATGAGCGGAGAGAAAATAATCAATTGGATTTCGTCAGATTTAAGTTTGCCCGAAACGGGGGTAAGAAACGCGGTAGTTATGTTAAGCGACGGAGACACAGTTCCGTTTATATCAAGGTATAGAAAGGAAAAAACTGGGAATTTTACAGAAATTAACGTAAGAGACATTGCTGACAAACTGCAATATTATATTGAACTTGAGACAAGAAAAGAGGCGGTTCTTAAAAGTATTGAAGATCAAAAAAAACTTGCGGCGGAACTAAAAAAACAAATTGAAGAATGTAAGGAAAAAATAAAGTTGGAAGATATTTATCTGCCTTATAAGCCTAAACGCCAGACAAAGGCTACGATTGCGAAAGCAAACGGACTTGAGCCTCTTGCTATGGAAATTATGGAGCAGAAGCTGTCTATGAAAGAGGACAGGGTAAAAGTTATAAATAAATATCTCAACCCTGAAAAAGGCGTAGATACGATAGATAAAGCGGCGTCCGGCGCAATAGACATAATTGCCGAGCAGCTTTCGGACAATGCCGACATAAGAGAAATGTTAAGAAATTTTATAGCTTCTACGGGAAGCATTCGTTCAAAAGCGACAAAAGCGGCGGAAAACTTAAAAACAAAATACGATATGTATTATGATTATAATGAACCGTTGAAAACTATTCCGGGACACAGACTCCTTGCCATAAGGCGCGGTTCAAAAGAGCAAGTATTGTCGTGGAAAATAATTATTGATGATGAAAAAGCTGTTGACATGATTCTTGCAAAAGTAGCAAAGAATAATAGGTCGCTTTTTTATCCAGAGCTTTTTACTTCTGTAAAGACGGCTTATGACAGGCATCTTTATCCGTCGTTGCAAGTGGAAATATTCTTGGCAAAAATGGACGTTGCCGACAAGGACGCCATAAATGTATTTGCCACAAACGCTAAAAATCTTTTGCTTGCTTCTCCTGCGGGACATAAAGTTATTATGGGGATAGACCCGGGATTTAGGACGGGCTGCAAAGTTGTAGTTGTAGACGCAAACGGAAATTTTAAAGAATATCGCGCAATATTTCCTCATAAGCCTGCTTCAAAAGCGAAAGAAGCGAAAGAAGCGAAAGAAGCGAAAGAAGCGGAAGATATATTGGTAGATTTAATAGAAGAGTATTATGTCGAGCTTATAGCGGTCGGAAACGGCGCCGCTTCAAAAGAAACGATTACTTTTGTAAAAGCTGTTTTGAAAAGACATAATTTAACGCCTAAACTTGTAACTGTAAGCGAAGCGGGCGCATCGGTATATTCTGCGTCGCCGCTTGCGTCCCGAGAATTTCCAGATTTGGACGTAACTGTTAGAGGAGCGATAAGCATAGCAAGAAGGCTTCAAGATCCGTTGGCAGAACTTGTAAAAATAGATCCAAAATCCATAGGCGTAGGCCAGTATCAGCATGACGTTAATCAAATGCAGCTTAAAAAACAGTTGGACGACACTGTTGAATCTGCGGTGAACTATGTCGGAGCAAATTTAAATTCTGCGTCAACCGAGCTTTTGTCGTACATATCCGGTATTGGCAGAATAGTTGCAAAAAATATTGTTCAGCACAGGGCAAAGAACGGATCGTTTAAAGATAAAAAAGGATTGATGAACGTTCCTTTGGTTGGCGAAAAAACTTTTACTCAATGTTCGGGATTTTTAAGGATAACGGGCGGAACAAACCCTCTTGATAATTCTGCGGTTCACCCTGAAAATTATCCTATTGTTGAGAAAATGGCGGCGGAATTGTCTGTTGACGTCGCGGGCTTGGTAGGAAATGAAGAATTAATTAAAAAAATTGACACCAAAAAATACGTTGCTTCCGACGCAGGGCTTTTAACTTTAAACGATATTATGCAAGAATTAAAAAAGCCGGGCGCCGATCCAAGAAAAGACTTTTCAACCGCTCGGTTCAGCGGCGAAATAAACGCTTTGGAAGATTTAAAGGAAAATATGGTGTTAAACGGTACGGTTACAAATGTTACTAATTTTGGAGCTTTTGTAGATATTGGCGTTCATCAGGACGGACTTGTTCATATTTCAAAATTAAGCTCAAAATTTATTTCAAATCCGCACGAAGTTATTTGTGTCGGAGAAACTCTTAAAGTAAAAGTTTTAAAAGTTGACGTTGAGCTAAAAAGAATTAGCCTTGAGGTCGCGGGGGCTTAACTCTGCGTGTAACTTTCAAATCTTATCTTAGAAAAAGCCGCAGTCAAACGCGGACAATATAAAATTATAGAAGAATTTAACCTGAAACGCTCTATAGAAACGGCGGAAATGTAGTTAATTTTGAAAGTTAAACTTCCCGAATCGGCGATATTGTCTTTATAAAAGCGCGTATTGCGCTAATCTTGACAACGCATTACTTTAGTTGTATAATAGCAATCGTTAGATTAAAGCGCTAAAATATTTGAAGAAGTGCAAAAAAATATAAGGAGGAAGTGAGATGATTAAGCCACTTGGCGAAAAGATTTTAGTTAAGCCCGCAGAAGTGAAAGAAGTAAAAAAAGGCGGAATCATTATTCCAGACACCGCTAAAGAAAAGCCTCAAGAAGGCGAAATTGTAGCCGTAGGAAGGGGCAAAAAAACCGAAGAGGGAAAGATAATAGCTTTGGACGTAAAAGTCGGCGACAAAGTTTTGTACGGAAAGTATTCCGGAACAGAAGTAAAGCTTGACGACAAAGAGTATCTTATAATGTCTCAGGACGATATTTTGGGAATAATTGAATAATCTGATTAAGAGAAAGGGGAAATGCTATGGCAAAACAGTTAATTTACAATGACGATGCTCGCAAGGCTATGAAAGCCGGCGTGGATAAACTTGCAAATGCGGTTAAAGTTACTCTTGGACCTAAAGGTAGGTATGTTGTTTTAGATAAAAAGTTTGGTTCTCCAACCGTTACCAACGACGGCGTAACAATAGCCAAAGAAATAGAGCTTGAAGATCCGTTTGAAAATATGGGAGCTCAGCTTGTTAAAGAAGTCGCTTCTAAGACAAACGATATTGCCGGCGACGGAACAACGACGGCTACAGTTTTGGCTCAGTCTTTAATAAACGAAGGTCTTAAGAATATTACTGCGGGAGCTAATGCTAATCATATAAAGAGAGGCATAGATAAAGCCGTTGCGGCTGTTATAGAAGAAGTTAAGAAGATAGCAAAGCAAGTTAAAAATAAAGAAGAAATCGCTCAGATTGCCTCAATTTCCGCAAGCGACAAAGAAATAGGCAGCTTGATAGCAGACGCTATGGAAAAAGTAGGCAAAGATGGCGTTATAACGGTTGAAGAAGGCAAATCTTCCGAAACGACTCTTGATGTCGTTGAAGGTATGCAGTTTGACAGAGGCTACAATTCTCCTTATTTTGTAACCGATACGGAAAGAATGCAGGGAATTTTAGAAAATCCTTACATAATAATTACGGACAAGAAAATCTCTTCAATGCAAGAAATTCTTCCTCTACTTGAAAAAGTCGTCCAGACAGGCAGACCTTTCATAATAATTGCAGAAGACATAGAGGGCGAAGCTCTTGCAACTTTAGTGCTTAACAAGATTCGCGGAACGCTCAAAGTTATAGCTGTAAAAGCTCCGGGATTTGGCGATAGAAGAAAAGAAATGCTTCAAGACATAGCAATTCTTACCGGCGGAACGGTTATTACCGAAGAAACAGGCTTGAAACTTGACAGCGCCACAATAGAGCTTCTTGGTCAGGCAAAGAGAATTGTTGTTGATAAAGAAAACACGACGATCGTTTCAGGACTTGGCGACAAGAAAGAAATAGAGTCAAGAATATCTCAGATTCGCAAGCAGACTGCAGATACAAAATCTGAATATGATAAAGAAAAACTTCAGGAAAGACTTGCTAAATTAGTTGGCGGCGTAGCGGTGGTAAACGTGGGAGCCGCAACTGAAGCTGAAATGAAAACGAAGAAGTTTAAAGTAGAAGACGCTTTGAACGCGACAAGAGCCGGCGTAGAAGAAGGCATAGTAGCTGGCGGCGGAGTAGCTCTTCTTAAGGCTCAAGCCGTTTTGGAAAAAATCAAATCAGACGACGTGGACGAAAAAACAGGTATTGAAATTGTTCTTAAGGCTCTGGAAGGACCTATAAGAATGATAGTAGAAAACGCGGGACTTGAGGCTTCTGTAATAGTAGACAAAATTAAGAACTCAAAAGACGCGGCTTATGGATACAATGCCGACAGCAACGAATATGTGGATATGATAAAAGCTGGGATTGTGGATCCTGCGAAAGTTACAAGAACCGCATTGGAAAATGCCGCTTCAATAGCGGGTCTTGTTTTAAAGACAGAAACATTGGTAACAGATATTCCTGAAAAGTCTCTTAAAGCTTCAATGGGAGCGGGAATGCCTCCAATGCCAGAATATTAATAAATAATATTTTTCAAAACGGGCGCGCAGCCTCCGAATAAACGGAGGCTGCGTGCTGTGTATTGTTTAATATTGTAAATATAAAATACAAAGCCCTTGGGAAAATTTCCCAAGGGCTTGAAGAAGAGTAAATTTAGATTTTCTTTATGTTTGCGGCTTTAGGACCTTTGTCAGAATTTACAACTTCAAATTCGACGCTGTCGCCCTCTGCTAATGACTTGAAACCTTCAGACTGAATAGCCGAATAGTGCGCAAAAACATCCCCTGATCCGTCATCATTAGAAATAAATCCGTACCCTTTCTGGTCGTTAAACCACTTAACTTTGCCTTGTGCCATTACTGCAACTCCTTTTTCCGTCCGCTCTTTGGCAGACGCTAAGATTTACAACCACTTCCAGCGATTGCTTTGTTATTGTAATAAAAGAATTATATAATTGTCAAGCGAGTATGCAAACAAAAAAAATAATGTTTTGTTCCCTGTCGAATTAAAAGATTGGAGAGTGAATTAATGAAAAAAGATATAAATAGAATAATAAACGCCGCGAAAGCAAACTGCGTTTTGTTTGCCGATTCAAAAGAGATTTTTTATCTTACGGGATGCAACTTTGACGGTTTTTGGTTTTTGCGCGTTGAAAGCAAAAATTATGCCATATGTTCCAATATGATAGAAAATCAAGTAAGGGAATTTTTCTTAGACAAAAATGTAGACGTATGCCCGGGCGTTCCTTTTTATAAAACTATCTTAGAAATTTTGAAAAAAAACAATGCGAGTAAATTATTTATTGATCCAAAATACATGCTGGCGTCGGATTTTATTCTTATGAGCGAAAAGTTAAACCAAGCCGGTATAAAAGTTGAGAAGAAAATAGGCATGCTTGATTGCGCAAGAATGGTAAAAGAAGATAATGAAATAGAAAGCTTAAAGAAGTCCTGCAAAATAGCGTCAGAGGTTTGCGATACGGTTAGAAAAGAACTTAAGCCAGGTCTTAGCGAGTTAGACGTTCTCTATAGAATTCTTGAGCTATTTGCAAGAAATCGCGTAAACGAAAGCTTTCCGCCCGTAATAGCTTTTGGGAAAAATTCCGCTAATCCTCATCACAGGAGTTCTGGAAATAAATTAGTTCAAAATGATATTGTAATGATGGATATCGGCTGCGTCTATAACGGGTATTGTTCAGACTTGACGCGCACATACTTTTTAGATAGAATTGACGACAAGCATAAGCTGATTTGGGACACTGTGAAACGTTCCCAAGAAGCTGTTTTAAAAGACATAAAAGCAGGATTGCCGATTGCCTGGGCGGATGAAACCGCGAGAGGCGTTATAGAATCGGTTGGATACAAAGATAAGTTTATACATGCTACCGGACACGGAGTGGGAATAGAGATTCATGAAATGCCTTCATTATCGTCAAATGCCGAAGGCGTTTTTCTTTCAGGTATGACGGTTACTGTGGAGCCCGGTATATATATTGAACAAGAATTTGGCGTTAGGATAGAAGATACTATACTTATAAAAGAAGAATGTTGCGAAGTATTGACTTCAGCAACGTACTAATAGGGAGAAAAGATGATTTCAACGTCAGATTTTAAAAATGGACTTAATATTTTAGTAGACGACGAGCCTTATCAGATTGCTTGGTTCCAAAACCACAAGCCGGGAAAAGGCGGAGCCGTAATGCGAGTTAAGCTTAGACATCTTAAGAAAGGCGGCACTGTTGAACGTACTTTTAAATCAGGCGAGAAGTTTGAAGCTTTAAGCGTTACAAGGCGGAGAAAACAGTTTTTGTACAAAGAAGGCGTAAATTTTAATTTTATGGATATGAACACGTATGAACAAATAAACGTTTCGCCTGAATTATTAGGAGAGAAGGCAAATTATCTTAAAGAAAATCTTGAAGTTGAAGCCGTATATCTTGAAAATGAACTTATCGGCATAGACCTTCCAATAATAATAGAAATGACAATAGTTGAAGCTGAACCCGGAGTTAAGGGCGATTCAGTTTCCAATCTTACAAAGATGGCAAAGCTTGAAACGGGCGCCGATATTCGCGTTCCTCTCTTTATCAAAGAAGGCGATAGAATAAAAGTGGATACAAGAGCTAGAGAGTATGTAGAGAGAGTATAAGCGGTATTTTTCGGTGAGAAAACTTTAATAGTCCGCGTTTTTTTGTCGCGGCGTTATAATGAGGTTAAAATGAATCCGCAGGAAATAAGAAAATTTTTGAAATCAATTAAGCATACCGATATTGAAGAAATGGAATATCGCATCGGTAACGATTCTTTGTATTTTAAAAAATCTGAAGTCGAACATGTCGCGACGACTGTTGCGTCTACCGAAGGAGTTGTTGAAGATAGAAAGGCGCAAGAAAAGGATTTTATAGTTCCAGTCAAATCAACAATGGTAGGGACCTTCGCGAGCGCTCCCTGCGCCGACAAATCCTCTTTTGTAAAAGAAGGCGACAATATCGTAATTGATCAAAAAATCGGTCAAATAGAAGCAATGAAGATTATTAAAGACGTAAAAACCAAAGTCAATGGTAAAATAGTAAAAGTTCTTGTTTCAAACGGTCAAACTATTGAGTACGGTCAAGAACTGTTTTTAGTCGACACGAGCAAGTAGTTTATAAAACGCTCCAAATACAAACTGCCGCGTACAAACGGGAGATAAGATGTTTAAAAAGGTTTTGATTGCAAATAGAGGCGAAATAGCGTGCAGAATAATAAGAGCGTGCAGAGAACTTGGCATTAAGACTGTAGCCATACACTCGCAGGTTGACAGAGAGAGCGTGCACGTAAGGCTTGCCGATCAGTCTATATGCGTCGGCGAGGCGAGCGCTTCAGACAGTTATCTTAACATACCGAGCATTATAGCGGCGGCAGAAATTTCCGGAGCCGACGCTATTCACCCAGGATATGGATTTTTGGCTGAAAATACTTATTTTGCTGAAGTTTGCGAAGCTTGCGGTTTAAAATTTATCGGACCTTCAAGAGAATCTATAGAACAAATGGGAGATAAAATAGCCGCTATTGAGCTTATGAAAAAATCGGGCGTTCCCGTAGTTCCCGGTTCTGACGGACATATAAGCGCCGACGATCCTAAAATTTTTGCTATGGCGAAAAAGATAGGGTATCCCGTAATAGTTAAAGCTACTGCAGGCGGCGGCGGAAAGGGAATGAGAATAGTGACTTCCGGAGAAACTCTCCAAAACGCCATTATAATGGCGCAGACGGAAGCTAAAGCCGCTTTCGGCAACGCCGATGTATACATGGAAAAATATATTGAAGATCCTCATCATATAGAGTTTCAGATTCTAGGGGATAAATACGGCAAGACCGCCTATTTGCCCGAGAGAGATTGTTCAATACAAAGAAGACATCAAAAACTTGTTGAAGAAAGTCCTTCTCCTTTAATAAGCGAATCTCTTAGAAAGAAGATGGGTAAAGCCGCAAGACACGCCGCCGCCGCGGTTAAATATGTCACCATAGGCACGGTAGAGTTTCTAGTAGACAAAAGAGGTCGTTTTTATTTTATGGAGATGAACACGAGAATTCAGGTTGAACATCCTATAACCGAAATGGTTACGGGCATAGACCTTGTAAAAGAACAAATAAAACTTGCCGTTGGCGAAAAACTTTCTGTTATTTCTGAGAAAGTAAAAGTATTGGGGCATGCTATAGAGTGCAGAATCAACGCCGAAGATCCGGATAAAGATTTTCTTCCTTCGCCAGGCAAAATAGGCAAATTATATCTGCCCGGAGGTCCGGGAATCAGGATTGACACGCATGTTTATTCGGGATATACGATTCCGCCGTATTATGATAGCTTGATAGCGAAGATTATATCTTTCGGAGCGGACAGAGGCGAATCTATTGCAAGAATGCAAAGAGCTTTAAGAGAGGTTGAAATAGAAAATGTTAAAAATACGGCTTGTCTGCACGCTAAAATTATGGATAGCGAACAATTCCGCAAAGGCGGCGTAAGCACAGACTTTCTTTCAAAACATATATTTGGGAAATAATTGCGAGGAACAATGGGGAACAAGGAAATTATTAAAAGCCTTATAAATGATAGCGTTGAAGCAAAGAAGAAAATGCTTGAAGATTCTCAGATTGACTGCGTTTATAACGTTGTAAATAAAATTGTTGAAGTTTACAAAAATAAAAAAAAGGTCATTATATGCGGAAACGGCGGTTCTGCCTCTGATGCTTTGCATTTTTCAGCTGAAATGGTAGTTCGTTTTGAAAAAAATAGAGCTGCGCTTGCATCGGTTGCTCTAAATGAAAACGTATCTTCTTTAACTGCGATAGGCAACGACTTCGGTTATGACTATTCTTTTAGCAGGCAGCTGGAAGCTTTTGCCCAGGAAGGGGATGTTTTTATAGCCATATCAACAAGCGGCAATTCAAAAAATGTTATAAATGCTTTGGATGCTGCTAAAAAATTGGGCGTATTTACGATAGGAATGACAAATTCCGACGGTGGGAAAATGAAGGATATGTGCGATTTGTGTTATTGCGCTCCGTCTAAAGTTACGGCGAGGACGCAAGAGTGTCATATACTTTTGATACACATAATAGTTAAGCTTGTTGAAGAGAAAGTTTTTAACTAAAACAAATAATATAGTTAAGATTATTAAAAGCTTTGTTCCGCATTCGCTTCTTTTTTGTTGGCAACTCTTTAAACCCGTTAAAAAAAGTTTAGATTTATTAAAAAGAATTATATCCGCTTCTTCCGCAAAAGATGGTAAAAGATGGTGCGGTTCCGGAACAACTTTAATAGCTTCCGAAAATCTATCAAGAAGACGGATAGGGATAGGACCAATCTCCAAAAGCAATAGAAACTGTAAAAAAACGAATAAATGAAACGACTAAATTGTAATTTACTCTAAGCCGGCTAATGCTCTTAAAGCGAAAAGATATCCGTCTACGCCAAGTCCTGAAATTTGCCCCAAAACTACAGGGGCGATATAAGATTTATGTCTAAAATCTTCTCTTGCGTAAATGTTTGAAATATGAACTTCTATCGTCGGAATTGAGACTGCCGCTAAAGCGTCTCTTATCGCGACGGACGTATGCGTAAAAGCCGCGGGATTTATGATAATTCCAAAGAAATCTTTATAACAGCTCTGAATTTTATCTACAATCTTTCCTTCGTGATTTGTTTGAAAAAACTCAATCTCAAATTTTAATTCTTTTGCAAGGCGGTCAATCCGTTCCTCAATATCGGCAAGAGCAATATTTCCATAGATTTGAGGTTCTCTTTTCCCGAGCGTATTTATATTCGGACCGTTTAGCACGAGTATTTTCTTCATTTATTTGCTCCTTAAAACATTTAATACGATATTATCGCTTACTTGCTTATTAATGGTTTTGCCTATATCTTTTATAAGAACAAAATTGATGTTGCCGTCGACAGATTTTTTGTCCTTTTTCATAAGCGATAGAAATTGTTTTGGATTATTTTTTTCGTCTAAATTAAACGCTGCCAAATTCAGCAATTTTTTAACTTTGTTATACGTTTCTTGCTTGCACAACTTTAACTTCAGAGAAAGTTTCGCCGAAAATAACATTCCTATTGCCACAGCTTCCCCGTGCAGAAATTTCTTATAATGAGTCGCAGTTTCAAGCGCATGGGCGTAAGTGTGTCCGAAGTTTATTACGGCTCTGAGTCCATTTGTTTCTTTTTCGTCTTTTTCAACAACTTTTGTTTTATAGGAGCAACTTTTGCAAATCATGTAATCAAAATCTTTTGACGATATAATTTCATTTTCAAGCAAGTTTGCTAAATATTTGTAGAATTTCGAGTCAAAAATAAATGCGTACTTTATAATTTCGGCAAGACCGTTTCTTAGCTGTCTTTCAGGGAGAGAATTTAAAAAATTCGTATTTATCCATACAAGTTTGGGTTGATAAAAAGCTCCGGCTATATTTTTACTTTTTGTAATATTTATCGCCGTCTTGCCGCCTACGGAAGAATCCGCCATAGCAAGAAGCGTCGTCGGAATTTGAATAAAATCTATTCCTCTCATATAAGTTGCCGCGAAAAAGCCGGCTGTATCGCCGATAACCCCTCCTCCAAACGCTATTGCGCAGCTTTTTCTATCAATTCCTTTTTCAAGCGCTTTGTCGTACAAGTAAGAGAGATTTTTTATGCTTTTGCCTTCTTCCCCAGCGCTTATAGCGGCAGTTTTTACATCGTAATTTTGTCGCTTAAATAGATTTATCAAATATTTTAAATGCAGTTTCGCAATATTCGTATCGGTGATTATAAATAAAGATTTGGTTTTTATTTGTTTTTTTATAACTGAGAAGAAATCATTCGTTGATTGAGAAACGAGTATATCGTATTTGCGTTCTTTCAGATGTACGGTTATTGTTTTTTTCATACGGTCATGATAATATTTTTTTCTACGTTAGTCCAGTCAGATATAGCTCTGCAAGGCGAAAACAGCCGTAAAGTTAATCCAAGACGCCGTTGCTCCGCAGGCAAAAGAAGTCGTCTTGTAAATAGATTTTGATAAAAAGAATACTCCTATCGCGCCCACGCGATAATATATGAAAACTTTGCAATCTTATCCAAGAGAATACTCAAATACGGCGAAAACTCAGACTGCTTGTACAAAAGAGTAAACATTGCGGCTTAATGTCCGTTTCTTGTATTTAAAAGATTTTCTTCTTGAATTGTTTTTTCTAATTCGCGCATAAACCAATTTGTTTTCTCAGTATCCATTTTGTCATCAATATGGCGTTTTGACAAAACTATAGCCGCTTCTTTTATTTTGTAAAGACGTCGTTTTATGTAGAGTTTGTAAGGTATTCTTCTACCGTCGTATCTGGAAAATTTCTATTGAGAAGATATTTATCCAATCTTACCGCGGTATCTGAAAATAACAATGAAAAAAATAAAGCAAAAGGCAATAGCGTCATAATAACAGTTTTCTCGCTTTCTATCAAAGTTAATAAATCCAATTTTATAGAAAATTTATAGAAAACATTACAGCTTTTATTTTAAAGAAGTTCAAATTTAGACATTGTGCCGTCATAATAGTTCTCTATCAAATGTCCATCTTCACAAAAGTAATAATATTCTAGTGTTAGTGCGATGCCTTATACGGCAAGTCCTATTAACAATAGCTGTGATGGTGATAGTATGATAATCATTTTTATTGATTTTGTCAAACTTTAATTAGTTTAGGAGAATTATTATATTGATACTAAACTTCTTCTCATTCGCTTCATCCTTTTATTTGTGAAATAATTTTACAAGTTATAGAATATTTATAGAAAAGATTTAAAATTGCCAAATTTTCCGACGACATTTAAAAGAACCTGATGGCGGCGGTAGGAATTGAACCTACGACCAAAGGCTTATGAGTCCTCTGCTCTACCCCTGAGCTACGCCGCCAAACAACGCAGACTTAGGGGATATTATACGTTTTTTTGAGGACGGAGGTCAAATTTATTGTTTTGGATTTCGTCGTAATTTGCTCGGAAGCGCGGCGGACTAGATGTGGAAGTGCCGAAATAACAATTCAAAAAATCTTTGACGTTTAATTTCTTTATCTTTCTCTTCTTGATTTTCCGGAATTTGTTCGTTCGGCGTCACAAGTTCTCCTTTAATATGAAAAGTTTAAATTATGCAAGCAAACGGAACGACAAAAATGCCCGACCATTTTATTACTTGAACTGCCAAGAAAGTTATCCACATAACGCCAAGCGCTGCCGACATGTCTGCGTCTGCGCGTAATATGAGGGCGCTTATTATAACATTTACTTTTTTTATTTGTCTAGCAGAGTTTATGTCTCAATTTATACGCGCTAATAAAGCAAATTGTTAAGGGAAGGATTTGCAGCGACTATATATGTAGAAATTTAAATTTTAGAATTTTCAGTAATTTTGGTTTCAAAAATCTTAGAAATTTCGGGAGTATCCGTTTCAACTCTTATGTAGTTGTCGGTGAGAGCTTTGTTTACGCCAATTTTCACAGCTTTTCTCTTTGTTTCCAGATTATTGCTTAGGAAAATTTTTCTTTTAATCAAATCTATTTCAAATAAATCTTTCGCCCTATTTTTTATCTCTGTAGAGGGGACTTTATTTTTAAACTGAGACGCTTTTGTCCCTTCTCTGTCTGAATATCTAAAAATATGGAATCCGGCAAACGGCAACTTTTTAACAAAATCGCAGGTCTCTTTATGATGTTTTTCAGTTTCTCCGGGAAATCCCGCAATAACGTCGGTAGTAAGAGCCAAATCAGGCAATGCTTTAATAATTTCAAGAATTTTTTCTTCAAAATTTTTCTTTGAATATTTTCTATTCATTTCTTTTAAAATTTTTTCGCTGCCCGATTGCAAAGGAATGTGCAAATGCCGACAAATTTTATTAGGATTTGCTTTCATGAGTTCAATCAGTTTGTCGTCTATTTCATTCATCTCTATCGACGAAATGCGTATTCTAAAATCTAAGTCTATTTGAACTATTTTTTCAACAAGGACGGATAACCCTCCTTTATATTTGCCCACGTGTATGCCTGTCAGAACTATTTCGCTGCATCCGGTTTTTACCAAATTTATAATTTCTGATATAACTTCGTTTTCAGGTTTGCTCCAGAGAACATTTCTAACGCGCGGAACTATGCAATAACTACAAAAACTATCGCACCCGTCTTGAATTTTTAAAAATACTCTGGAGTGTTTATCAAATCCTGAGACCGTTTGTTTTTGAGAGTCATTAAAAAGAGTCGTTTTATCCGTCACTATTTCAATATTTGGAAACATTTTGCTTAAACTGACGTTCTTGTTTTTTACAAGACACCCGGTAAGCGTTATTTTTGGCTTGCGTGAGAGTTTTGAAAGCTTCCTTATAAAATATTGGCATTCTTTGTCCGCCTTTGCCGTTACCGTACAAGAATTTAAAATGATTACGTCAGCTTCTTCTGGTTTTAAAGCGCGCTCAAAATTATTTTTCTTAAAATTTTCTGAGATAAGTTGCGATTCGTATTGATTAACTTTGCAGCCAAAAGTATATATAAAATATTTTTTCATTTCTAAATCCCGTTCAAAACTAAAACGCTTGCGACTATAGCGGCTGTTTCAACCCTTAAAATTTTTTCGCCGAGACTTATTGCGCGTATTCCTGAGATTTTGCAAATTCAACTTCTTCGTTTTCAAATCCGCCTTCGGGTCCAATAAAAATATTTGCGGCGTTATGCGATGAGCTTGTAAGCTTTCCGCTAAAAAAAGATTGACTTTCGCTTTCCCACGGTAAAATGTTTATCAATCTTTTATTTGCGACGGCATTTTTACAAACGTTTCTAAAGTCTAAAGGCTCGTTTATTTTCATAACGTCGTTTCTTCCGCATTGCGAGCTTGCCGCGATAGAAATTTTTTCATAGCGTTCAGACTTGTTTTTTGAAAAGCCTGCGATTACGCTTCTTTTTGTATTGACTGACGTAATTTCGGACACTCCTATTTCGGCGCATTTTTCTATCAGCCATTCAAATCTGTCGCCTTTAGGTATGGCGGTATAAAGGCGCACTTTAAAGATAGGCGTTTTATACGAGGAAGATATAATTTTGCCGTAAATTTCATTTTTGTTTACGGAAATAACTTGAGCTTTATAAGAATTTCCCAAACCGTCAAAAATCATTATTTCGTCATTAGGCTTAAAACGACGCGCATTAATAACGTAAATAACGTAATGAGCTTGTTCGCCGCTTATAAAAAAAGACTATTCCTTTATATCTTTGGGTTTTACGTAAAAATGAGGCATTGATGCTCTCAGTATTACGCGGTGATTATACATAAATGTGGTAAAGCGGTAAATATGGTATAATCCCCAAATAATGAAAAGAATAATAAACGCGCCTTTTAAATTTACACGCGGCCTTTATGATTGGACGTTGCGTTGGTCTAAAACAAAAAATTCAAATTACGCTTTGTTTGGCATTGCTTTTTTAGAAAGTTTTATTTTTCCGATACCTCCAGACGTTTTGTTAATTCCATCGGTTGTTTCTGAACCAAAAAATTGGCGCCAAAAAGCTTTAATTTGTACCGTAGGCTCAGTTTGCGGAGCTTTAATAGGATATTATATAGGCAAAGTTTTTTACGATACTATAGGGCTTGCCATAGTAAATTCCTGTAATCTGTATCACGCAATGTCTGTTGTCGGCGAGAAATATGCCAGCCATGCTTTTTTGAGTATTTTTGGCGGAGCTTTTACGCCTATACCCTACAAAGCTTTAACCATAAGCGCCGGAATGTTTAATATATCTTTGCCTGTTTTAATAATCGCGTCTATCGTAGGACGAGGCGGAAGGTTCTTTATTGTTGCCGCCGCTATTAGAATTTTTGGTAAAAAAGTACGGTATGTTATAGAAAAATATTTCAATATCTTTTCCTTAATATTTCTCATTATGTTAATCCTAGGGTTTCTGGCGTTTAAGCGCCTAATTTGACAACAGATCTGGTTTTTGTTATAATCTACGAGTATAATTATAAGTTGCTGGTTATTTAGGAGCGCGACAAGCAATCTTTTCTATTGGGCGGGGGGGTGTGGCAGAGTGGTCTAATGCACCAGACTGTAAATCTGGCGGGATTTCCCTTCGGTGGTTCAAATCCATCCGCCCCCATATGTTTCAAAATTACGATTTTGCGGGATTTGCGGGAGTAGCACAATGGCAGTTGCTCCAGCCTTCCAAGCTGGCCACGCGGGTTCGATTCCCGTCTCCCGCTTTTTTGGCGTTTAAAAACGGAAACGCCGGGGTGGCTCAGTGGTAGAGCACCTCCTTGGTAAGGAGGTGGGCGCGGGTTCAATTCCCGCCCTCGGCTTATTTAAATAAAATTACTATCGTAATCACAATCGCGACAACAGAATAGATAAAGGGGAGAGGTAAAAAAAGAATGGGAAAAGAGAGATTTGACAGAAGCAAGACGCACGTAAACATAGGGACGATAGGGCATGTGGATCATGGAAAGACGACG
>JAITQE010000018.1 GCA_031289055.1 Candidatus Endomicrobiellum porotermitis
CTAGAAAAAATCAGGTTCTGAACTTCAGAACCTGATTTCGCATTTGCTCTTTTGCCGTAATGATTATATAACGCTATGCGTCTAGTATCGGAGCTATAACCTATGTCCATCCTACCCCACCAACCGAGCTTTGATCGCATCCTTATTCCTATATATCGCGTATACGATGCCGGCGGCGCTTGTTAACGTAATCCCCCATACTATCCAATTAGTCTTTTTCTCAACTTTTTTCTCAACTTTGCTGTTCAACCCATCCGAGTCGTGCCTTTTTTGCAATAATGCCTCTGCTTCTTTTATAGTCTTTTTCTCCTCTTCACTAAACTCCAATGGATTTCTCCTTTCTTTCAATATTTTTAGTCCCCGTTCAATAGTCTGGTCATCTTCGTTAAGAGCCCGCTTCTGCGCCATTGCGCTACCGCTTACTGAAACCAACATAGTAAAAACTACGACCGAACTTACAAATTTTTTCAACATTTTAATGTCCCGCCTTTTCTTTAAAAAACATTTTCAGTCCCGCGCGAAACTTCGCATATAGTTTAAAGCGCAGTTGCTAAATTGCGTTGTCGCTTCCCAGAATATAAACTTTTTGAGAAAAGTTTCCCGAGTTTGTCGGTTCTAGCAACGCGGCTTTGGAAGCAAAAGAAAGAAAGCCGCAAAACAAGAAATATGCGAGAACTTAGCGCGTCTTTTTATATTATAGTTATTTTTTTGGGGGGAGGGCAGGTTAAAGTGTGAAATATTTGTGAAAATTGAATTTTTCTTGGTCAGATATTTTTTCCCGATTAAAGCGTACAAAATGGCGCGCGTCAATAGCGAAAGCCAAGAAGAACGCTCCCAACCATGGTTAACGCTTGCCGCAACATGGCAATGTATGTTTCCGCGGGAGAGTTTATACCGCTTCATGATGACGGTCAACGCAATATGCGCTTCGCCTCGCGCCGCTTAGATGGAGCAAAAGCGGCAAGACTATTAGAACGGTTTAAAGGTTTGCGACCAACTTCCGCATAGGTTGACAACGGATCTGAATTTTTGAACAAAATTCGCCAGACTTGACCGTTTTTTGAATTTTTAGAGAAAAGCGTTCGCGAAAAAACGGTCGACAAAGAGCATAACTTTGCAATCAGCTTTTGATTATTTCATGAAAAATTAACTATCTAAAAAGTTTGTTGACACGCCTATTATTTATTTTCTAATGCTTTTTTTACGGCAGCTGAAATACGTTTTCCGTCAGCAGCTCCGCTTACCGCCGCTATAGCGGTTTTCATAACCACGCCAAAACTTTTGTCTTGAGACGCGTTCGCAACCGCTTTAATTTTATTAAATAATTCTTCGTCGGACATTTCGGCTGGAAGATACTGCTCTATAACCTTTACTTCATTCCGCTCTTTTTCAACAAGATCTTGCCTTCCGCCTTTTTCAAAACTTTCTATGGATTCTTTACGCTTCTTTATTTCGCTTCGTAGCGTTTTTAACACTTCGTCATCGGTTATTTTAATATTTTTCATGTCGCGTATATTTATTTCATTAAGAACGCTTCTTACGACATTCAATTTTTCCATATCCTGCGCTTTCATGTAAGCAGTCAAATCTGATTTTAATCTTTTTATCATTTCTGTGTCAGTCATCTTAGTCTCCGCGCTACAGTATTAGTATATTGCCTTTTTTAATGTTCAATTGTTTTGCGCTTCCAGCGCTTAATTCTATAACTGCGTCTACTTCCGCGGGGGATGGGTATAGTTTTAAATCTTTTTCTGGAACTCCCGGCTCTGGTTTTACATTTTCAGTAACGCCGATAATTATATTATTTTGCACCCACACAATATCTAATGGAAATTTCATGCCTCTCATCCAAAAGGACGTTTTTCGCGGTTTATCAAAGAAAAATATCATGCCGTCAAAAGGTATTTTGTCTATCCAAGAAAGTCCTTTTATTATTGTCTCTCGCTTCTTTGCGACGACCAATTTCAAGCTTTGGCTGTTTATCTTTGCATTTAATGTTCCGCCGTCAACATATTTATTGATATTTGGTTTGTTGATTAAGGCGCTAGGGAGAGAGACATGCCTATTGTATGTTTTAGCATAAGAATTTACGCTAAAAAGCGTTTGCGTCAAAATGACGACAATTAAAAACCTCAAGATAAATTTTTTCATAATCTAATTATACAAAATTTAGAAATTATACCACAATCTCTTGACATAAGTTAAATTTAACGCTACAATGCTAGCACTGTTATGATGCGAGTGCTAGAAATGGGTCGTTGCTAAAAATACAGAAAAGGGCTAATAAATGCGTCAGATATCTCTTGAAACCTTAAAAGAAAGAAAGACAAAGGTATTAGGCGCAGTTATACACCATTATATAAAGAAAGGCAAGCCTGTGGGGTCAACCGTACTTATAGATGAGTATAATGTTTCTCTCTCTCCCGCAGCAGTTAGAAATGTTATGGCGGAACTTGAAGGGGAAGGGTTTTTAACGCACCCTCATACTTCAGCCGGAAGAATACCTACAGACAAAGGATACAGATCTTACGTAGACAATCTGTTGAAACTGCAAAGCTTTGCCATAGAAGGAGAAGAAAGAATAAGAAAAGAGTACGAGCAAAAACACAAAGAAATAGAATCTCTTCTTTCGGAAACCTCGCGTATTTTATCAGGGCTTTCCCAGTACGCTGGTTTTGTAATGGCTCCGCAAACCCAATATGACGAGATAAAAAACATTGAGCTTGTGCAAATTTCAAACGGCGAGTTGCTAATAGTGTTGCTTACTCAAAGCGGAGTAATCAAGCATAAAAGAATAGAAGCTTCTCTTTCTAAAGGAGAAATAGCAAAACTTAGAAATTTTTTAAACGATAAATTAAGAGGCGTTTCTGTAGCTCAAGTAAACAAAAAGATAGTATCTGAAATAAAAGAGTTTAAACAGCGGGAAGAAGATATTTTAAAAGCGGTTGAAAAGATAAGCGATGTTTTCTACAACATACAAGACGATATCTATATAGACGGAACATTTAACGTAGTTTCATTGCCTGATTTTAATGATTTTGAGCCGGTTAAGTCGTTGATAAAATTTAATGAAAATAAAAATAAATTTATAGAAATAATAAGCAAAGATTTTACCGGTAGCGGAATCAATGTGAAAATAGGTTCTGAAAACGCCATTGCCGAACTTAAAGATTTAAGCGTTATAACTACGGTATACAGAAATGGCAGCAGAGCTGTTGGCGTTTTGGGAATTATAGGTCCCAAACGAATGGAATACAAAAAGATGATGTATCTTGTAAGCAGAGTGTCTGAGATGTTAAACAAATTTTTTAAAGACATGGAAAAATAAGCGATACGGGAGGGGCAATTTTGGAAAACGATAAAGAAACCGCAAATGAACAAAAGCGGGAGAACAACGGCTGCGATTGTCGCGCCGACGCAAGAGATGAAAAAATCTCCGAGCTTGAAGTTTTAAAACAATCTGTTGACGAACAAAAAACTTTAGCTCAAAATTATTACGACCAACTTGTAAGGCTTAAAGCTGATTTTGACAATTTCAGAAGACGTTCGGAAAAAGAAAAAAAGGATTATCTGGATTGTGGAAAGGAAAAAATTCTTGTAAAACAAATAGCGATTGACGACGTTTTGCAGCACGCTCTAAAAAGCGCCAAAGCCGGGAACAATATGGAGAGCATAATTGTAGGTCTTGACATGATAAACAAAGAGTTTGCGAAGATGCTTAAAGAAGAAGGCGTTGAAGAGATACAATGCGAAAAGTTTGATCCTAACGTTTGCGAAGCTTTGGATTATGTTGAAAGTGGCGACGAAGACGGAAAAATTTTAGAGGTATATCAAATAGGTTACAAGATGAATGGCAAGTTGATAAGGACTGCCAAAGTTAAAGTCGCTAAAAACGACGAAAAATCAGAAGAAAACAAAGAAAATTAACTATAGGGGGGGGATTATATGGCAAAAATTATTGGTATTGATTTGGGAACTTCAAATTCAGCCGCCGCCATTATGGAAGGCGGTAAGACTACTCTTATTCCTTCGGCGGAAGGAACTACTCTTGGAGGAAAAGCTTTTCCTTCTTACGTCGCTTTTACAAAAGATGGACAGCTTTTAGTTGGAGAACCCGCAAGAAGGCAAGCTGTTACAAATCCTGAAGGCACAATCAGCGCTTTTAAAAGAAAAATGGGAACTGATTATAAATATAATGTAAATGGGAAAGAATTTACGCCTCAGCAGCTTTCAGCTTTTATTCTTCAAAAGATAAAGAAAGATGCTGAAGCGTATTTAGGCGAATCTATTTCTAAAGCGGTTATTACGGTTCCTGCGTATTTTAACGATAACCAGAGACAGGCTACAAAAGACGCGGGCGCGATAGCTGGTCTTGAAGTTGTGAGACTTGTCAACGAGCCTACGGCGGCTTCTCTTGCTTACGGTATAGATAAAGTCGGCAAAGAGCAAAAAATATTGGTGTTTGACCTTGGCGGCGGTACGCTTGACGTAACCATAATGGAAATGGGCGCTGAAGGAACTTTTGAAGTTCTCTCAACTTCAGGCGACACGCAGCTTGGCGGAACCGACATGGACAATGCTTTGATAGACTACATTGCCGAAGATTTTAAGAAAGCAAACGGCATAGACTTACGCAATGATAAAATGGCTGTCCAGCGTTTAAAAGAATCTGTAGAAAAAGCAAAAATTGAGCTTTCAAACGTTTTGGAAACCGACATAAATCTTCCTTTTATTACTGCGGACGCGTCGGGACCTAAACATTTAACGCTTAAGCTTACAAGAGCTACTCTTGAAAATCTTGTAAGGTCTATCGTTGAAAGGTGCAAAACCTCAATAAATCAAGCTATAAGCGATGCAAAACTTACGGCTGATACTGTTACTAAAATAATTTTGGTCGGCGGACCTACAAGAATGCCTATTGTTCAGAAATTTGTTGAAGATTACGTAAGCAAAAAGGTAGAACGCGGAATAGATCCGATGGAATGCGTATGTTTCGGAGCAGCCGTGCAAGCCGCTGTTTTGACGGGCGACGTGAAAGACATCCTTCTTTTAGACGTAACTCCGCTTACCTTAGGTCTTGAAACTATGGGTGGCGTAAGGACTTCGTTAATAGACAGAAATACTACGGTTCCTGCGAAACGCTCTCAAATATTCTCAACAGCCGCAGACAATCAGCCAAGCGTAGAAATTAACGTTTTACAGGGCGAAAGACCTATGGCGAAAGACAACTTGTCGCTTGGCAGATTTATGCTTGACGGCATACCTCCTGCGCCAAGAGGAGTGCCTCAGATTGAGGTTACGTTTGACATAGACGCAAACGGTATCTTGCACGTTTCCGCAAAAGACAAAGGAACTGGAAAAGAACAGTCAATTAAAATATCTTCGTCAACAAAACTTTCAAAAGACGATATAGATAAGTATGTAAAAGAAGCCGAGCAATACGCTTCTGAAGACGCAAAACGCAAAGAAGAAATTGAAGTAAGAAATGAAGCGGACAACCTTGTTTACTCCGTTGAAAAGAGCTTAAAAGAACACGGCGATAAAGTTTCTTCCGAAGAAAGACTTGCAATTGAACAGGCTTTGACTGCCGCTAAAGACGCTCTCAAAGGCGGCGATGTTGCGGCAATTAAGTCAACAAAAGACGCTTTGACGACCGCTTCTCATAAACTGGCGGAGGCCGTATATAAATCTTCGCAAGATCAAAACGCTCAAAGAGCTGCTGGACAGGGACAGCCTCAAGGTAACGCCCAACCCGGAGCCGACGGCGAAAAAGTGGTAGACGCCGAAGTCGTTGACGATAATAAGAAATAAGTTATAGATAGCTAAATGGAAACTCTCTGTCTTTGCGTTGTTGTCGTCATACTGACATTTATTCCTTTGCGGTCATGCTGAACTTGTTTCAGCATCTCAAAGAATAGATTGCGGCTCGCAGGGCGCAATGACGTACTACGATGTCCCTTCAAGCCTTGAGATTGCGGGTCAAGCCCGCGAAGATGTCAATGTTGTTATTAAATCCCCCTTTATTTATAAGGGGTGCAGATGAAGTCTGACGAGGTTATGAGAATAATCCCCCCCCCCTCTTAGTAAAAGGGGTGTCCTGCAGGGACAAGGCATTTTAATGTTGTTAAAGCTAAAAATAAAGCAACAATGTAAAATTTTAGAAAGGTTGAAATAATATTTTAATGTATTAGTTAAGGAATAAGAAAAATGAAACGCGATTATTATGAAGTGCTTGGCGTTGCCAAGTCTGCAAGCAACGATGAAATCAAAACGAATTACAGGAAGCTGGCTTTAAAATATCATCCTGACAAAAATCCGGGAAATAAAGAAGCCGAAGAGAAATTTAAAGAAATTAACGAGGCTTACGAGGTCATTTCCGACGCTCAAAAAAAACAACAATACGATGCTTTTGGTCATGACGCTATGGGCGGCGGAGGGAATCCCTTCGGCGGACGACAAGGCGGTTATCAGTACGCAAGCGGCGATTCCTCTAATATGGGAGATATTTTCAGCGATATTTTTGGCGATATTTTTGGCGGACAAGGCGGACGAAGAGGCGGTAGAACGTCTTCTCAGCGCAGACGCGGCGAAGATTTACGTTACGATGTGGATATTTCTTATCTTGAAGCTATGAACGGAGCCGAAATTTCCATAGATATGCCTAAAAAAGAAGTTTGTTTATCATGTCGCGCAACAGGAAGCAAAGATGGGTCCGCTCCAAAGCAGTGTCCTCAGTGTAAAGGCGGCGGACAAGTAAGATACTCTCAAGGATTTTTTTCTTTCAGTCAGGAATGTCCTCAATGTCACGGCAAGGGGACGGTCATTAGCAATCCTTGTCCTGAGTGCAGAGGCGAAGGTGCGGTAAAAAAGAGAAAAGTAGTTAAAGTGAGAGTTCCCGCAGGCGTTGACGAAGGAACTTCTTTAAAAATTTCAGGTTCAGGAAACGCCGGAGCAAACGGCGCTCCAGCAGGAGACTTATACGTGGTTGTGCATATGAAATCTGCTTCGGGCTTTAGAAGAGACGGCGACAATTTGTATACGGAAGTTTCTATTTCTTTTTCTCAAGCTGCGATGGGTGTGGAGTATGACGTTCCTGTCTTGCAGGGAAGCATAAAGGTGAAAATACCGGCAGGAACGCAGCCGGGAACAACTTTAAGAGCGCGCGAACAGGGGTTTCCTAAGCTTGGTAGAAAAAACAGAGGCGATTTATTTGTTAAAGTAAATGTTTCTGTTCCTAAATCAATGAACGATGCGCAAAAACGCGCGCTTTTTGAATATGCCAAGTCTATGGACGAAGTGCCTCAAGATTCAAAATATCAAAGCGACAACTTCTTTAAGAAGATTTTCAGGTAAAATGCTTAATAGCTTAATGTTTTAATTTATAAACCCGAACTGCCCTGAAGTTAAAGGCGAAGCGGGTTTTGTCATATATTTATTTGCGTTTGTCAAAAATTTAAGTTATTTCATATGAAATGAGAAAGAAGAAAGGGGATAAATATTTCACAAAACAGGGAGGTTTTAGACGGTGAAAAAAGTAACGATTTTGTTTTTATCATTTAGTTTGTTGTTATCTAACGTAAATATCGCGTTAGCTGACCTAGTATGGTATAAAAAAGCGTTTCTGTGTTTAGCCAAGGGGTGTGTGGATGCTATAGCAGGAATTGCTCCTGCAGCATTGATCATAACGCCGGGACCAGACGCTGGCGTAACTACAATCGCATTGGAACATATAAAACTCCGCCCGCCGTCTAGTATGTTTAGTATGACTTTGGCCGGATCAAGTCATAACATTCCATGTATTGACATTTATCCAATAAATTTTCTAATGAAATTGAATTTTGATCTTTTACTCAATTCAAAAATTGATAAACTTATGAATGTAAAGGTGAAAAGAGATTTGGTTAGCTTAAAAGAAGGATTACTTAAATTATCGGTGTTGACTTCGGAGTTTGCGTTTGATTCTGTAATTATTGATGATAATAAGATGTTTGAGAATAATAAGATGAGTGCGGCGGTTGTGAAGTTCCTCTATCGCATGTTGCTTGACACTTTTTACCATTATATTTTTGATGAATACGAAGGTGAGACGTCAGCAAGAGGGAAACCGCGAAAAATATTCGAAGCGGTAAGTGCGGTAGGCGTATTAGTAAGCGGTATATGGTTGTATTTCACCAATAAACGTTCAAAAGCTATGTTGTCAGACCTTAATAATATAGAGACGGATAATATTGAGATGAACAAAAAGGTTGAGAATTTATGCGAAGAGAGAGATCGACTACTTGCGAAAGAGGGGACTATATGAAAAAAGTAATTAGTTTATTAGTTGTACTTGGTTTGTTGTTTTCGCCAATTCAATTTGGCTTTGTGCAAATTGCTAATGCGCTAGAAATATGGACTGTTCTTGACATAATAGTGCTTGGTGGTGGTGTTGTTGGCGGTGCGTATTTGTGTTTTTGTGCTGCGAGTACGACAACTAAACCGTATTCGCAATTAATGGAAAGTATAAGAGAAGGCGAAAGAAAGAAAAATATGCTTAAAAATCAGCAGACCGATATATGTAGAGAAATCTGTGATATACACGAAGCAGAAAACAACCTTGAAGCGGCCCCCCCCCCTGTCTTGGGACCAGATGGCAATCCACCTTAGTGATGATGAAGATGAATAGTTGGCGGAAACGTCTGTTTTTTCGCAGATCGTCACTTATAAGACTTTAAAGTAAACGTAAATTTATAAAGAGCAAGGTTTATTACATCGTATTGCGCTAATAACCCTTGTTCTTTGCATTATAGCTTATCGCATAGGTAAAATCCTCTAAAATCAGACGGTATATTTGACGGAATTGAAAATCTTTCAGATAAAATGATAAAATTGCGCTACTATGGTAAAGTTAGAGATAAAAAAATACGGCGATTCTGTTTTAAGAAAAAAATCTGATTTAGTTCAAAAAATTAGTAAAGACATAAAACGTCTTGTTGAAGATATGCTTGAGACAATGTATGCCGCGCGCGGTTTAGGGTTGGCTGCGCCTCAAGTGGGAGTTTTATTAAGAGTCTGCGTTATTGACGTTGACCCAGGTAAAAAGTCGCCGCTAATTATGATAAATCCGAAAGTAATTTCAGGCGGTGATAAAATATCGGAACAAGAGGGATGTTTGTCTCTACCGGAACTTTTTGCCTTGGTAAAACGTTTTTCTAATATTGTAGCGGAATATACGGATTTGGAAGGCAAAAATAAGAAAATTGAGGCTGATGGACTTCTCGCAAGAGCGATTCAACACGAAATAGACCATTTGGACGCAAAAATTTTTATAGACTATCTTCCAGATTGGAAGAAAAAAAATATAGAAAAAGAAATAAAGAGAAGAAAAAAGAAAGGCGACTGGTGAAAATTTTATTTTTTGGCACGGCTCAAGTTTCTAGAACTTATCTTGAAGCGCTGCATAAAGGCGCCAATGAGGTTTTTGTTGTAACTATGCCGGATAAACCGGCTTTGAGAGGGCAAAAACTTACCCCGCCTGCGGTAAAAACTTATTCGCTAGAAAACAATGTAAAGTTTATTCAGCCCGAGCAATTTAGGTCTGAAGTTTTTGAAGAGATAAAGGATTTTAACGCCGATGCGGGCATAGTTGTCGCTTACGGTAATCTTATTCCAGAAATAGTTTTTAATTTACCTAAATACAAAACGTTTAATATTCATTTTTCCCTTCTACCAAAGTACAGAGGAGCGACTCCAGTTCAATATGCATTGATTAACGGGGAAACTGAAACAGGCGTAACGTCTTTTTATATTGAAAGAGGTCTTGATACGGGCGATATTCTTGTTCAAAAAAAACTTTGTATAGCGGAAAAAGATAATTCTGAAACTTTATTTAACAAACTTATTCCTTTGGGAATAGAAGCTATGAATGAAACTTTAGAATTATTTCGTTCGGGCAAAACTAGAGGCGCGTCTCAAGTTGGCGATCCGACTTTTGCTTCGACTTTTAAAAAAGAAAAAGGACGAGTAGACTGGAGCAAAAAAGCTGGCGATATATATAATCAGTTTAGAGGGTTGTATATTTGGCCTGGCATATATTCGGCGGTTTCTAAAGGAAGGCTTTTTGGGAGAAGAATTAAATTTATAGATGTTGAAATATTTGACGCTAGCTCTAAAAACAAAAATTTTGGAGTAGTTTTGTCAATAGAAAGAGACAAAGGTTTTGTCGTTTCTTGTTTGGAAGGTAAAATTTTAGTTTCAAAAGTACAGCCGGAAAATAAGCCTATAATGTCTGCTTGGTCGTTTATTCAAGGCGGACAGTTGGCAATTGGCGACAAACTCTAAACTTTGCGATAAGAAGATTATATGGCAATTGAAATTAACGAGGCTAATTTTGAGCAAGAAGTATTATCGTGGGATAAACCTGCGCTTGTTGATTTTTGGGCGCCGTGGTGCGGTCCTTGCAAAATGCTTTCCCCTGTTATTGAAGATATTGCTTCTGAGTACAACGGAAAGGCTAAAGTATGCAAAATAAATATTGATGAAAATACGGCGTTATCTGCGAAGTTTCAAATAACGTCAATTCCATGTTTAATACTGTTTAAAAATGGCGAGGTTTTGCAAAAAATAGTCGGGTTCAGATCTAAAGACGATATAAAGAAACTTATAGATTCTGCTCTTTAGGTGCTAAATAGGTGCTAAAAAGGAAAAAATTCTATGTTATATGACGCTGTGATAGTAGGCGGAGGTCCAGCGGGATTGTCCGCGGCGATTTATTCGTCAAGAGCAAGACTTAAAACATTGCTTATAGAGAAAAATGGTTGCGGCGGTCAAATGACTGTAACCGATTTGCTTGAAAATTATCCTGGATTTAACGGCGGGATTAATGGTTTTGATTTGGCTGTCAAACTTGAGACTCAAGCAAGAGATTTTGGCGCAGAAATAGTTTACGATGAAGTTACTGGAATAAAAAGCGGAGAAGTAAAAGAAATTGTAACGGTCAATTCTATTTATAAGGCAAAAGCGGTTATTATAGCCGCTGGGACGCGGGTAAAAGAAATGAACATTCCCGGCGAAGCTAAATTTATGGGCAAGGGCGTGTCCTTTTGCGCAACTTGCGACGCGCCTTTTTATAGAAAAAAAGAAGCGTTAGTCGTTGGCGGCGGCGATTCTGCAATACAAGAAGCTATATATTTGGCAAAATTTGCAAAGAAAGTTACGATTTTACATAGAAGAAATGAGTTAAGAGCTACAAAAATTTTGCAAGAGAGAATGTCGTCTTATCCAAACATTTCGGTTATGCACGATACGGTTCCTAAGGAGATTATCGGTGATGATCGCATTGAAAAAGTAATTGTTACAAATTTGAAAACAAATCAAGATAAACAACTAAAAATTGACGGGATTTTTGTATTTATAGGGCTTATCCCAAATACTCTATTTGTTACCGACGCGGCGATTGACGAGAACGGGCATATTGTAACTGATGAAGACATGCGTACTTCTGTTGATGGAATTTTTGCCTGCGGGGATATAAGAAAAAAACGTCTCAGGCAGGTTGTTACAGCCGCTTCTGACGGCGCTCAAGCCGCAGTTAGCGTTGGGCATTACATAGACAACCTATGAAGAAATTTTTTATTATAGACGGCAACGCGTACATTCACAGAGCCTATCACGCTCTGCCTCCGTTATCCGCTTCAAATAATCAACAAGTCAACGCTGTTTATGGTTTTGTCAGGCTGCTGCTTAAAATCAAGAGCGGTTTCGCTCCCGACTATATTGCGGTTTGTTTTGATTATCCTTCAAAAAATTTTAGACATGAAATATTTAAAGAATACAAGGCTAACAGAAAACCTTTGGATGAAGCTCTTATCAGTCAGATGCCTTTGGCAAGGGAAGCTGTTGAGGCGTTAAATATTACTAAAGTGGAAATGCGAGGTTATGAAGCTGATGATTTAATAGCAACCCTAGTTCGGCGAAATAAAGAAAACTCGGTTCAAACTGTAATTGTGACCGGGGATAAGGATATATTGCAATTAGTTGAAGATGAAAGCGTTTTAGTTTGGAACGACTCCAAAGACATAATGTACGATGCCAAAAAGGTTGAGGAAAAGTACGGCGTTAAGCCAAATCAACTTCTTGATATTTTTGCTCTTATCGGCGATGCAACCGATAACGTGCCCGGCGTAAAAGGAATAGGCGAGAAGACGGCGTTAAAGCTTCTAAAAGAATACGGAACCCTTAAAAATATATTGCAAAAAAATGCAGACTCAATAAAAGGCAGGGTTGGAAAATTGTTGCAACAGGGCAAAGATAATGTTGAGCTTAGCAAAAAGTTGATAGAGCTTAATTTTAATGTTCCGTTAGATTACAAATTAAATAATTTTGAAAGCAAAGATTTAGATATAGACAAAGCGGTTTCTTTTTTTAAAAAGCATGAATTTAAAAGTCTTGCGGACAGATATTCTGGCAAAAACAAAGATTCTCAAAAAATTGAACATAAAGCAAATGAAATTCTTGAAAAATTTAATGATTTTTCGCAAGATGATTTAAAATTTGAGATAGTAAATTCCGCCGCAAGATCTCTAGAAGTTGCGGGTATTCTAAAACATGCGGGCGAATTTTCTCTAAAGACAATAGGATCGGATACGGATTCTTTGAAAGCCAAAATTATCGGCGTGTCTGTATGCGTAAAGAAGGAATCTTTTTACTTCCCAATAGGTCATAATGATTTGACCGTTATACAGATATCTTTAGATGAGTTTATGAAAGTATTTGCTCCCGTTTTTACTTCTAACGAAATAAAAAAAATAGGACACGATTTAAAGCAGGAAAGAAATATATATAAAATGCTGCGTGTTGCTCTAAACAATATTTATTTTGACACCATGCTTGCGTCTTATTGTTTGGATCCGTCAAAATCCCACGAGATTGAAGATTTATCAAAGGAATATCTAAAATTTGAATTAAACGGCGCAAATTGTAACGGAAAAGACATAAAAAAAGCTTCTTTTGCCGATATTCCGATAGATTATGCCGCAAAATATGCAAACTCATTTTCGGCTGCAGAGTTTGCTATTTGCAAAATATTTGAAACTCAAATAAAAGAAAAAAATCTTGAGAGTCTTTTTTTTAATATAGACATGCCTTTGATTGAAGTTCTTTCAGAAATGGAAATAACGGGTATCAAAGTTGACGCGTCTTTCTTGAGAATATTTAACGACAGAATTGTCTCAGAATTAAAGCGGGTTGAAAATAACGTATACAAAATAGCCGATAAAAAATTTAACGTCAATTCTCCTAAACAGCTTGCTTCCGTAATGTTTGAGAAGTTAAATCTCCCGGTAATAAAAAAGACGAAAACGGGGTATTCTACGGACGAAAGCGTTTTGACTGAACTCTCGTCGTACGAATTTCCTTCTGAAGTTTTAAAATATAGAGAACTTCAAAAGTTAAGAAGCACATACATAGATCCTATAAATAATTATTGCGCTTATTATGGAGACAGAATACACACAGTTTTTAACCAAGCCGTAACGGCTACTGGTAGACTGTCTTCAACAGATCCTAATTTGCAGAATATCCCTATAAAGTCCGCTTATGGCAGGGAGTTTAGAAAAGCGTTTATCCCTGAATCAGGCAAAATTTTTGCGTCAGCCGACTATTCTCAAGTTGACTTAAGGGTTTTAGCTCATATTTCAAGAGATAAAAAACTTATTGCCGCGTTTAACGAAGGCGCAGATATTCACGCCGTTACGGCAAGAGAAATATTCAATATAAAAAAAGACGAGTTTTTGCCTGACAATTTAAGAAGCGCGGCAAAATCTATAAATTTCGGCATAGTTTACGGCATATCGCCTTTTGGTCTTTCAAAACAGTTAAATATTTCTGTCGCTAAAGCTAAAGAATATATTGACGGTTACCTTGAAAAATATGATGGCGTAAAAACTTGGATGAAACTTATAGTAGAGCAAGCTTTAAACGATGGATATGTCGCTACCATTACAGGTAGAATAAGATATATGCCAGAACTTCATTCATCTAACGTTCAGGTAAGAAATGCCGGCGAAAGAATGACGTTAAATACTCCCGTTCAAGGCAGCTCTGCAGATATAATAAAAATTGCAATGATAAACATATACAATGAAATTAAAATTAAAGGCCGCAAATCTTTAATGCTTTTGCAGGTTTACGACGATCTTCTTTTTGAGATTCCTATTGAAGAGAAGGAAATTATAATCTCAATTATAAAAGATAAGATGGAAAATGCGATTAAATTAGATGTTCCCCTGCTCGTTAACGTTAAAGTCGGAGATAATTGGGGAGCGATGAAAAAGATATGATAATAGGTTTAACAGGCGGCGTAGCTTCAGGTAAAAGCGAAAGCGCAAAATACTTTGAAGAGCTTGGGGCATGCTGTATAGACGCCGACGCCATATCAAAAGAGCTTACGGCTAAAGGCGAGCCTTTATTAAAAGAGCTTATAGATATTTTCAGCGCCGATATTTTGCTTCCAGACGGAATTTTAAACAGAAAAAAACTTGCGGACATAATTTTTTCTGACAGTAATGCTAAATTAAAAGTTGAACAGATTATCCATCCTCGTATTATTGCTCGCATAAACAAAATAATTTCAAATAAGATTTCTGAAAAAAGGTTAATAGTTATTAACGCTCCTCTTCTTTTTGAAGCGGGCTTATACAGAAATTGCGACAAAATTATTGTCGTTAAAGCGCCTTACGATATTCAAGTTCAGCGGTTGAGTTTACGCGACGGATTAAACGATGACGAGATAAAAAAAAGAATATCTTCTCAGATGTCTGTGGAAGAAAAGGTTAAACTTGCAGATTTTGTAGTAGACAATTCAGGTTCTAAAAAAGCTCTGAAAAAGAAAATAGAAAACATATACGGATTGTTGACATCTAATTTTAAATAGTGATAGAATTCTATCATATTGCCGTTTTAGAAATATATTTCAATACAAGACGGGAACAACGAGAGAAATAAATCAAATCAGCTGTAGCTAATGAAACTCATGCGTTATTCTTAAAGTTTTCTTCGCAAATCTCATTTAATTTGTCGTATATTGTTTTGGACTCCGGGGAGGGAGTTAATGGAAAAAGATAAATCTATGAATATGTCGGTTTTGTCTAAACTGACAATGACAGATCTGATAGAGACGGCAAAAAAGCTTAAGCTTGACGGATGTGCGGGTTTAAGGAAGCAGGAATTGATAGCTAAAATTTTTGAAGCGCAGTCAAAAGAAAATAAACTGGTTTACGACGAAGGCGTTTTGGAAATTTTACCCGACGGTTTCGGATTCTTAAGGTCTCCCGATTACAACTATCTGCCGGGTCCCGACGATATTTATATCTCTCCCTCTCAAATAAAGAAATTTGCTTTAAGAAAAGGCGACACGGTAGCCGGTTATGTTCGTCCTCCGCAAACTCAATCAGAAAGATATTTCGCTTTGCTTCAGGTTAAATCCATCAACGGACAGGAAAATCTTGAGGGTATAAGAGATAGGGCTTTGTTTGATAATTTGACGCCGTTATATCCAAATGAAAAAATTGTTCTTGAAGCAAAAAAAGAAGAAGTGTCCACAAGAATTATTGACATGCTAGTGCCCATAGGAAAGGGGCAGAGAGTTCTTGTTAACGCCGCTCCAAGAAGCGGTAAAACCGTACTCTTGCAGAAGATAGCCAATGCAATTACTGAAAATAATCCTGATATAATTCTTATGGTGTTGCTAATAGACGAAAGACCTGAAGAAGTTACCGATATGCAGCGTTCTGTAAAAGGCGAGGTTATTTCTTCAACTTTTGACGAGCCCTCAGACAGACACATACAGGTTGCCGAGATGGTTATAGAAAAAGCCAAAAGAATGGTTGAAAATGGCAAAAACGTCGTAGTTCTTTTGGACTCCATCACAAGACTTGCTAGAGCTTACAACACGGCTATGCCTTCAAGCGGAAGAGTTCTTTCAGGCGGACTGGATTCAAACGCTTTGCAAAGACCTAAAAGATTTTTCGGAGCTGCAAGAAACATTGAAGAAGGCGGTAGCTTAACTATAATAGGCACTGCTCTTGTTGAAACAGGCAGCAGAATGGACGACGTTATATTTGAAGAATTTAAAGGCACTGGCAACTGCGAAATTTATCTTGATAGAAAACTTGCCGAGAGAAGGGTATTTCCCGCTATAGATCTCTTGCGTTCGGGTACAAGAAAAGAAGAGCTTCTTTTAAATGAAGATGAGAAAAATAAAATGTGGATACTCAGGAAATGGATGAATTCAATGAATTCCATAGAAGTTATGGAAGAATTGAGAAAAAGGCTTTTAAACTCAAAGTCTAATAAAGATTTCTTGAAACAAATGGAGCTTTCAAGCATGGAAGGTCTATAAAGATTTGTTATAAGGCGAGATATATTTAAATAGCGCGGCAGAATTTTTTTGCTGGCGCTATTTTGTTGCTATTTTGAATGGAAAATGATAAAAGTTTCTCGCGGATCATGCATACCTTTTAGGAATAAATATGAGAAAATTTATATTGATTTTTATCATTTGTTTGAGTTTCGGCATTTGTTTTGCCGAAAATATGCATCAAGCTCAGATAGATAATGGGGAAGAGAATTTTAAAAAAGGCGATTTTCAAAAAACTGTTGAAATATATGAAAGTCTTATACGGATAGAGAAAGTAAAAGATCCCTACGTTTATTACAATCTTTCAAATGCGTATTATAGGGCTGGCAATATTGGAAAAGCAATCTTGAACATAGAAAAAGCTTTAAAGCTTGCTCCAAGAGAAAAAGATATAAAAGAAAACGCTCAGTTTTTGCGCGTTGCGGCGGGACAAAAAAGAGAACGAAATATTCAAGGCGTTCTTTTGGAACGTTTTTCTTTGAATGAAATAACGGTAATTTTATCAATATTTATAATTTTGTTTTTATTGTCTTTTTCTTTATTTCTTTTAAAAATAAATACTTCTATTAAAAAAACTATTATATTATTTGTCATTTTTTTGATTATATGTCTGCCTCTTTTTGTTTTGAAAGGCTGCGACGAATTTTTCGTTAAAAAAGCTATCGTATTATCTTCGTCGGTTGTAAGGAGCGGACCATGTGAAAATAACCCGGAGATTTTTAGAATTTCCGAAGGGAAAGCTGTTAATATAATTTCTGAAAGCGGAGATTGGGTAAACATAAACGTTCAGTCAAAAGGCGAAAGCTCTTCCGGTTGGATAGAAGCAAAAAATATAGGAAGTATAAATGAGTAAAATAGCTGTTTTCGGAGGTTCTTTTGATCCTGTTCATAAATCGCACATTCAGCTTGTGGAATTTGCTTTAAAGTCATGGAAATTCAAGAAAGTTATTTTTGTTATAGCATATGCGCCTCCGCACAAAAGCAAACAGTACGCAAGTATTGACGATAGAGTCGCAATGTTGGATCTTGCCGCAGAAGGATTGGCTCAAATTGAAATCAGTTTGTACGAAGCTTTAAAAAAGGAAGTAATTTATTCATACCAAACGTTAGATTATTTTCAAAGTTTATATCCCAAAGATGAAATATATATGATAATGGGTTCAGATTCTCTTTTGGAATTGCCTGCGTGGAAGAACATAGATTATTTGGCAAGCCGTTATAAGTTTATGGTTGTTAAAAGACCGCGCGTGAAAATAAAAAAAGATACAAAATATTTGGATAGGTGTGTATTTGCTCAAAATGAAACTGAAGATATTTCGTCTACCGAAGTAAGGCAAATGATAAAAGAAGATTCTAAAAAAGCCGAGCTGTTTCTAGATGAAAAGGTTTATAGTTATATTGTTAAGCGGAGACTATATAAATGAACATAGATATTGATGCAGAGATATTTAAATATTTATCTCTGCATCTAAACCTCAAACGCTTGGAACACTCTTACAGCGTTGCAAATCTAGCGGTTTTGCTTGCAGAAAGAAACAGCGTTAACGCTCTAAAAGCGCGGCTTGCGGGGCTTTTGCATGATTGCGCAAAATCAATGACGGACGTAGAGCTGATAAAATTCTTTAAAAACCGTAAAAAGAATTTTAAATATTTTAAAGAAATATCGGTTAATTCGCCGCATCTTCTGCATTCGTTCGCGGGCGAAATAATTGCGAGGGAGCGTTTTAAAATAAAAGACGAGTCGGTTTTAAAAGCGATAAAAAACCACACGCTTGGCAGGGAAAATATGAGCGTTTTAGAACGTTTAATTTTCGTGTCTGATTCTATTTCGCATGACAGAAAATGGAAACGCGCTGAAGTTTTAAGAGAATTGGCAAAAGAAGATTTAAACGGAGCTTTTTTTGAGGTTCTTGTGCGAAAAATAGCTTATGTTGTCCGCAGCAGCGGTTGGCTTTGTCCTCAAACTATAGATACTTGGAATTGGTATGTTTCAAACGTTAAAAAGAGCTGTTAGAATAGTAGTTATTAGTGTTTGTCTATTGTTGACTGTTTTTGTTGCGTTATATGTATATATATACAAAAGCGATCCGGTCTTTAGAACAATTAAAGACAAGGGCGGCTTTTCTTTTTCAGTATTGTTGTATGATGAAAACGGCGCGTTTGCGGACCGTTTTGATTCATATCAAATTATATACAATTGTAAAAACAAATTGTTAAAAGTTTTGAGCGTGAATACTGGCGCCGTTGTCTTTAAGAAAAGGGAAAGAGCAAGAAGTTTAAAAACGTTATTCTATGAAAATTCAAAGGAAGATTTAGGCGTCGCCATTGACAAGTTTTATTTGGATTTACATGAAGTTATTGATAGCGCCGCTTCGTCAGATTTCTATATCAAGATGAGTTTTAAAGCGTTTAACGATGTGTTTGGCGGCGATAAAAATATTAAATCCTTATTAGCTGTAAACGAGTTTGAAAACAAAGATTTGGAATCGTTGAATTGTTTAGAAACAATAGAACGAGTTTTATATTTGGCTCCGTATAGATTTTTTAAAATTCAAAGAAATTATAAATATATAAATACGAATATTCCAAAAATATCGTTAATTACGTTGATTCTTAGAATAAAGAAACAGAAACCTAAAATTATGTTTTGCGAGATGCCTGTAAAATATGGAAGAACGCGAATTGATCCCAACAAACAAGATATTAAAGAATTCTTGGATAAAATATATTATAGCGATACTGATATAAATGAAAAGAATGTTGTAATTGATATAAAAAACGCTTCAAGGCAACCTCGTATGGCTGAAAAAGCGGCATGGCTTTTAAGAGCAAATAAGTTTGACGTTTTAGATTGGGGAACTTTTCCTGCCGCGTATGATAAAACTATAATAAAGGATTATAGAGGGAATTTTACGCAGGCGTTAAAGATAGCTGAAATTTTAGGCGCAGGGAAGGTAATAGTTTCTTATAATCCGAGCGTTTATGTTGATATAAACGCGATTATCGGTAAAGATTGCAAGATTTGTGATAATCTTGATAAAAAAGGGGCAGCTAATGATAAACATTAATTTTTTAGAGCTGGCTGTGAAAGCCGCCAAAATAGCTGATGATAAGAAAGCGATAGACACAGTTGTTTTAGATATTCAAGATTTAACCGCAATAGCAAATTATTTTGTGGCGACAACGGCAGAGTCTACCCCTCAAATAAATGCAATTTCTGAAGATATTGAAAAGACTTTTAAAGCTGAAGATGCCATAATTCCAGTTAGGAGAGAAGGCGTGTCTTCGTCAACTTGGAGAGTAATAGATTACGGAGGATTGATTGTCCATGTTATGTCTCCAGAAGTAAGAGCTTCTTATAGTCTTGAAAGCGTATGGCGCGAAGCTAAAATTATAAATATAAATGAGAAAGAGAAAACAAAAGCTCCTGCGGTAAAGAAAACGGCTAAGCCTAAAGCTAAGCAAAGATTGTTAGAAAAGCATCTAAGAAAGTCCCAAAGAAGAAGAGAAGATAGTCTAAATATAAAAGCGTAATTACAGCGCAAAGTCTTGTAGGTTATATTCGTTATCAAAACGCTTGAGGCTGTTATTTTGTCTTTGTTGTTATGCTGAGCCTGTTTCACGTCTTGTAATTATATTTTTTATTTGTTTCTTCCGCCCAAGAGCGACGTATGTAGATAGGTTTTATATCTGCATAACTTGGATTGGACATATTACGGGCAAGAAAAGCCAAAATTTCGGCTTTAGGCATATTCATTGTATGCGGCAGCGAAACGCTGTATTTCCCGAGACTCTTTATAAATTTCTCTCTGTATATTTCTGCGGCATTCCCAACAATAAGGACTTTGTTTTTATATTTTTTTAAATCTTTTATAAATAAATCTACGTCTTTAATAATAATTTCATTTTTGCGTTTCGCATAAATTTCATTTCTTAAAGCGTCTATAGCCGCTGCTATTTTGATTCCTTTTATTTCAATAACGGAATTTTCCAAAATTGTTAGAGAATCTATGGCTGTTGCGGGCTTATTCAATATTTGCGCAAATGTTTTTATTGCTGTCATGCCGACTCTAATGCCTGTAAAACTTCCGGGACCTGCGGATACGGCGAATTTATCTATACTTTCAATTGAATTGTTTGTATCTTTCAACAGTCTTTTTATAGCGGGAATAATCATTTCGGAATGTATATGCTCGTATTCGTAGTAACACGACGCTATTGTTACGGCGTCTTCATTTAACGCCGCGCTGAACGTTTTACCTGAAGTTTCCACAGCTAAAATTTTCATAGGTAATCCTATATCTCTTTATCATTGTTATCTTCGCGCGCATAGTTATTGTCGCGCTTTTTCGTTATTCTACGCAAAGTTGCACAATACGCGCTCTACTTTGCTACATTTTCTATTATAATTTTTCTTTCTGTTCCAGAATTTTCAATATCAACGTTCCAGCGGTTATCTTTTTCAGCGCCAATAAGCCTATCGGCCCATTCTATAAGCGAAATATTGTCGCTGTAAATATATTCTTCTATGCCTATATCCCATACGCTAGACGGTTCCAACCTATACAGATCCAAATGGAAAAGTTTTAAATTGTTTGGAGCTTTATATTCGTTTACAAGCGTGAAGCTTGAGCTTCTAGCAAAGCCTTTGTTGCCAAACGCTTTTACAACGCCTTGCGTAAACGTTGTTTTGCCGCTGCCAAAGTTTCCTTTTAAAAAGATAATATCTCCGCTTTTTAACGATGACGCAAAAGCTGTGCCTAAATTTCTTGTTTCTTCCGGGGTTTTAGTTATGAAAACATTTTTTTTAAAAATGTTTAAATCCCAAATATTTAATTTTTTTTTCTTTGCCATTATGAAAATACTTTACCTTTTTTGATGAATTTATCTCGCCAATATACGTAACTTGAGGAACAAGTTTTTGTACTATTTTTGCTTTAGATTTTGGAACGGTAAATACAAGCTCGTAATCTTCGCCGCCAAACAGCGCAAAATCTAATTGTTTCTTACTGTCTTTAAAAATCTTTGTAAAAGAACTTGATAACGGCGCTTTATCAATGTAAATATCGGCTCCAAGATTAGAGCCTTTTGTAAGAAGTCCGATTGAAATATATAGCCCGTCGGAAGCATCTGTTAAAGACGTTAAATATTTTGCTATTTTATGCGCCTCGTTAACCCTTGCAGTTTGATTATTTTGCTTAGCTATTAGCGCGCGTTCTTCTTTTGAATATTTATATTTTATCCCATGTTTATAAAGCAATGCGACTCCAGCTCCCGCGTCGCCGAAAGTATTAGTTACGCCTATTAAATCTCCCGGTTTTGCCCCGCTTCTTTTTACTATTTTGTCTTTTGTTATTCCTACTACGGTAACTGATATTGTTATTTTGTCGGCTTTTACCGTATCGCCGCCTGCCACTGTCATTTTGTATTTGTTGCAAACTGCCTCAACTCCATTGGCTAAGTCTTGAATAAACTTTTTATTGGCATTAGCTGGAATGCCAAGTCCTATAAAAGCGTATTTCGGTTTTACATTACCCATAGCGGCAATATCGCTTACGCTCACTTCAATCGCTTTTTGTCCAAGCTTTTTGGCGGTTATCCAATCTTTTTTAAAATGAACGTTTTCTACTAGCATATCTTTTGTAATACAGATAGTATTCTTGCCTGCCTTAAAGCAAAAAGAGTCGTCGCCGATTCTTGCAACGACGTTTTTGTTATAGTTAATTTTGGCAAAGTTACGTTTTATTATTTCTATAAGTCCAAATTCGCCGATAGAGGAAACAGTTTTATTTTTCATATCAGGGGAATTATATCAATTTTAGTATAATTAAGACCATCATGGATTGTATGCTTAAGTTACTGCGAAAAAGACCGATTATAAACGCTTTTTTAATCTATACTCTAGTAATAATCTTTGCAGACTTTTTCGGATATTTTTCATATGAAAATCAAAGCAAGCTTTATATACTTGCCGAAAATAACGGCATAGTTTCAATAGAGGGAAAAGTTTTATCAGAGCCTCGGGTATTTAAAAACAGAAAACGATTTCTATTAGAAACTTATAACGTAAACGGAAATGTTATTTGCGAGAAAATTATTGTAAATTCGCCGAGCGGGTATTCCGTATCTTACGGCGATATAGTAAGCATAGAAGGCAAGCTAAAAAGGCCAAAATCATCTTCGGCTTTTGACTATCAAAAATATCTCTCAAGAAATAACATTTATGTTACTTTGAATCTTTCTTCTTTTGAATATATTAAATCCAAACCTAATAAAATTAAAAAGTTTGCTATAGAATCCCGTAGAGATATATCCAATAAATTTGACGCTTATTTAAAAAAGCCGTACGCGGATATTTTAAAATCGCTGATACTTGGCGATAAAAGTTCTTTACCGCAAAGTGTAAAAAATGATTTTATAAATTCTGGAACAATGCATATTTTAGTAGTAAGCGGACTGCATGTGTGCTTTATAAGTTTTATTGCTCTTTTCATTTTAAAATGTACGGGATTATCTTTAAAAAAAGCTTCTCTTTTGAGCGTTCCTATTATATTTTTTTATGCAATAATGACCGGAGCTAATACTCCAGCGTTAAGAGCTGCAATAATGCTTTCTTGCATATTTGTTTCATTAGCTTTGGATAGAGAACCGCTAATTTATAACTCGTTGTCATTATCTGCTTTGGGTATACTTGCTTTTGAGCCTCAACATCTATTTACCGCTTCGTTCCAAATGTCTTATGGCGCAACAATAGGAATAGCATGCTTTTATAAAGATATTTACGGCATATTTAAAAATGTGAAAAGTTCTACGCTTAGTTTTTTCTGCGGCGTGTTATCTGTTACAGTGGCCGTACAGTTAGTTTTAATCCCTATATGCATATATTATTTTGGCAGAGTTTCAATAATTTCTTTTATAACAAATATTATAGTGGTGCCGTTAGCGGGAATTATTCTGTATTTAGGCGTTTCTTTCTATGCTTTGACTTTTATTTTAAAAGATATTGCCGCGCTTGTTTCAATAGTTTTATCAATAATTTTGAATTTTGTTTTATCGGTAACAAAGGCTTTAGGGAATCTTAAATTTGCTGTTGTAGATGTTCAAAAACCTGACGTAATCCAATTATTATTTTATTTCGTTTTTCTTTTTTGTTTAACAAATCAACGAATAAAAAACCGATTTATTTTCTCTGGAATAATTTTAGCTGTAAATTTGGCGTATTTATTAATGCGGAACTCATAAAAATCTCTTTTTTTAGTCTATGTATTAGATTGAAAGTTCTAAGAATCGACGATAAATGTAAGTATTACGTATTTAATTATTTGCAATCCGCCCAAGTATGGCGATTGTGTTTTTGCGCAATTGCTAGTGCTAGGATAGGGTATTGTTTATTGACGTAATGATAATGTTTTTGCTACAATGCCTCTCATTAAATAGATATCTTAAATGGTGTCTCCGTAGCTCAATTGGATAGAGCAACTGCCTTCTAAGCAGTAGGTTGCGTGTTCAACTCACGCCGGAGACGTTTCTTCTTGGTGGTTGTAGCTCAATTGGTTAGAGCGTCGGTTTGTGGAGCCGAAGGTTGCGGGTTCAAGTCCCGTCAGCCACCCCAAGTTTGACTGTCTGTCTGTTTTGAATGAAAACCCTTGTAAAATAAGAGACATATTGAGGTATTAATACGGACGCTGGACTAAAAGGGAAAAAAGTAAAAAGATCGGATTTCAAAAAATGGCATTTATAAGGATTTGTAGCGAAAAAGAAAAATGGTTTAGAGTTTGCTTGTAAGCCTGACATGATTTATGAACCAAGAGCGTTTAATAGAAAATCTCATAAAAAGCGAAAAGCCTTCGGATTAACCAGAGGCTATAACGCTCAAACGAGAAAGTTCCGTTTCATTTGTTTATTGATATTCTAATCTAATTTCAAACCTTGCCAAAATATACAACTGCTCTTGGATATGTTTTTTAGTTTTGCTCTCGCCGTTGAAATTGCTCTTAAATCTTAAATAATCAAACTCGCAAAGTTCAACATTGCCGTATTTTTGCAAAGTTTCAACAATTTGCTTTGATGGCATTATGCCTTCGGAATTATAGCTTAAAATTAAGTATTTATATTTTGCAGTTTTAGCGATTTTATCTAATGATTGTAATGCTGTTTCTTTATTGCAAAACGCCGACTTTTGCCCGCTGTAATCTCTCATTCCTGTTACGCCTTTTATGATGGGATTATCATATTTTGCTATTGTTTCTAAAATGTGGTAATTGGGGGCATATTGGCGTTCATTGTACGGCGGGTCTAAATATAAAATATCTGTATCAATATCTGATATAAGTTGCATACTATCGGTATTAAAAACTTCATTTTTCTCATCGTTATAGACTAATTCTATCGTCCTTAAATTAAAAGATTTCAAGGCTCTTTTGTCCCACTTTTTTTGGAAAGCGGCGTAAATGCCTGCTACATTTGAATAGAATGAAACGCTTTCTATTAAGCAGGCAATCAAAATAAAATATTCTTCTTTGGTTAAGAGTTTATTGTTTTTCCAATCTTCAATCTGTATTCTTATAGCGTCTATTTTTTTGGCGTTATCATCAGAAAAATACATTCTTGGTTTTTCTAAATGCGAAGTTCCGCCAACGGAATAATTGTTATAAATAAAACTTTCAACAGGTCGTATATCATTAAGAAATTTCACGACAATGTCTAACGGGGAATATATGAGTTTATCTTTTTTTATGTTTAGTTGGAGGATTAGTTTTGAAAATTTAGGTTCTTTATTGTTTTTAATGTAAGCATATTGCAAGCAATAAGAAAAATACAATAAATCAGACGAGAAAACCTTATAACTTTTTTTCTTAAAGAAGCGAGCTACATTAGTTGCGCCAGAAAAAAAATCAAAGAACGAATTGCCCTTGATGTTTTTTTGCTCTAATGTATAGTTGATAGTATCAAGCAAGTTTTTTTTGTTGCCAATAAATCTCATTAAAATCTCTTTGAGTTGGGATTAAAGGCAGTTGCTGATAAGCGGGTATTGTGTTTTGAGAAATGTAGTTTGTAATCAATACTTCAACCGTTGCAAGTTTATCCCTATTTTTTGTTTGATAGTTTGAATTAGCATAATCCATTTTTATTGTATTGACGACATAGTCGGCATTGTCGGAAACCCACTTTTCAAGCAAGTCGTTTGTTTTGCCTTTATGTTTTAATACATTAGACAATGCAAATTTAACGCCTTTATCGTTAAGTTTGTCTAATTTATTTAATAATAAATTTTCTTCTTTTACAGACCAGCCTGTAAAACCTCTTTTGCCGTCGTTATATGTGCTTGTGGTAATTAAATACGGAGGGTCGCAATAGACAAAATCATTATCTGAAAGAGAAGATAAATCAATATCCTCAAAATTTTGCGAGTATAATTCTATATCGGACTTTTGGAGTTTTGTTATAAATGCTTTTAAGTTTGCTTCAATGGAAGCGTTAAAGCAACTTCTCTCTTTGCCGAAAGGGTTGTTGAACTCGTGATTATTGTTGAACCTTATTTGATGGTTAAAAGAATAAGAGATTAAAACAAACAAATCTAACGGGTCTTTTGTTTCATTATAAAATTTGCGAAATTTAATATAGCCTTCTTGGTTTTTAAGCGACAGATTATACTCGCTAATTCTTTGCTGTATATGCCATAGGATCTTGTTTAACGGCGTTTTTTGCAGTTTTTTGTATAAATCTATCAAATGGGTTAAATTATCGTTTAAAATAACCTTTTTGGCTGATATATTTAACCCTACATTTGCTCCGCCTGCAAACATATCAACAAAGCAATTTATATCTTTAGGAAATAAAGGTATTATTTGGGGAAGTATTTTGTGCTTCCCGCCGATATAATTTAATGGCGATTTAATATACAAGTTATTCAAAATTAACTCCAAAAATCTAACAAATTCTTTATTGCCTGCTTAAATAAAGCAGGGGCTTTGACGCCTAAAATCAAATTGCCGTATTCATTTAACAAAAAGCCGACCTCAATTTCTATAACTTCTTTTTCCTTACTTCCGTATAGAACAACGGTTCTTG
>JAITQE010000024.1 GCA_031289055.1 Candidatus Endomicrobiellum porotermitis
AAAGCAAAAGCAAAAGCAAAAGCAAAAGCAAAAGCAAAAGCAAAAGCAAAAGCAAAAGCAAAAGCAAAAGCAAAAGCAAAAGCAAAAGCAAAAGCAAAAGCAAAAGCAAAAGCAAAAGACTGCTTATTGGTTAGTTAAAGCGGTCTTTTGCTTTTATTGTTTATTAAGCTATATATCCTCGGAATACCCCCGAGTTGAGCGTACTTTTGCTACGAGTCCAACAATTGATCCTATTGCCATAAGTATAGCTGCTACGTTACGCGCATACCATAATTGTTTTGTAGTTCCGAAAAGTCTTACTGTGCTATTTATTAGTCCTGATCCATGATAAAAAAGTCGGATTAATTCGCCCGCCTGAACTGTTTTGAACGCAGAGAACAATAACGCGGATACAATTGCTATGCATGCAAACTTTTCTCTCTTACCCCGGCGGCATGGGCTTTCTGAACTCCCGTATTTTCTAACGCAGACTGCGTCATTGCTCTTTTCATACCGCCGCCTCTTGTTTTATAAAAATTGTTTTCGCTAGAAATCTAGCCCCAAATAATACTCTCAAAAATATACGTTGAAAAAAAGAGTGAAATGCTTAACTTTGCCTGGAATAGCTTTGTAAAATATAAGATAATATTGACGCGGCAGCGGCAACAATGGTATTATTTCTTAAGCATATACGCATTATATGTAAACTGTAAAAAGGAGCTGGACATGTCAAAAATTTATAATAAGCTAACAGACTTGATTGGCAGAACTCCTTTGCTAAGGTTAAACAATTATGAAAATAAAAATAGTCTCAAAGCTGAAATTGTGGCTAAATTGGAATACTTAAATCCTGCAGGCAGCGTTAAAGATAGAATAGCTAAAGCTATGATAGAAGAAGCCGAAGCAAAAGGATTGCTTAAAAAAGATTCTGTTATAATAGAGCCTACCAGCGGAAACACCGGGATAGGGCTTGCTTTGGCGGCGGCGTCAAGAGGTTATAGAATTATTCTCACAATGCCAGACACTATGAGCATTGAGCGTCGTACTCTTTTAAAGGCTTACGGAGCGGAAATTATTCTAACTGAAGATTCCAAAGGAATGAAAGCTGCTATAGAAAAAGCAGAAGAGCTTGCAAAAGAAATTCCAAATTCTTTTATCCCGGGACAATTTTCAAATCTTGCGAATCCTTCCGTGCACAAAAAGGCTACAGGTCCTGAAATTTGGGAAGATTGCGATGGTATTGTTGATATTTTTGTCGCGGGCGTAGGCACAGGAGGAACAATAAGCGGCGCCGGAGAATATTTAAAATCAAAAAACCCAAACGTAAAAATAATTGCTGTGGAGCCTGCGGATTCGCCTGTTTTATCTAAAGGTTTCCCAGGGTATCATCAAATTCGAGGACTGGGAGCAGGGTTTATTCCAAAGACTCTGAATACAAAAATTTATGACGAAGTGATTGCTGTTTCAAGCGAAGACGCGTTTAACAGAGGAAGAGAAGCGTCGAAATTTGAAGGGCTGCTTGTTGGCATTTCCTCTGGAGCAGCTCTTTCTGCGGCTACGGAAGTTGCAAAGAGGACTGAAAATTTGGGGAAAAGAATAGTTGTAATTTTGCCCGATACTGGCGAGAGGTATTTGTCAACGCCTATTTATTTCATAGAAAACGCCTTGTAAAATAAAAGAGGACGCGAGAGAATCTTTTTCCTGTTCCCGCGCCTCTCAACCTATCTAAGCGTTAAAATTTGAACTTATAACCAAAATTAAACTGTTTTTTGCGTAAGACGTATCGGCATGCCGTCTTTCAGAATGGTATAAATTGCCTAATTCCTACGTTTTTTATTGTTTGTTCTTAAGCGCGTATGCAAAATTGTCTTTAAGTTATAAATGTAATATAATACCTAAAATGATAAACTGGAGGATTTGCGATGTATAAGATTGTTTTAATCAGACACGGAGAAAGCGCTTGGAACAAGGAAAATAAATTTACCGGTTGGACTGACGTCGATTTGACGGAAAAAGGCGGCGAAGACGCTTTAAAAGCCGGAGAAATATTAAAAAAAGAAGGCTTCGCTTTTGATTTGGCGTATACTTCAGTTCTCACAAGAGCAATAAAGACCCTTTGGAATGTTCTTACTTCTATGAATTTGCTGTGGGCGCCTGTAATTAAAAGTTGGAGACTAAATGAAAAACATTACGGCGCTCTGCAAGGTTTAAATAAAGCGGAAACGGTTGCGAAATATGGCGAAGAGCAAGTTAAAATTTGGAGAAGAAGTTATGATGTCGCTCCAATAGCTTTAGATGAAAACGATGAAAGATATTCTGGTAAAGATTCAAGATATGCAGGATTATCCAAGAGCGAAATTCCTTTAACGGAATGTTTAAAAGATACTGTCGCAAGAGCGGTTCCTTATTGGGAAAAAGAGATTGCGCCGCAAATAAAAGCAGGCAAAAAAATTGTTATATCTGCTCATGGCAACAGTTTGAGAGCGTTGGTTAAGTATCTTGACAAGATAAGCGCCGCAGACATAGTAAATTTAAACATACCTAACGCAATGCCTCTAGTTTATGGACTTGACGAGAATCTAAAGCCTATAAAGAGCTACTACTTAGGAGATCCTGAAGCCGTTAAAAAGGCTATGGAATCAGTTGTAAATCAAGGCAAAGCAAAATAAACTGTATATAAATCGCTGGAGCTAAATAAAGGGAATATAAATGATACGTAAGTTTAAAATTTATGTTAAGAATAACAAGATTTGGTTTATTATCGGCGGCATAGTAGTCGGTCTTTTGGGTACTATGATATACGGGTTAAGCCAGATGGAGTCTTTCTACAGAGTTATGACTCTTGCTCAGCTTCCTATGCAGCTCTTGTTTGCGTTTGTTTCCGCCGCCGCTTTTGTGTTTATGTATATGGCGTTTTTCCAAAGAGGCGGTTTTTCCAGTTTAAAAAAGAAAAAAATAAAAGCAAAAGATATAAAAGTTTCGTTTAAAGACGTTATAGGTCTTGAAGTGGCAAAAAAAGAAGCTTTAGAGGTAGTCCGGCTTATTAAAGACAGAACGCAGCTTCAAAAAATAGGCGGTAAAATTATAAAGGGCATTCTCTTAACGGGTCCTCCCGGATGTGGAAAAACCTTGCTTGCGAAAGCTATAGCCACAGAATGCAATATTCCTTTCATTTCAATGGCGGGCAGCGAGTTTGTTGAGATGTTTGTTGGCGTAGGAGCGGGAAGAGTAAGAAACCTCTTTAAAAAAGCTAGAGAATACGCGTATACCGATGGCGCTTGTATAGTTTTTATAGACGAACTAGAGGTTATAGGAAGGGGAAGAACTTTTTCTTTTATGGGCGCTGGAGAGGAAACGAACAGCACCCAAAATCAGTTGCTTGTTGAAATGGACGGACTTGATAACAAAAAGAGCAATGTTATAGTTATAGCGGCAACCAACGCTGATAAAAGCGTTTTGGATAAAGCTTTGCTTAGACCCGGACGTTTTGACAGAAAAATTTCTATAGCGCTCCCGAATTTAAAAGAAAGAAAAAATATAATTGAATTTTATTTAAAGAGCGTTAAAGTTTCTCCAGATGTAAAAATAGATAGGTTAGCAAAAAAGTCTGTTTATAAGTCTCCCGCCGATATTGAAAACATGATAAAAGAAGCGGCTTTAATTGCCACAAGAAAAAAGAAAGAACAAATTGACATGAAAGACTTGTCTGAGGCTATGGATAGAATAGATTTGGGTATGGAAACAAATCTTGACATGACGCCAAGAGAACTTGAAATGACTGCCTATCACGAAGCGGGTCATGCTGTGGCAATATATTTAATGCACCCTACCGACGATGTGTTTAAGGTTACCGTAAAGTCTCACCAAGGGTCGCTTGGGCTTGTCGCTCATCTTCCTAAAGAAGAGCTGCATAGCGCGGACAGAGAAAAATTAACGGCGGATATTATTGTTTCTTTGGCAGGCTATACGGCGGAAAGAATTAAATACAATACGTCTACAATAGGCGTTTCTGCGGATTTCAACCAAGCTATGAGAATAGCAAACGCTATGGTTTGGCAAGTCGGTATGGGAGAAAGCGGTTTTGTCGGAGATTTTTCGGCTATGCCAAAAGAGGACATTTCCCAGAGCTTAAAAGAAAAATTGAATAACGAGACTTTAGAGATATTAAACGCGTGCAAAGTCAAAGCCGACAAGTTTTTAAAAGACAATTGGGATGCTGTTGACGCTGTGGCAAAGAGGCTTGTCAAAGATAAAGAATTAGATTTTGACGAGTTGGAAGAAACAATGGCGACAGCCGGAAAAAGAAAAGCTGAAACGATTGTTGCGGACGACGCAAAATAATATGCGACAGTATTGTCGTCAATCCGCTTGAGGATTGATTTGTACGGCAAATTGTAGTCGCGTCTTTGTTGTCGCCGTAACGCTGAGCTTAATTTGGCATCTCGGACAATAGATTGCGGATCAAGTCCGCAAAGACAACCCCGCCTTGTGTAGTTCCGGGCGAAAGACGGAAGCTGCTAAAACTTAAATAATATCGTGAAGAAAATAAAATATTTAGCGTTGTTTTTATTTACAGTCGTTATGTTAAATTCTTGCGGGGTAACTTACAAGAAAGAGACTCTTACGCAAGATTTGGAAAAACTCGTAGAGAAAGAAGCGGGACAAAAATCAAAAGCGTATGTCGTAGGCAAAACTTTATATTTAGATATGCAAGTTGAAGGTCTTGTCTCGCGCGTTGCCCGCGAAGCGTTTTCTGAGGCTTTGCGCAAGGTGCAGACGGCAGGTGCAGATATTTCAAGGGTTGTTTTAAGCGGCGATTCCGATATTAAGTTTATGGTGGTTACAGCTTACGATCCTATGCGTACGGTTCTTTTTAGGCTAGTGCAGAACGCGAACGATATAAAGATGTACTTTTATATGCGCATATCAAGGTCTGATTATGAATCAAGAAGCCTTGTGGAAATATTTGAACATTCAGTAGCTAAAATTATAAATGATAAGCACGATATTTCTCAGGAAGAATTTGTTGGAAGGCTTATAGCGTCAAAACTAAACGCTCTTCAAGCGTCGGGATGGTCGTTTTTGTATGGAGGCGTCAGAAACAAAATTTTACTTTTGGTTTTGCTTGAACGATCCGATAAAAAGAACGATCCGTTGATTGAAAATTTTTTAAGAGAACAGCTTAAAGATTATTCTAAGAAATATAATAATCCTTTTGACTCGGTAGAAGTGTTTAATTTAAATGGAACAAAGGCAATGTCAGTCTCTTTAAACGTTGAGTAAGATTTCTACGCTTTGGAGGAAGAATGTCAAAAGAGGTTACAAGTAGGACTGCTAATAAAAGCCGTAAGAGAAGCTTTGGGGGCTTTCAATACGGGATTTTGCAGAAAGCGTTAAAACTTGTTGGATGAAAGCGTTTATTTGGATTATGAAAACGGCGTTAAAGAAGTTCCGATTGATGTTCTCCATGCGATTTCAAGTAAACGCAATGTTGAAATGACGGCTTTTATTACGTGAGACGCTCCTCGTCTTAAACAGATAGAGGTTGTAAAGAAAGATAAAGGGATTGTAATAGAAAGAAGAAAAGAGTATAAATATCAAGATTTGGCGGCGGGTTTTGCGCATAAAAAAGCCGAGATATTTTTGGCGACTGTAGATCCGAAAAAAGAAGAGGCAAAACGCGCGTATTCGTATCCGTGTCAGGAGTTTTGTTCTTAAAGGGACGCTTAAAATTGTGTTTGAGGGCAAAGAATATATTTTGGAACAAGGCGACAGCGTCTACTTTAACTGCGGATATAATCATATTATGATTGCTGTAAACGGTAAGTCTGTAAAGCTTTTAGCTGTTGTGTTTAATTAAGGAAAGGGCTGTCGCCTTTTCTTAAGTTTCGATCGGAACTTAAAGTATACACATCTTAAAGATCCTGAAATTTAAATAAAAGAGAGGATGAATGTTAGCTGAAAAATATGTAAAAGTTAATTTTGATTCATATGAAGATTTTTTGAAGAATTGCAAAATAAAAGTTCCCAAAGATTTTAACTTCGGGTTTGACATTGTAGACGAAATAGCAAGAATTGAACCCAATAAAAAAGCTATGGTTTGGTGTAATCCCGAAGGGGACGAAAAGGTATTTACTTTCAGCGACATAAGAGATGAAAGCAACAAAACCGCAAACTTTCTTAAATCTTTAGGTTTAAAGAAAGGCGATGCGGTAATGATAATGGCAAAAAGGCGTTATGAATATTGGCATTTTGCCGTTGCTTTGCATAAATTAGGGATTTTGATGATTCCCGCAACGCATCTTTTAACCGTAAAAGACGTAAAATACAGAGTTAAAGCTGCGGATGTAAAAGCTATAGCCGCCGTCGCAGATAAAAGAATCGCAGACGTTATAGTCGAAGCTAAAAAAGATTTGCCGGAATTAAAACATTTAATTTCCGTAAATGGACGCGTTAACGGTTGGCTTGAGTATTCAAAAGAAGTGGAAAAATTTTCCAATGTTTTTGAAAGACCCGCAGACAAGGAAGCGACCGTTTCTTCCGATGCGTTTTTGTTGTACTTCACATCCGGGACTACCGGTATGCCTAAGATGGTATATCACGATTACTCGTACCCTTTAGGGCATATCGTGACTGCGAGATTTTGGCAAAACTTAGACGACAGCAGTTTGCATTTTACGGTAGCGGACACAGGTTGGGCTAAGACGTCTTGGGGAAAAATATACGGCCAGTGGATTTGCGGCGCGTGTATTTTTGTTTACGATTACGAAAGATTTGACGCCAAAGATTTGCTTGAAAAAATAGCCAAACACGAGCTCACGTCTTTTTGCGCGCCTCCAACGGTTTATAGACACATGATAAGAGAAGATTTTTCAAAATACGATTTATCTAAATTGAAATATGCAGAAACAGCCGGAGAGCCTTTAAACCCAGAAGTTTTTTATCAGTTTAAGAAATCTACAGGACTTGAGATAAAAGAAGGTTTTGGTCAGACGGAAACCGTAGCTCTGGCCGCAATGTTTCCTTGGATAGAAGTAAGACCGGGATCAATAGGAAAGCCTTCCGCTGGTTGGGACATAGACATTGTTGATAGCGAAAATAAATCTTGCGGTCCCGGAGAAGAAGGTCGCCTCGTAATAAGGACCGATAAAGGCAGACCGACAGGGTTGTTTCTTGGGTATTATAAAGATGAAGCCATGACTAAAAATATTTGGAAAGACGGAATATACGACACGGGCGATATGGTTTACAAAGACAAAGACGGATATATTTGGTTTGTAGGTCGCTCTGACGACGTTATAAAAAGTTCGGGATATAGAGTAGGCCCTTTTGAAGTTGAAAGCGCTTTAATGGAACACCCTTGCGTGTTGGAATGCGCTATAACCGGAGTTCCTGATGAACTGAGAGGAGCAATTGTAAAAGCTACAGTGGTTCTTGCCAAAGGATATAAGGCAAGCAATGAGCTTGTTATAGAACTTCAAAACCATGTAAAAAAGATTACAGCTCCGTACAAATATCCAAGAATTATAGAGTTTGCGGAAGAGCTTCCAAAAACAATAAGCGGTAAAGTTAAAAGAAAAGAAATAAGAGAAAGGTCAGAATCTAAATAATATTTGAGATTTGTTATAAGGATACGCGTATGGACATCAGACAACAGGTTTTAGAATTAGCCAAGAAAACCAAAGGGAAAATAATTTTGCCGGAAAGTTTTGACGCTAGAGTTTTGAAAGCGGCAGAAATGCTTACGAAAAACGGAATAGCTTCGGTAGTATTGCCTTCTGGAAATATTGGAGAGGTTAAAAAAATTGCGGCTGACGCAAGCATAGATTTAAGCGAAATAGAAGTTATAGATATAGACCAATCTCTTTTGGACAACAACAAAGTTCAAGAATTTGTTGTCGCAAGAACTACGAAAGGCATGGAAGAACGAGACGCGTTGGCGTTGCTAAAAAAGCCTTTGTATTTTTCAATGATGTATTTAAAGAGCGGAAAATGCGACGCTTGCGTCGGCGGAGCCGTTTACGATACGGCAGATGTTTTAAGAGCGAGTATTCATGTTATAGGCACGGCTGAAGGCATAAAGATCATTTCTTCTTACTTCCTCATGATCCCTCCGGCAAATCATCCTATAGTAAAAGAACCTGTAATGTTTACCGACTGCGGCGTAAATCCTGACCCGCAGGCTTTGGGATTAAAGGATATAGCTGTTTCAACCGTATCTAACTTTAAAAGGCTTTTTCCCGGAAAAACGGCTAACGTTGCTATGCTTTCTTTTTCAACTAAAGGAAGCGCCGGCAATAAAGGTTTGGAAAAAGTTATAGAAGCGACAAAACTCGCGAAAGAGCATTTTAAAGGGCAAAACGACGTTAATGTTGACGGGGAACTCCAATTTGACGCTTCCGTTGTGCCGACGGTAGGAGAAAGAAAGGCTCCCGGTTCGGCTGTTGCAGGAAAAGCGAATATATTGGTATTTCCTGATTTAAATGCTGGAAATATTGGTTATAAAATTGCAGAAAGGTTTGGCGGATTCCAAGCGCTAGGTCCAATTATTCAGGGGCTTTCTCTTCCGGTAAGCGATTTAAGCAGAGGTTCAGGCGTGGAAGATATATACTTGATAAGCGCGATAATGCTTTTAAAGTGATGAATTTTATGTCGTCATTTCTTGCTTGCGCCCTCGATAAAAAACTATGATTAAATTTGGTACGTCAGGCTGGAGAGGCGTTATTGCCGATGATTTTACTTACGCTAACGCGGCAGTTGTAACTCAAGCCATAGCTAGTTTGTTAAAAGAACAAAATGTCAAAGCTGCGGTAATTATAGGCTACGACACCAGATTTATGTCTGAAGATTTTGCAAAGTCCGCAGCGGAAATCTTGGCAGGAAATGGAATAAAAGCTTTATTTTGCAAAAGAAATACTCCCACGCCCGTCATAGCTTATGACATAATACGCTCCAATCTTGCGGGCGGCATAAACTTTACGGCAAGCCATAATCTTTATAAATACAATGGATTAAAATATTCTTCCGATTGGGGCGGTCCTGCTCTTCCCGAAACTACGCAAAAAATAGAAAAATATTGTTCTTTAATTCAGCCCAAAGACATAAAGTCCATGCCTTTTGACGAAGGCTTAAAAAATAAACTTATAGAGATGCATAATCCTCAAAGCGCATATATTAAAAAGATAAAAGAACTCATAAACTTTAAAGCGTTAAAAAAGTCTAAAATAAAAGTGGCGGCAGACGTGCTGCACGGTACGGGAGCAGGCTATCTTGACGTTTTGCTTGACGACGCTGGCATACGCAACGCAACCATCAACAAAAACAGAGACGCTATGTTTGGCGGCGGAGCGCCGGAACCAAATGAAAGAAATCTTTCCGAGCTTACAAACTTGGTAAAGAGAGAATCTTATAAGTTGGGCTTTTCTACCGATGGCGACGCCGACAGATTTGGCGTTATAGATTCTGACGGAACTTTTATAACGCCTAATCAGGTTATGCCGGTGTTGTTGTATCATCTAAACAAAACTAGAGGCTGGACGGGAATAGCCGCAAGAAGCGTTATGACTACGCATCTTATAGATAAACTTGCCGCAAAAATAGGCGTAGAAGTGGAAGAAACCCCAGTAGGTTTTAAATATATTGGCGACGTTATGGTAAACAATTCCGACAAATTTATAATTGGCGGGGAAGAATCCGGAGGTCTTACCATAAGAGGACATGTTCCTGAAAAAGACGGTATTTTAGCATCTCTTCTAACGGCGGAAGCCGTAGCAATGAGCAGGAAGTCAATAAAAGAGCTGCTAAAAGATATTAAAAAGCTTACGGGAGAGGTTTTGACGTCAAGACTTAATTTTCATCTTCAGCGTGAAGAAATGGACAATTTCAGAGAAACTTTAAAAACAAAAACGCCAAACGGCATAGCGGGAATGAAAATTCAAAAAAATGTTGCAATTGACGGACATAAATTTATTCTTGACAATAACAATTGGATAGGTTTCAGACTTTCAGGAACGGAGCCTGCGGTTAGAGTATACGCGGAGTCTGATTCGCAGACAAAACTTAACAAACTTTTAAAAGCCGGGAGAGCGTTTGTCTATGGAAAATGAAGAAAATAACGTCAAAGGAAAATTAAGAGTGTCAATTAAGAAGTATATGATAACGGGGTTGATAGTTATAATTCCGTTGTGGTTAATGTATTTTGTAATAGCGATACTTTTTAAATGGGTGAGCGGTTTTACTTTGCCCGTCATAAAGTATTTTTTGGTTGACAACTACTGGATACAGGTGGTAGGTAAAATCTCAAGTTTCTGTTTGTCTTTGATAAGCATAGTAACTCTCGGATTTATTGCAAACAGGGCTTTCGGCAAGAAAACTTTGATTTCAATTGAAAAACTTATAGAAAAGCTTCCTATATTTGGAACGGTTCATTCTGCGGCGAAACAGTTTGTAAATTTTATATTCGGCAAAGACAGCAAAAAAAGTTTTAAGCAAGTTGTTTTTGTCCCTTATCCTACGAAAGACGTTTATTGTGTCGCTTTTTTAACGGGAGAGCAGAAAGTTAATAACGAAAAACGCATTTGCGTATTTATGCCGACAACGCCAAACCCTACTACAGGTTTTTTGTTTTTAATAAAAGAGGAAGATATTATATATACCAATTATAGCGTTGAGCAGGCTTTCCAGTTTATTATTTCAGTCGGCGTAATAGAAATGGACAAGAACAACAAGAAAATACAGTTGAAGGAAGAAATAGAAGAGATAAAGGACTTAAAGAGATGAATTATAAGGCTCCGAGAGGAACCCGCGATATTTTTGGGGAAACAGCGTTAGGACTAAGTTTGTTGGAACAAAAAGCAAAAGAAATTTTTATAAGACATGGTTTTGAAGAAGTCAGAACGCCGATATTTGAAGACGTCGCTCTTTTTACAAGATCAATAGGACAAACTACGGATATTGTTGAAAAAGAAATGTACGTTTTTGAAGATAGAAAGGGCAGAAAGCTTGCTCTTCGTCCAGAAGGGACGGTTTCGCTTGCCAGAGCTTTTATTGAGCGTAGAATGGACATTTCAAGCCCTGCGGGTAAGTTTTTTTATTCAGGCGAAATGTTTCGCTATGAAAGACCTCAAGCCGGAAGATACAGGCAGTTTAGGCAAATAGGCGCTGAAATTTACGCAAACTCTTCCCCCGCAGCCGAAGCGGAAATTATAATTTTAGCGCAAGACGTTCTTTCTTCTTTTGGCATAGATAAAATAAATATTCATATAAATTCTTTAGGCTGTGAAAAATGCAGACCTCTTTTTAGAGAAGCGTTAGTTAAATATTTTAGCTCTGTTGAAGACTTATGCCAAGACTGCCTAAGAAGGCTTGAAAGGAATCCTTTGAGGCTTCTTGATTGTAAAGTTGATTCTTGTAAATTTACCGATTTCCCTAAAATATCAGATTATCGGTGCTCCGACTGTAAAGATAATTTTGACACAGTTCAGCTTTTACTAAAAAAAGCAAATTGCAACTTTACAGTAAACGCCAAACTAGTAAGAGGATTGGATTATTATACAAGAACAATTTTTGAAGTTTGCTGTTTGGACGCTGTAGGCTCGCAAGATGCTCTTGCAGCCGGCGGCAGATACGATAATCTTGTTAAAGAAATCGGCGGTCAAAACACTCCTGCCGTAGGCTTTGCCCTTGGAGCGGAAAGAGTTTTACTTGCGGCTCAAAGCGCGGGTTTTTTTGAGAATTCCAAAAGTCCTGAAAAATTTTTTGTGGCTATTGCCGATCAAGAACTGTTTGGCGAAGCGTTTGCTTTTGCCGTAAAGGCGACAAGAGATGGAATTGACGGCAGCAAAGACATATCTGTTTTTGGTCCGATAAACGGCAAGAGCTTAACAAACCAGCTTAAGTTTGCAGATAAGATACAAGCGGCAAAAACTATCGTTTTTGCAAAAACTGAGTTTGAAAATGGCAAGGTTTTAGTAAAGAATATGAAAGACAAAACTCAAATTGAAGTCGAGCTAAATAATTTATAAAAGTTACAAATAGCCGAGACCGATGAGATTAAAGCTTAGTTGTTTGTTTTTTAATTTAGATTCAATTTAAATTGTCCAAAAACAGCGCGCCGCGATTTAAATTGTTTCTCAAATTCTTCAGCGTCTTTTTCTTGCCCTTAAATGCGTTCTCTCTCAACACGGTCTGGTTGCGAAGCCGCAAAACCGGCAAACAAAAATAACATAACCCAACGCGCGCTTGGCGCATTGTATCCCTGACTTTTTCTCGCAGTTGTTTTATTCAAACTTGAATCCGGCATATATGGCGATTGTTGAGCAATCCGCGTCTTTATTGTCGTTATTAGATGAGAAAGAAATATTTGTTCTTGAGTATACGGCTTCAAGCAAAAAAACGTTTATGTTTACCCCAAAGCCAACGCTCCAATAAAGACCGCCTTCAGTATTATCAAAGGCTTTCGTTATAGGTACGCCGTAGCCTATTCTCCCTGAAATAAAAGGATAAGTATCGTCTAGTCCATGTAGCGGCGCGCGGATCTTTGCTCCAAAGTAAATCGGCATTACTGACAAAGATTCGTTTTTTTCTAAATTTTTAATTTTTCTTGAAAGATCTACGGCTGTTCCTGCGCCAAGAGCGAAAACATTCCCAAAATATTGAAAAAATTCCAATCCGACGGAAAGCCCTAAATTCATATCGCGGGTTTTGTTGTCATAGTTGAGTTTTGTTGAAGGTTGAAAACCAAATTTAACAATAAATTCCCTGTCGTCGCTCGGTTTTGCCGATGCGAGACTTGCTATTATAAAAACTAAAGTAAAAGCAGCTATAAATTTTTTCATTTTTTATCCCTTTAAGACGGCTGAAAACTCAAAAATCTTGAGTTTGTAAATCCAAACATTTATTGTATAATAGCCATGCTTATACTACAACAAAACGAAAAAAAATAAAAGAGGCTTCTGTGCTTTCTCTTAGTTACTCGGCTGCGATTAGTGGCATAGACGCCAATATTGTTGAAGTTGAAACGTATATTTCTTCTGGCATGCCTGTTTTTTCAATTGTTGGACTTGCAGACATTGCCGTCAAAGAGTCTCGCGACAGAGTGGCTGCGGCTCTTAAAAATTCAGGTTTTGATTTTCCCACAAAAAAGATAACGGTAAATTTAGCTCCCGCCGATATAAAAAAAGAAGGCGGGATTTTTGATTTGCCCATAGCTCTTGGCATACTTGCGGCAAGCGGTAAAATAAAAAAAGATAATTTGAAAAATTTTTGCGCTGTGGGCGAACTGTCTTTGGATGGCAAAATAAGAAAAGTCAAAGGCGTTCTTCCTATTTCTTTGTCGTTAAAGAAAAATCAAATAGAAAATTTTATAGTTCCTTTTGCAAATAGACAAGAAGCTTCAGCGGCTGGAAAAATAAACGTTTTTCCGTTCAAAACTCTTACGGAAGTCGTTAAATTTATTAACGGCGAGATCAGCCGCAAACAGTACGTGCATGATGAAAAAGATTCGGATTCTTTACTGGAATGCGAGTACGATTTTGCTGATGTTAAGGGGCAGAAAAATGCAAAAAGAGCATCCGAAATTGCCGCGGCTGGCGGTCATAATGTGTTGATGTCTGGTCCTCCGGGATCGGGCAAAACCATGATAGCAAAACGTATCCCGAGCATACTTCCGCCTATGACTTTTGACGAGGCTGTTGAGACTACAAAAATATGGTCCGCCGCAGGACGCTCTTTTAACGGCGGTTTGATAAATCGCCGAACGTTTAGAAGTCCGCATCATACTTCTTCAGCTACGGCGTTGACAGGCGGAGGGGCTTGTCCAAAACCGGGAGAGGTTAGCTTGTCTCATAACGGAGTTTTGTTTTTAGATGAATTTGCAGAATTTAGAAGAGACGCGTTAGAAGCGTTGCGTCAACCTTTGGAAGATAAAGCGATAACTGTTTCCAGAGCAAAGTGCAGTTTTACATTTCCCGCATCGTTTATGCTTGTGGCGGCAATGAATCCTTGCCCTTGCGGCAACTTGGGGCATAGAGAAAAAGAATGCATTTGCAATCCAAATCAAATAAGAAAGTATCAGAGCAAAGTTTCGGGGCCCTTAATAGACAGAATAGATATCCACATTGAAGTTCCCGCTTTAAAATTTTCTGAATTATCAAGTTTAACTTCAGATTCAGAAACTTCATCAAGCATAAGAAATCGCGTTATTAAAGCGAGAGAAATACAAAACTTAAGATTTGCAAACGCAAAAATACACTGTAACGCTCAAATGCAATCAAAAGAAGTAAAAGAGCATTGTTGTTTAGATAGCGCGGCGTACGAGATGTTGAAAGCCGCGATAGATAAACTAAATTTTTCAGCAAGGTCTTACGATAAAATTTTAAAAGTTTCAAGGACAATAGCAGATTTGGACGTAAGCGGCTTAATTAGAGCAAATCATGTAGCGGAAGCAGTACGTTATAGGTTTCTTGACAGATATTAAGCGATTCGCATATAAGCTGCGCATATTGAAGAACTAGCGAAAGAAATGGTATAATTGCGCGCAATGAGTAAATCGTTTTCAAAGGCGTTATGAAAAAGTATTTAAGGGAATTTGGTAAACTTGTAGGCATCTTTTCAATCTTGCGTTCCAACGTGAAACACCTCTTTTCAGAAGCCGAAGAAGTTAAACAAGCCATTAAAAACAAAGATAAAGAAAACCTTGAAGAAGAGCTTGGCGATATTTTTTTTGCAGGTTGTTTTTCACGCTCAAATTGCCAAAGAAAATAAAGATTTTGATATAACTGGCGTGATAGAAAAGTTAAACAAAAAGCTTGTCCGCAGACGCCCGCATGTTTTTGGCAAATATAAGGCGAAAAACGTAAAAGACATAGAAGTTATGTGGGAAAAGCTTAAAATGAAAGCTATTTCTGAACTTAATGAAAATTGCATTCAACATTAAAGAAGACGACGCAAGAAACCCCGGCGTTATTGCAGGCTGCGCCGGCGACTCGGTTGGACATACCGCCGCCGGATATGGTTTTTTGTAGTTGCCGTTATATTTGTAGTGAAATCTTTTACAGATGTGAAAACAAAATAGATTAGGTTTCAACTTACGCGCATAAGCGCGAGAAGAAAGAGCGTTTCAGCATGAAGAGGCAAGTCAAAAAAATAATTCGTTTAGGATGATGGCTAGGTTTAGTTTATCGTCTTGAACGCTTTTTAAGGCAATCAATGAGATTTTTAAGAAATATTCTCGCTTTTATCGCAATGCCCGCGGTTTTTGCCGCAGGATACGCTCTTGCTAAAAATTTCTTGTTTTTTTCTATCTCATCAGGCGGTAAGCGCATACCTTTTTGGATAGGAGCGCTTAGCTATATAGCCTTTCAAGCGATTCTTTATAAACCCATGAAAACTTATATCTTTGGTCACGAACTTTCCCACGCAATAGCGGGTCTTTTAAGCGGCGCGAAAATAAAAAAATTCAATGTCGACGAGATGTCTGGAAGCGTCGTTCTAACCAAAGACAATATTTGGATAACCCTTGCTCCATATTTTTTCCCTATATATACGATTGCTATTATAATAATTTATGTTTGTTTGGGTTGGGTTATGGATATAAAGCAACTATATGGATATTATCTTTTTCTAATAGGCTTTTCCATATTTTTCCATATTGCCTTGACAGTTTATATTCTTTCTATAGAACAGCCTGATTTGAAGATCTACGGAGCGTTTTTTTCTTATGTTATAATTCTAGCCGTTAATATTATAACGTTTACATTGCTTGCTTCTCTTGCTTTTGAAGATGCGATAAGCGTCAAAAATGTTTTTTTTCAGGCGTATCATAATATAATTAGTATTTATAAATTTATATATAATGGAGTAACGGAAATATGGCTGGCGTTCCAAAAGACGAAATAAAAAGAAAAGCTTTTCATTTATTATCGCTGATTTATGTTTTTGGATATTGGTATTTGCCTAAGGGCGTTGTTGTCTTGTGGCTTGGGATAACAATAACTATCGTCGCTTTGCTGGAATATATAAGATTTAAGTTCCCTATGGTTAACGATTTTTTTAAGAGAAATTTTAGAGGGTTTTACAGGTCTGATGAAGCCGCCAAAATAAGCGGTTTAATTTGGACGTTGTCAGGCGCGTTTATAGCGATATTATTTTTCCCTAATAAAAGCATAGTATTTACAAGTCTTTTGTATCTTGCATTTGGCGATACCGCGGCCGCTTTAGTCGGCAGAACTATAGGCGGGCATAAAATTTTTACCGGCAAAAGTCTAGAAGGAAGTTTCGCTTGCTTTGTAGTGTGTTTTATAATCGGATTGTTTCTTTTCAATATACAGTTTGCTTTAATCGGGGCGGTTGCCGCTGCTTTAATTGAAGCAATTCCTTGGAAGTTGAACGACAATTTTTGGATGCAGATAATTAACGCTGGGATTTTAACTGCAATTTCAAGCGTAATGGCGTGGGCAAAATGAAAAAAGTTACTATTATTTTCGCTTTAATTTGTTTGTTTGTTTGTTTTTCTAACGCAAAGATTTTTTATGCAAACGGGTCTCCTGACGTAAAAAAAGTAGCATTGACTTTTGACGACGGTCCGGGCAAAGCCACAAAAAGAATTTTGGAAATACTTAAAGAAAAAAACGTTAAAGCGACGTTTTTTATGCTCGGCGTTAGAGTGGAAAACGATACTGAAACGGCAAAAGACGTTATTGCTGCTGGTCATGAAATAGGCAGCCATACGTACGGGCATGTCAATTTTTACGCTTACAAAAGCGCCGATAAGATAAACAAGATTGAAATAGAAATTTTACAAGCAAAAAAAATAATAAAAGATAAGTTGGGTATTGACACCTATTTGATGAGATTTCCATATGGATATTCAAAACCTGAAGGACTGGAAGTTGCGCAAAAACAAGGTTATTACGTTATAAACTGGAGCTTCGGTATGGATTGGGAAAATGTATCGGCCCAAGAAATGCGTAAAAGATATAAGCAAGCCGTCAAGAATGGAGCAATTTTTTTAATGCACGACTTTCCTAAAAATGATAAAATTTTGTCGTTTCTTGGAGATTTTATAGAAGAAATCAGAACGAAAGGATACGAGATTGTTACTGTAAGCGAGCTTTTAGATCTAAAACAAAAATAGTCAAACAGAAAATTAAAAGTTTAAATCTCAGGAGTCTCCTGTGGCAAATATCTTAATTTTGTCGGTAGAAAAAAGAAACTCTTGCGCTGTAAAGATTCAAAAAGCCTTAACAACTTCTGGTTGCGAAATAAGAACAAGACTTGGCATTCATGATAGTTCTTCAGATTCTTGTTTTGACAAAGGACTTATAATTTTAGAGCACTATCCGAAGAAAATTTAATAAAGTCGCTGATTGCAAAACTTGAAACTCTAGACGGCGGAAAAGACAAATTTGTAACAATTTAGCCGTAAGGCGTAAGAAGTCTATAAGCGTTATTTCTAATGCGTTTTAAGAATTGTAGCTGTTTGCATTCATAGTCGGTCGTAAGTTTAGCGTTTTTCTTTTTCTCTTCTGCAATCGCAGTAAGTTTTTTTGCTAAGTTTTTACTGAATATTTCCATGTTGGACTCAAAATTAAGCTTAAAACTTCTCTCGTCCCAATTTGCCGAACCGACAAACACCCATTCGTTGTCAACCACAAAAATCTTGCTGTGGTCAAAAGGCCTGGACGTGCGGTATATTTTTACCCCGCTTTCTATCAACCGCAAGAAATTTGGCTCTACCGCATAATTTAAAATTTTATGGTCGCTCTTTTCAGGTATTATTATTTCTACGTTGACGTCTTTCATCGCGGACATTTCAATTGCGGTTAAAATATTATTTTCGGGAAGGAAATACGGAGTTACTATAAGAATTTTTTTTACCGCAGCGTTTATTGCCCCTGTAACAATAAGCTCTATTATGCCGCTCTTATTATCAGGTCCGTCGGGAATAATTCTCGCAGGGGACATTCCCTCTTTCGCGTGAGAAACGGTCCTTGCAAAAGACTGAATTTTTATCCCTGTGGCAAATTCCCAATCATCTTCAAAAATTTCTACCATTTGCTCTATAACCGAACCTTTAACTTCAAATGTTATATCTAAGATCCCGTCTTTTAAGTTATGCGTAAAAATATTTTTTTTTGAAAGATTCATGCCTCCAAAAAATGCGGCTTTTCCGTCAATTATCATCATTTTTCTATGATTTCTTAAGTTTACAAAAGGCATAGATATAGGAATATGCGGCGGCAAGAATACTCCGCATTTAACGCCGTGGATCTCGGATAATCTTTTCTCTATAGAACGGCGGAAAAATTTTAAAGTTCCAATGCCGTCTACTAAAACTTTTACAGAAGCTCCGTTTTTAACGGCAGTTTTAAAAGCGTCAAGAAATTTAATCGTTTCGCTGTCGTAATCAAATATATAGCTTGAAATTAAAACCTCTTTCTTTGCGTTCTTTATGGCTTTTAACATTTTAGGATAAGCCTCAATGCCGTTTTGTAAAGGTTCAATGGAATTTTCAAAAGCAAAAGTTTGAGGGTATACGTTATGTCCAAAGGTTATAAATTGTTTGTAGTTTATAGGCAGGCTTTCAAAAATATTGTTTATTATCTCGTAGGAGTATTTTTCCGACAAGGTTATTTTTTTTCTTAAACGGCTGCCTTTTCTTTTTACTCTATTGATTCCAAGAAAAATATAAAATATAGTTCCGATAAACGGCGATAAAAAAACTAACGCTATCCAGCCTATTGCGCTTCTAACTTCGTTTTTGTGCAGCAGTATGTGAGCGCTCGTTCCAAAAGCCAATGCGATATAAATTCCGACTACTATGGCAGTGTGAAAGTTGTAATTGAAAAAATTTGAAAGGAATCCTATAATCATTTCGCGCAAATCCCGTTTAAGCTTTGTTATCGTCGCGGCAATCTTAAATTTTCGCTAAAAGAATGCTAGCATAGTTTAGTTTGTTTTATCAAGAAAAAAAGGTTGAAGTATAGAATTACTGGTCAAAGATGATTATGCTGATATAAGGATTTTGTGGGAAAAATCTGTTAAAGCAACGCGATTATTTTCAAAATACAAGCATATTTCTTTTGACTCGTCAGATTTACGTTTTTCAGCAAAAAATAATCCTCACACGTTTTAGGATATATCGCGTATTGAGAGATTATAGAGCGACAAGAGCAAGGTAGGATAGCGCGAGATAATGGATAGGATTGACCCTTAGCGATAATAGAGAACTATCCAACCTGAGCTGCCTCATACAAAAAAACGGTTCTGTAAAGAGGGGATTGAAAGGTGACGCGAAGAATTTAGGCGATTTGAACAAAATATTTGTAGATTGGTTCACTCTTACCATTTGTTTGAGATTGTACATGTGTTTTATTTACTTATAATCCTTTTTTGCTTCTGTTTATTATTTCTGCCGCCTTGAGTGTTTATCAGATAGAACCCCACTTCTTTCACCTATCCGATAAACTCAGGGGATAAAATCATGATGAATTATAAAAATTTAATTTTCACAAATATTTCACCCCCCCCCCCCCGAGATTTTAGTAAAATGTCAAATGTAAAGTTTCGTCTAAACAGAATTTAATATTACAAGCAGCCCGACGACAGACAAGGATATTGCGTTCTAAGCGCTAGAAGTTAAAAAAAGGGAGCGGTAAAAAGTTTAAATGAAAAGAAAAATCGCGTTATGTTTAATCGTTTGTTTAAGTTTGTCCTTAAGTCCCTTCAGTTCGGCGGCGACCGCGGCGACCGCCGATTGGGCGGACGATTTTATTCCTTTGGCGGGGATTGTATTATTCGTATCATTTGTATATTGGAACGTAAATATACAAGAAGCCAGAAAAAATTTTTCGCGAAGATGGGACGAGATAAAAAAAGCCAGAGAAGATTTTTTGCAGCGCGAGGAGCGGCAGAGATGTATAAAACTAGAAAAGAAGCGGCGGAGACGTAT
>JAITQE010000005.1 GCA_031289055.1 Candidatus Endomicrobiellum porotermitis
GTCTTGAGTGTTAAAATTATAATCTTTCAGAGTTATTCCAAACCCTCCGACGTTATCATAGACTGGGTTTTTTTAATAAAAGGGAAAACATAATTTAAATATAGCGCGTAGCTGTTTGAAAGTTTGTTTCCGTCGAGCACGTAAACGTTTAGCGATGACTTGCTTTTACTCTAAAAGAAATATTTTTTTCATACGAATATTCAAGATATTTAGCGAATCTGATAAAACTACTATATCTTCCGTCGCTTCAGCGTGCGATCCATTAGTATCTAATGCTCTTACTTTATAAGAGCCGGCTTTTAAATGGACAGTTAAAGAGGTGTTTCCGCGAGACTTTTCTTCTCCTGCTATGTGAATGCTCATATTTTCGGGGTATGAGGCAAAAGAGAAACTTTTGTAAAGATGTCCTGTCATAAAAATGTTGTTTTGTCATCGATTGTTTTAAGTCCTGTATCCCAATAATTATTATCCACTTCTGCAAATATTTCAAGTGACCGAGTTTACGTTAAGTTCAAAATCAAAAACGATTTCTATTTTCTCTTGTTTATTTTTGTTTTCTTTTGTGGTTTCTTCAATTCTTACAACTCTTTCAACGGGGTTAAACCCTTGCTTAACTGCAGTAACTACATAAAACTGAGATTGTACTTTTCTCAAAGCTATAGACGACGAAGAATTTGCATTTTCTACAATAACCTCGCCGTCTTTTGTTTTCATTGTTACGGTAGCTCACGAAGGAACTGTCGTGATAATAACATCTGTTGCCTTTCCAATCGTTTATTTTTTTCTATTTTGGGAAGTTCATTTACAACAGTATTGTTTCCGCATTAAAAGGAAGTTCTGGCTCTGGCAGATTATCCGTCTGTCGCGTTTCTTTGGGCATGTCTTCAATAAGAGGAAGTTCGTTTAAATGGGCAAGTCCGAAATGTTTTAAGAAATCTTGAGTAGTGCCGTAAAGCAAAGGTCTGCCAAGAGCTTCTTTTCTTCCGACTATTTTTATTAGTTTTTTTTCAAGAAGAGTGTCTATTACGCCGGAAGATTCCACTCCTCGTATATCGTCAATTTCCGCTCTTGTTATAGGTTGTTTGTAGGCTATCATGGCAAGAGTTTCCAATGCTGATGGAGATAATTTTAAAACGGTTTTTTCTTTTAAAAGTTTTTTTATCCAAGGAGAGTATTCAGGCTTTGTGGCAAATGTCCAACCGTCGGCGACAAATTTAATATCATAAGGTTTATTTAGATTAGCGTACTCGTCTTTCAATTCATTTAAAATATTTTCCAAATTAGAAACATCGGCAAAATCCGCCTTTATTATACCTTTCAACTCTCTTAAACTCAAAGGTCTTTCCGAGACAAAAAGCAGAGCTTCTAAAATTTTTTTAACTTCAGATATTTCCATCTTTTTTCCCTTGAATCGTAATGTTAGTTTCAGGAACTAATTCCAATTTTGGAGGAGGATACTCTTCTTTATGTTCGGAACGCTCCGCGCCTTCTCCATTTTCGACAAACTCAAAAGCATTTATACTTTCATTATTTTTTTCTAATTCTCGTTCGTTATTATAAACTTTATAAATTCTAATTTCCGAGAATAATTCCGATTGTTTTGCAACGATTTGTTTATTTTTTACAAGTTCCAAAATAGCCATAAAACAAACTATAAGAGACAGCTTTGTGTTTTGCAACTTTAATATTTCGGTAAAAGAAACGTATTGTTTTCCATCTACAATATCAAGAATTTCCCTGATTTTGTTTTCAATGGGAATTTCCTGATACATTATTTCTTTTATGTCGTCTGGCAGAGCCGTCAGCGCATCGCGGAAACTGCTCATCAAATCAAAAATAGTAGCATCTAAAACAAAATCTTGTTTGCTTCTAACGGGAGCCGGTCTATAATAAACTTGAGAATTTTCAAATATCTTGTAAGATAAAAGTTTCCCGACTTCTTTATATTTTTGATATTCAAGTAATTTGTTTTTTAGTTGATCAAAAGAATCGTCTTCTTCGCCGTCTTCCCCACTCTCTGAAGGAAGCAAAGATTTCGACTTTATCTGCATAAGAGTGGAAGCCATAACAAGAAATTCGCCAGCGACGTCTATGTTAAATTCCTTCATCAAATCAAGATAAGAAAGATATTCGGCTGTGATTTCGGCTATTTTTATCTCGTTTATCTCTAAATCCTTCTTCTTTACGAGATGAAGAAGGAGATCTAAAGGTCCTTCAAAAGCATCAAGGTGAATGTCATATACCATAACAATCCTTTAAAATTTTAGCGCCTTGTGGATTTCAGTCATAGTTTTGTGAGCGCATTCCTCAGCTTTTTTGCCGCCTTCTATTATCACTTTTTCCAAATAAGCCTTGTCGGAGATAATGGTTTTTCTCTTATCAGCCAACGGTTTCATAAACTCAGAAAACATTTCAATCAACTGCTTTTTGCATAAAGAGCAGCCTATAGTTCCCGCTTTGCAGTTCGCTTCCCTCTGGTCAAATTTTGGATATTTGTCCGAACTTTCCGAAAATATCTTATAGAACTTTATAACCGCGCAATCGTCAGGGTGTCCGGGATCGTCTTTTTTTATCTTTAAAGGATCCGTAAACATATTTTTTACTTTTTCTTTTATTGCATCATCGCTCTCGCCAAGAAATATAGAATTTCCATAAGATTTTGACATCTTTCTTCCGTCAATGCCCGGTACTTTTGCGGCTTCAGAAAGTTTAGCCGCAGGCTCAATCAAAACTTCGCCATAAAAATTGTTAAATCTTCTGGCTATCTCGCGCGTAAATTCTAAATGCGAAAGTTGATCTTCCCCTACAGGCACTAAGTTTGCCTTATAAAGAAAAATATCTGCAGCCATAAGCACAGGATAACCCAAAAAACCGTAATTGTTTAAATCTTTATTGTTTATTTCTCTTATTTGGTCTTTATATGTCGGACATCTTTGAAGCCACCCTAAAGGAGTTATCATTGAAAGTATTAAAAATAGCTCGCTATGCTGATGAACGGCGGACTGTTTGAAAATTACTGATTTCTTCGGGTCTAACCCTACCGTAATCCAGTCACCTATCATTTCAAAAGTATTTTCGCTAATTTTAGACGTGTCGGCATACTCTGTAGTTAAAGCATGCAAATCCGATGCCGTATAGTAGCAATCATACTCATCTTGAAGTTTAACCCAATTGCGAAGCGTCCCAAAATAATGACCTAAATGAAGCCTTCCGGTCGGACGCATGCCGGACAATACTCTCTTTTTCATGTGTTGTACTCGCTTGTTATACTCGCTAAAAATTAGTAGGGAAGTCCGCTAAAAGTTACGACAAAAAAACTAATGACAGGATATAACAAACGCCCCGCCCCGCCGGAAGATAATAGTAAAAGTAGCGCTATTAAACAAATAAAAGAATTGAGATTCATATATTTCGTCGCTATATCTCTTGGCATGAAATAAGTTGCAACTTTTGATCCGTCCAAAGGAGGTATAGGTATAAGATTTATTATTGCAAGAATAACGTTTATGACAAGCATTATATACAAGAACGACTGTATTGTGATTGCGGCGTCAAAGCCTGCTTCAAAGCTAGGAAACATTCCTATAAGGCGAATTCCAAGCCCTGAAGCCAAAGCAATCAACAAATTTGCAATTGGTCCCGCTAAGGAAACAAGAGGTATGTCTAATTCTGGTTTTTTTAAATTTCTATAATCTATCGGAACAGGTTTTGCCCAGCCGAAAAGAATTGGAGATTTTAAGAACAAAAGCATTGCTGGAAGAATAATGCTTCCAAACAACTCTATGTGAGACAAAGGATTTAAAGTAATACGTCCCATAAGTTTTGCAGTATCATCGCCTCTTAAATGTGCAACATACCCATGGGAAATTTCATGAATAATAGCGGCGAAAATAAAAATCACAACATATATGAATACGTTTAGTATAGTCATTGTTATCCTTATAAATCTAAATAATTGTTGAAATATCAATAAAATCTTGACATATATTTTACGATTTTAGCAGTTCTTTGTCAATTTTTCATAACATAATTAATTGTCCGCGCTGTTAATCGGCTGTCTTTATCTTCTGATAGTTCGTAACTCAATCGGCTAATACTTTTTGCAATTATTTCTCGGCTGGACATTTCGCCGCTAAAAAATAAAATGTCTTTCTTATTTCTTGCTATATTGTCAATTATCTGTAATATAAAAGTAGTTTTGCCTGCGCCGCAGACCGCTCCTAAAACATAAAGA
>JAITQE010000012.1 GCA_031289055.1 Candidatus Endomicrobiellum porotermitis
CTTGTTTTCCCATATTGGTTACGTCGATGATTACGCCACCGAGAACGAAAGGTTGGAGCGCAGAGGGTTGCAAGAGCTTCTTGACAGAAAATTCCCAGCGGCAGCATAAAGGATTAAAAATATTCCATTAACAGACCAACAGCTAGACGCATACGAACAGTAAGAAGTACTGCAAGAAGCAAGAAGGAAGTATGACCCAAGTTCACAGACAAAGACGAAAATGATTATAAGAGAAAGAGCGTTGCCTACGCTGGTTCGCGTTGGAACTGGAATTGTAAACGAGGGCAGAGGCATAGGTCTTGTAAATAAATAGATATTGATTAAAAAATGGTAATGAAATAAAAATTGAAATTATCAACGAGAAGTATGATAGAGATGAAGTGGCTATCCTTGACCAACGACAGATTGACATCCCCGCCGCCAGTAAAGTCTTGTTGCGCAAAGCTAAATTGAATTGATGAAATAGACAGCCCTAACGCTGAGAATACGCTTGTTAATTTCTTTAACATTTTAATCTCTTCCTAAATCATACCACGCTTCATGTTTAGTAAGGCAATATATTTTGGCTAATAAATTATTTACCGCTTCCAAAATGTAAATTTTTGTAGAATGCTTTCATGCGTTTATTTATCGGTTCTAGTAATATGACTGTTGTTTTGTTGGCAAGGAGCTAAAGAAAAAACGAGATCCGCAAAGCAGAAAATATGCGAGCTTTGCGCGTGCCCTTACTTATAGTTTATGGGCGCGGGCAAGAAACTAAATCTTTTTCATAAGAATTGACGAGCCGTCTTTATTGTCTGCTATTTTATAGCCTTTTTCATCTATGATGTTTCTAATTTTGTCGGACTCCGCCCAATTTTTGTTTTTCCGCGCTTCATTCCTGTCGTTTAAAAGTTTCTGTAAATCTTCATTATTATTTTGTTCCTTAGGCAAAAGAATTCCTAAAGAAGTTTCAGCAAAATCTTCGTAAAGTTTTCTAAATTGTGCAAGTCTTTGCGATTTTGCCGTAAACAGTTCTTTTAATATTATATTCTTTAATTCATGAAAATACGACAAAGCTTTCTCTGAATTAAAATCATCATCCAACGCTTGTAAAAAGTTTTCTTGTAAATCCAACAAATCTTTGTCGTTTATTTCATTGGCTGATTCTTTAGTAGAAGAAAGAAGTCTCAAATACGCGTCGTCAATTCCTTGCAAAGTATTCTTTGCCGCATCAAGACCGGCGTCCGAAAAATCCAAAGGGCTAGAATAGTGCTGCGTTAAAAGATAATAACGGACGACTCTGGGATTATATTTTTCAAATATAGTTTTTAATGTAAAAAAATTATTTAAAGATTTTGACATCTTCTCTTTATTTACCGTAACAAAGCCGTTATGTATCCAATATTTAACAAAAGGCTTGCCGGTTTTTGCTTCGCTTTGAGCGATTTCGTTTTCATGGTGCGGAAATATCAAATCTTGTCCGCCGCCGTGTATGTCTATGGTGTCGCCAAACAGTTTTGACGACATAACGGAACATTCTATATGCCAGCCGGGGCGACCTTTGCCCCATGGGCTTTCCCAAGCCGCTTCTTGAGGTTCGTTTTCTTTTGTTTTTTTCCACAAAGCAAAGTCAAAGGCCGAAAGCTTATCGTTGCAAACGCCTACTCTGGCGCCGGATTTTAAATCGTCAAGTTTTCTTTTGGAAAGTTTTCCATAATCTTTAAATTTAGCGACTGAAAAATATACGTCGCCGTCAACTTCGTAAGCAAAACTTTTAGCCTCAAGGTCTTTTATAAAACTTATTATTTCAGGCATCATTTGCGTTACTCTCGGATAAATTTCTGCTTTTAAAATATTTAATTTATCAGTTTGAATAAAATAATCGTCTATGTAAATCTGAACTAGATCGTTAGGTTTGATATTTCTTTCCAAAGATCTCTTTATAATCTTATCGTCGACATCTGTAAAATTCTGAACATGTTTTATTTTGTAGCCTCTTTTTAAAAGATGTCTTTTTATAACATCAAAAGCTACGTATGCTCTCGCGTGTCCTAAATGAACTTCGTCATAAGTCGTTACGCCGCATACGTACATTGATACAAAATTATCTTTTTGAGGTTTAAATTCTTCTTTTTTATTTGAAAGCGTATTGTTAACTTTTATCATTATAATAGAGTCCTTTTATTTGCCAAAAATTGAAGCCGCAGCCATTGCCGCTACGCCTTCGCCGCGCCCTATAAACCCCATTTTTTCGTTTGTAGTCGCTTTTATCCCTATTCTTTGTTTTGGAAATTTTAACGCTTTTGAAATATTAGTTTTCATATCGTCAATAAAAGGATATATTTTCGGGGATTCTGCAACAACTGTAACGTCTATGTTGTTAATTTTATATTTTTTCTTTTTGAGTTCTTTGTAAACATATTCCAAAAGCAAAAGGCTTGATATGTTTTTATACGCAACATCCGCGTTTGGGAAAAAATGTCCTATATCGTTTAAGCCAGCGGCGCCAAGCAGCGCGTCCATTAAAGCGTGAAGAAGAACGTCGGCATCGCTGTGTCCGTCAAGTCCTTTAGGGCTTTGTATTTTTACTCCGCCCAAAACAAGGCTTCTTCCTTTTTTAAATCTGTGAACATCGTATCCAAATCCAATGTACATTTTTCGCCTTTTCAATAATTTTTCAGCTAATACAAAATCTTGTTTCGCGGTTACTTTAAAATTTGGGAACTTAGTTTCAACGGCTGAAACTTTTATTTTAAGCCTTTCCGCCAATTGAGAATCGTCAGTTGTTTCTCCCGTAATTCTTTTTGAGTACGCTTTTTTTAGAAGTTTTGTTTCAAAAATTTGAGGCGTTTGAGCATTTCTTAAAACTTTTCTGTCTAAAGTTTTTAATATTTGCTCTTTGGCTGATACTAGTTTAATTGTATCTTTAGTTTTTTCAACGGCAATAGAAGCTTTTGTTTTCTCCGCTTCTTTTAAAACTGCCAAAATATCCCGCTTTGAAATAAGCGGTCTTGCCGCGTCATGCACAGCTACAAAATCAACGTCGTCTTTAATAAGTTCTAAACCGTTTTTTATAGAATCAAATCTTTCCTTTCCGCCTGGCGCAAACTCAACTTTATTTAAAAGATTGTTTTTCCGTTTTCTTAAGCTTTCAATCATATATTCCGGAACAACGACTATTATTTGTTTAAAACTTTTTATTGAAGCGAAAGTTTCAACGCTCCACGTCAACATTGGTTTGCCGCTAAGTTTTAAAAATTGTTTTGGAGTTTTATGCCCAAATCTTTTACCGGACCCTGCGGCTGCTATTATAACGGCATTTTTCATTTAATTTGTCCCGAAGGTTTTCCAAATATTACTTTTCCTGTTGGAGTAAATATTACAGACGTTACCGCTAAGCCAACGTCTTTTCCTATAAATCTTTTGGCGTCTTCGGCTATTATTTTGTTTTATCGTCAAAATATCCTATAGCTTGATTGTGTTGCTCGCCCTCTTTTACTAAGAGAGCGGTTTCTAAATCGTTTATATTTAAAACTTGCATATTTCTTAAAGACGCTTCTTTACATAAATTAAAGTCTTTGATGAGAATTTTGCTTTTTAGGGATTTTGCAATGTTTATAATTGTTAACGCCGGACTTTTAATTTGTTCTAGTTTTGAGTTTAAAAATTTAATGTTTATAGAAGGCGCAATCAATTTCAATTTAAGAGAAACAAAATTGGTTTTAATTATATCGTAGATTCTGCCGTCCATAAAAACGCTTGAATCTACGACAACGGCGTCTTTAGCGTTTTTATTGTTTTTAAATCAATAAAATTATGATAACGCATAACAAAAATATAATAAATATCATATATTTTCGCTTTATTTTAAAAATTTCTTCAAAAGCTTTTCGGCAATTTTTATGTCTGGGAATTTTCCGGTCCATAGTTTAAAAGCGTAAGCTCCTTGCCAAATAAGCATTCCTTCGCCTGTAAAAAATTTTAACTTATTATTTTTTGCAAATCTCAAAAAAGGCGTTTTCTTATTATATATAAGATCGTACACAACCAATCCGGTTTTAATTTTACCAAACTTAAATGGCAGACTATCTTCCTTTTTCATTCCGCAGGAAGAACAATTTACAAGTAAATCCGCCTCGCCGAGCGTATCTTTAACGTCGTCTATATTTATACTTTTTACTTTAAATTCTTTTGCAAGCGTTATTGCTTTATCTAAAGTCCTATTTGCTATGTATACGTTTTTTGCGTTCCCAGCTTTTAAAGCAAACACTATGCCTCTCGCCGCTCCGCCTGCTCCAACAACGATAACATTCTTATTTTTTATGATAACTTTTTTAGATTCTAAATCTTTGGCAAATCCCAAATAGTCGGTGTTATATCCGTAAAGTTTGTTTTCCTTAATTATTACGGTGTTTATACTGCCTATTTTTTTTGCATTCTTATCTATAACGTCAACATATTTAAGCGCTTTAATTTTATGAGGAACAGTTATATTAAAACCGTTAAATTTAAGTTCTTTTAAGGATTCTATTGCGCATTCAAGCTCGTAATCGTTTGGTTCAAACGATAGATAAGCGCAATTCAAATGTTTTTTTTCAAACCATTTATTTTGCAAAAGAGGGGAAAAGGAATGTTTTACAGGGCAACCCAAAATTGCAAATAATTTTGTTTCGTTATTTAGCATTTTAATCCTTAATTAAGTAAGTCTTGTAACAATATTTTACAATTAAAGCTTATTGCCTATCAAGCCTATTGACAACTGCTAGTTGACAAAATAAATTTACAGGATATATAATTATAAGGAATACGAAGAGCCTGCAAAGGGGATATGGGCGCAAGCTAAAGGATCAATTATTGATACTGATAAAGATGTGGAATCGCCGCAGACGTTTAAAGTAAACAATACTGGGTTGTTAGCCGGGTTTGACATGATGACAAGTTCAACGGCTATGGCGGGAGTGTACGTAAAACAGAACAAGAGTTCAATAAGTAAGAGGAGTAACCTACATAAGGGCGAAGTTAATAGTTGGGGTTTGGGTTTATACGGCGGTGTAGTCAAAGAGAAATACGACGTAAAGGGATTGTCGTAGTTTAGCGCAGACAATTACGAGACGACGAGATGCTTAACAAGTGAAATAAAAAAAGCGAAGGGAGAATTTAGCGGCGTTAGCGGGATAGTGGATATAGAAGCAGGGTATAGGATAGGGAGCAACAGCGTATTGGGCAAGGTAAAGCTGAGACCTTATATAGGAGCAGGATTAGCGTTGATACACGCGGACGGAGCAGACATCTGGAGTTTAGAAGTAAAGGCGAACGATTATGCTAGAGCGGGATTAGCGGGAGGAATAGGATTTACAGGTGAGGGAAGAAGGTTTAGATGGAATGCGTCTTGCGGGCTAGACTATGCGTTGAGTGGGAAAAATGGGGAGATAACGAGCAGATTTATGGGAGGATATAGTTTGCCTAACGAAGTAGCAAACAAAGATTTTCAGTCAAGGAGCGTAACTCTAGATGCTGTGAGCGTCAGGAGCGATATAGGCTTTTGGTATTATGTGTTAGACGGGCTAGAGGCGTATTGTAGCGGTGATATAAAGTGGTCGTCAATGGCAAAATATGTATGGGAACATAGGAGTAAGATATTCGTTTGGTAAATGGATAGACAAGAATATATCGGAGATAGAAACCGGCAATAAGAAGATAAAACAGTTTAGGATAAATGCGGTGTTGTTTGAGTTTGACAAGGCGGATATAAAGCCTGAGGCGGAGGAAGAAATAAAGGCGTTAGCCAAGAAGATAGGAAAGAGGTACAAGTTTGAGAAGATAATAAGGATAGAGGGTCACACGGATTCGCATGGGAGCGACGCGTATAATAATAGGTTGTCGTTGGCGAGGGCGCACGCTGTGCATGAGGTGTTTGCCAAATATGGTATAGATGTGGCGAAGATGGAAAAGGTTGGGCATGGAGAAAGCAAGCCGATAGATAGCAACGAGCATGAAGAGGGAAGGGCAAAGAACAGGAGAGTCGAGATATTTGTTGATTTGTATTAACATGGCGACTTTCCCGCCGAGCATAAGCCAAATATAAGTTGGCGAAATCGGTTTGTAAAGACGTCAAAAAAGACCGTTGTCTTAAAAACCTCATTAGGCGTTAAACCGTTTAAAGAACTATTTTTGTATAATGCTTGCTATGGAAGAAACCATAGAATATTTAACTGTTAAAAAAGCCAGCCTTTGGGCTACGGATTACATAGGGAAAAAAGTTACAACTTCAAATATTTCTTATTTGATTCAGTATGGTCGTATTGCCAAAGTAGGGCATAACGGCTCAACGCAAATTCCCAAACCAGAACTTGTGAAATACTACCGTTCCTTAAGCAAATCAAGAGAAACCGCTTGGAAAGAAAAACTTGGAAAAGACTTAAACTGGAAATTGTCTTTTGACAATTTAAAAGAGTCTGACACTACCAAACACATTCACAGGCTTCACCCATATAAAGGTAAGTTTATTCCGCAGCTTGTTGAATATTTTTTAGACAATCATACCGATACGTTTAAAACAGAAAAATATTTTAGTAAAAACGATATTGTGTTAGACCCTTTTTGCGGTAGCGGAACTACTTTGGCGCAAGCAAATGAGCTTGGGTTGCACGCAATAGGCATAGATGTGTCGTCTTTTAATGCTTTTATTTCAAATTGCAAAATTACCGAATATGACGTTAAAAATTTAGAAAAGCAAATAAATCAAATAACAATTAAGTTATACGCCAAAGTAAAACTCTTAAAATCCGTAGATTTTGAAAATAGTCTCGCGGAAAAACTAAAACAATTTAATGATAAATACTTCCCTGTCCCTGAATTCAAATATAAGGTAAGACAAAACCTTATTGATGAGAATAAGTATGGATTGGAAAAAGAGAAGCAATTCTTGCCGATTTATAAAAAGTTGATCGCGGATTATAAGATAGCGCCGCTTAAAAAAAATCCTAAAACATTTTTAGAAAAGTGGTACGTTAAAAATATACAAAATGAGTTAGACTTTGTTTTTGACGAAATAAAAACAGTTAAAGACGCAAACATAAAGAAAATACTCGCTTTAATACTCAGGCGCGCAACGCGTTCATGCAGAGCGACAACGCATTCAGATTTGGCAACGCTTGTAAAGCCGAAATCAACTGCTTATTATTGTTCCAAACACGGCAAAATCTGTAAACCTATATTTTCAATTATGAAATGGTGGTGCTCTTATTCAAAAGATACTGTTAAAAGATTAAAAGATTTTGAAAAACTAAAGACAAACACGCGCCAATATTGTTTAACCGGAGACAGCAGAACTATAAATATTGTTTCTGAACTTTCAAAAAAACAAAAAGATTTTGCGCAAGTGTTGCAAAAACAAAAAATTTCAGGCATATTTTCAAGCCCGCCTTACGTTGGGCTTATAGATTATCACGAACAACACGCTTACGCCTATGACTTATTTGGTTTTGAAAGAAAAGATGAGCTTGAGATAGGTCCGCTATTTAAAGGGCGAGGGAAAGACGCTTTAAAGAGTTATGTTGAAGGCGTTTCAAATGTTTTAAATAATTGTAAAAAGTATTTAAAAGATGGTTACAATGTTTTTTTAGTAGCAAATGATAAATATAATTTATATCCTGAAATAGCAAAAAAAGCAGGAATGAAAATAGTAAATCAATTTAAACGCCCCGTTCTAAACCGGACAGAGAAAGACAAAGGCGCGTATTCTGAAATTATTTTTCATTTAAAGGCAAGGTAAGATGATGAAAGAGCAATTTTTAAATTTTTTAGAAACTTCATCGAGTCAGATACAATCGCATAAACAGATTGCGCTTGATAATGGAGTAAATAAAGATGCGATTGAATTGCATGATAAATTGATTGATTATTGCTCTAAACTGAAATATATTGTGCAAAATACAGAATTAACAATTAATTATGTAAATAATTTTCAAGTTGATATAAAGCAGGCATTAAAATGCTTGCCATATATAATAGGCAATACGAATCTTCAACTTCATCATAATAAAGAACAGAATAAAGAACAGATTAAAAGCAATATAGAAAAGCAAAAAGATAATCTATCTAAACGATTAGAATCATTACGATTTAATCTTGATTTCTTCAAAAAATTAGATTTTTTCAGCGATAATATTGTAGCGATAGGGGCTAATGGAAGTGGAAAAACGACTCTTTCTGATAAATTAAAACAATACTTGCCAAAATCAAGCGTTGTTATTTCTGCGCAAAGAATTCTCCTTATCCCTACGTTTGATGGGGTTTCAAATTTTAATCAAACCGATAAAAATCTCAAACAAACGCAACAAGCAGACAAATCAATGAGGAATACGTTTTCTATGACTAACAAAGATTGGTTTAACCCTGTACAAACGCTTGCGCGCGAATTTGGTAATTTAATTGCCAATCTTTTTGCAGAAAGAAACGTACAGAGAAATGAATATGTGAATTCATTGCCAGAGGGCAGTACTATTACAATAACAAAGCCAAAGACGAAACTAGACGCGGCTTTAGAAATATGGAATTTTTTAATTCAACACCGAGTATTAGAATGTAGTGATGATGGTAGTAATCTTACTTTAAAAACAACTTCAAAAACAACTTCTGGGGAAAATTATCCAGCGCATCAAATGAGCGATGGAGAGAAAGTCGCGCTTTATCTAATCGCGCAAGTATTGCAAGCGCCTAAAAATGGATTCATTATTGCAGATGAACCTGAAATGCACTTGCATAAAGCTATATTAGAAAAATTATGGGATAGATTAGAGCAAGAACGGCGGGATTGTATTTTTATATATTTGACGCACGATTTGGATTTTGCAACAAGTAGAAATGCAAAAAAAGTTTGGATAAAATCCTATACTCCTCCCGAAAAATGGGATATTGAAGGTATTCCCAAAGAAAATGAATTGCCGGAACAATTATTGATGGAGCTGTTTGGTAGCCGTAAAAGTATTCTATTTTGCGAAGGTGAACGAGATGGGATTGATTACCAAATATACAAAATTCTATTCCATAAATACACAATAACCCCTGTTAGAACTTGTCGTGATGTAATAAATTATACAAAAGCATTTAATAAACTTCCCAATATCGTAATAAAAGCATCTGGTATAATTGATTCAGACTACCATAGTGCAAGATTAGATGCTTTGAAATGTGAAAACATATTTGCCTTGCCAGTCGCCGAGATTGAAAATCTTTTATTAGATGAGAAATTTTTAGAATTGGCTGCGCGCGAATTTAAGGTGACTGATGATAAGGCTGTTGATAATATTAAACAAGGCATAATGCAAGAATTTGAAAAAAATTTAGAATTACAAGTATCTAATTATGTGTCAGCAAAAATTGATTGCCATTTCAAAGATTCACATCTAAATAAAGGAAATAATAAAAAAGAGATTAAAGACAAATTTGACAACTTTGTAAATGAAATAAAAATTTGCGATTGGCATTCGCAAAGACAGGAAGAATTGAAAAAAATTATTGAAAGCAAGGATTACTCAAAAGTTTTGGCCGTATATAATAATAAAGGGTTAAAAAAAATAGTCAATGACCGCTTTGAGATTAAAAATTTTACGGAAAGAGTCGTTAAACTTTTACAATCAAATAAAGAAGCGCAAGAGATTATTAGGAAAAAGCTTCCAGAAGATTTAAAATGGCAAGATAGTTTGAGAGGTTTTATGTTAAAAGAAGAACTTGAAACTACGGCTTTCCTTGCCAGAATAGACGTCAAAGAAGATGAAAAAGAAAAATATCTCGCGGATATCAACGGCATGTTTGATTATATTGAAATTTTGCAAGAACCCGACGTTACTGAGTTAAATCCTACAACGCATGTTACTGAACTTAGAAACGTTTGGAGAGAAGACGTTGTAAAATCGTGTCCGAGAGAAGTTATAGACCAAATGTTAAACGGATCTCCTTTGAGGGAAGGAACTTTTTATAAAATACAAAAGGTTATAGCGTAACCAATGTTAAAGGCAATCTATTCCGTCAACGGCGCAATTACTGCGACAGAAAATGTTTTGCAAGTTATAGAAGATTGCAAGCAAAAAACCGAACTTGTTTGGATTGATATACACCTTGAAAACCACGAGTTAACCCACGACGAAACTTTGCTTCTTTCCGAAGCTTTTAAATTTCATGAGATGTCAATTGAAGATTGCCTTTTCCCTCAGTATTATCCAAAAATTGAAGAATTTGAAAATTATGTTTTTGGCGCCGCGCATGGCATACAACTAAAGCCTAACTATTTTCAAGAATTTGAAGACAGCATCTACGAACTTAACTTTTTTATCGGCAAAGGTTTTATTATTACCGTGCATACGGAAGAGTTGTTCTTTTTGGAAACTCTTTACGAAAAGGCAAAAGCCAGACCTCAGATTGAAATGAAAAGATTTGAGAACTTGCTTTACAATATATTCAACAAAGTGGTTTCCAGTTACGAATTTACTCTTGAAAAAATAGACGACAAAATGGAAGCGCTTGAGGACGATATTTTAGAAGATCCGGAGACGGAAAACATGGAAGAAATACTTGATATCAAAAAAGTAATCTTTGCCATGAGAAAGATAGCCGAATCCCAGCAAGCCGTGTACGTTTATTTTACAAGGTCTACAAACAATTTAGTTTCAAGAGAATATCTTGTATATTTTAGAGATATTTATACGCAGTGCGCGAGAATGAATCAAGCGATAGTTATGCGAAGCCAAATGGTAGTGAGCTTGATAGAAGTTTACATGTCTAGCGTTACCGTAAGGCTTACGGAAGTTATGAAATTTCTGACAATCATTGCGACGGTTTTAATGCCGGTGCTTATCGTGTCGGGATATTATGGAATGAATGTGATTTTTCCGGAATACGCGGTGTTTGGGCAAAAAGGAACATGGTTTTTTGCCGTTGGATTAATGATTGTAGCTATAGTGGCGATGCTTATATACTTTAGAAAGAGAAAGTGGTTTTAATTACTATGAACGAAATCTTAAAAATGAAAGCGAAAGAGTTAAAAGCAAAAATTTGTTCAGGCGAGATGAAAAGCGTAGACGCTGTAAAAGCTTGCTTTGAACGCGTCGGAGAAGCTGAGCCTAAAGTAAAGGCTTTTCTTAAGTTAAACGAGGAACAGTCCTTAAAACAAGCCGAAGATGTTGACAATAAGCTTAAAACAGGCGCAAAATGCGGACAGCTTGAAGGCGTTCCCATAGCGATAAAAGACAATATCATGGTTAAAGGCGAACCCATGACTTCGGCGTCTAAATATCTTGAAAAGTATATTTCCCCGTACGACGCTATGGTAATAGAAAAGCTTAAAGACGCAGGCGCAATTTTTGTGGGAAGGACAAACATGGACGAGTTTGCCATGGGCGGCTCCACTGAAACGTCGGCTTATCAGAAAACTGCAAATCCTTGGGATATTGAACGCATACCCGGAGGATCTTCAGGCGGAAGCGCCGCGGCGGTCGCTTCAGGAATGGTTCCGGTTGCTTTAGGGTCCGACACTGGCGGCTCAATAAGACAGCCCGCCGGATTTTGCGGCGTAGTAGGCTATAAGCCGTCTTACGGATTAATAAGCAGATACGGCGCTTGCGCGTTGGCGTCTTCTTTTGACCAGATAGGAACGTTTGCAAAAAATGTAACCGATGCGGCTTTGCTTACAAGCGTTATAGCAGGTAAAGATTACAGGGATCCCGTTTGCGAGCCTAACGAGCGGATAGATTATGCCAACGACATAGACAATCCCGACGCTTTAAAAACGTTAAAGATCGGAATACCAAAACAACTGGCTGACTATAAAACAGATTCTGAAATATCAAAGTATTTTAACGACGCCGTAAGCAAAATGAAACTTGAAGGCGCGGAAATTGTTGAGATTGACGTTCCAGCGTACAAATATGTTCCCGCGCTATATAAGGTAATTATGTGCGCAGAAGTTTCGGCAAATATTGCGACTTTTGACGGTATTCGTTACGGTTACAGATCGCCAAACGGTATAAACTTAAATGACGAGTACGCAAAGTCAAGAGCAGAATCTTTAGGATACGAAGTTAAAAAGAGAATATTATTTGGAACGTACGTTTTGGGGGCGAAGAATTATCGCAGATGTTACCGCCAAGCTCAAAAAGTAAGAACTTTGCTTATAAATCAAATAAGAGAAGCGTATAAAAAATGCGACTTTATATTTTCGCCCGCGACTTTGCAAATGCCTGTAAAATTTGGCGAGACGTTGTCTGAGGAATGCGACATCTTCCTTACGGCGGCAAATCTCGCAGGGCTGCCTGGCATTGCTGTGCCTTGTAGTTTTACAAGCGCGGGTATGCCGATGGGCGTGCATTTTATGGGTTCAAGGTTTTCCGATGCAGAACTTTTTAAAGCGGCCCGGTCATTTGAGAAAATATCCGGCTTTGACGCAAACAAGCGCCCTGTTTTCTAAAATTACTTTTGAATTTAAAGAAATAATAAGAGAAATACGAAATATTAAATAAGCCTTGTTGCAGATTTCATGAAATAGACAAAGAATCTACCGATAGTTTGACAACGCCCACCTTGCATGTATTTCTTATAATAATTTTGAGATATTGACTGCGACTTATCGCGACAACTTTTTGAGACGATATTTAATTTATATAAAAACAGGATAAGCAAATGTCTAAATACGAAACGGTTATAGGGCTTGAAGTACATATGCAAATTAACACAAAATCAAAAGTTTTTTGCGAGTGTTCTACTCAGTTTGGAGCGGAGCCTAATGCAAACACTTGCGTTGTTTGCACTTCGCAGCCCGGAGCAATTCCAATTTTAAATAAAAAGGCCGTTGAAGCCGTAGTTAAAACAGGACTTGCTTTGGACTTTACGATAAACAAGCAATGCGCTTTTGCAAGAAAGCAATATTTTTATCCCGATGTCCCTAAAAACTATCAAATAACTCAGTCTGAGCCGCCGTTGTGTTCAAAAGGGAAGCTCGCGATAAATGTTGGCGGTAAAGAGAAAGTTGTAAATATAGCTAGGATCCATCTCGAAGAAGATGCTGGCAAGCTCGTCCACGAAATAGGCGGCAGAAAACTTGATTACTCTCTTCTTGATTTAAATAGGGCTAGCGTCGGACTTATGGAGCTTGTTACGGAGCCTGAGCTTAGTTCTCCTGAAGAAGCTCTGGCGTTTTTGACCGAACTTAAAAATATCGTTGAATATTTGGGAACCTCCGAGTGCAGCATGGAAGAAGGAAAAATGCGTTGCGACGTAAACGTAAGCATACGACCTATCGGACAAAAAGAGCTTGGAACAAGAGTAGAAATTAAAAATATGAATTCTATTTCAGGCGTAAGATACGCGATAGCCTACGAAGTTGAAAGACAAGCTGAGGCGCTTGAATCAGGCGGGAAACTTGCGCAGGAAACAAGGCTTTGGGAAGCTGAAGAAGGCGTAACAAAATCTATGCGTACAAAAGAAGAGGCGTTAGACTACAGATATTTTCCCGAGCCTGACTTAGTTCCTTTTGATTTGCCCGATTCTTTTATTGAAGATTTAAAGAAACGGCTTCCAGAACTTCCTAAAATAAAAAAAGAAAGATTTATAAAAGGTTATGGTTTGTCAGAATATGACGCAAATTATTTGACTTCAACAAGAACGATTGCGGATTATTATGAAGACTCTTTACGCTTTTTGCAAGATAAAAAAGCGGCGGCTAAGCCGATTGCAAATTGGGTTTCCACTGAATTAAACGCTAAATTAAACGCTTCAAAAATAGATATTTCAGAGTCGCCTGTTTCAAGCCAAAATTTAGCTAAACTGGTGTCTCTTATTTTAAGCGGCGCTATATCTGGCAAAATTGCGAAAACTATTTTTGAAGAAATGTATGAAAAGTCTTCGGATCCCGAAGTTATAGTTAAAGAAAAAGGTTTGACGCAGATTTCAGACGAATCTGCGATTATAAAAATTTGCGAAGAAGTTATTGCCGAAAGTCCAAAAGCTGTCGCTGAATTTAAAGCCGGTAAAGAAAGAGCTATTGGAGCAATAGTGGGGCTTGTCATGAAAAAGTCTAAAGGACAGGCAAATCCTCAGCTTGCAAATAAAATCCTTTTAGAAAAATTAAAATCGTAAAGCGATATTTAAATTTTAGATTTTCAAAGGATACGCTTTCCGCGCTTCTTTGTTTTTTGCGGGTTTAGTCTAAAAGCGCAAATTCGCATTATTGATACGCGTTATGTCGTTTGACGCGCTTAATTTGAAGCGTTAAAATCTCGTGTAAAAGAAAAAAGTTTTTTATAAGAGGCAAAGTGAGATTAGTAATAAAAGTTGGCACAAGCACGCTTACGTCAAAAAACGGTTTATTAAATAGAGAATATATATTTAGTTTAGCCGAGCGGATTTCCGGACTGCAAGACGATAATCATGAAATTATAATCGTAAGCTCCGGCGCGGTCGGCGCCGGACAGGCAAAGCTTGGAGCGTCTTCTAACCGTAAAACCACAAGGGAAAAGCAGGCTTTTGCGGCTATAGGACAGCCTTTAGTAATGAATGCGTATTCAGACGCTTTCTTAAAATATGGTAAGACGGTCGCTCAAATTCTTTTAACTAGAGAAGTTTTTGATAAAAGAGCGGAATATATAAATGCGAGAAACACTTTGAATGTTTTAATGCGGAACAAAGCGATACCTATAATAAATGAAAATGACACGGTCTCCATAAGCGAAATAAACTTTGGCGATAATGATACTTTGTCCGCGCTTGTCGCCGCTACTATAGATGCTGACAAACTTATAATTTTTACAGACGTGGACGGTTTTTATAAAGGCAATCCCGCAACGTCGGAAATTATACCTCAAATTGAAAAAATTACCGAAGAAATAGAAAGATGCGCGACGGGCGGCTCTTCAAGCGGTAAAGGCACTGGCGGCATGAAGACAAAAATAACTGCTGCGAAGATAGCCGCAGCTTCAGGCGTAGATACTGTTATAACCAACGGCTCAAAACTTTATCTGTTAACGGACATCGTTTCCGACCGTCAAGCAGGAACTGTCATCAAAGCGAAAAAACAATGTCTTCAAGCTAAAAAATCATGGATAGCTTTTAGTAAAAAGTCTAAAGGAACTATATTCGTTGACAATAAAGCCGCCGACGTTTTATTAAACAGAGGTAAAAGTTTGCTCCCTGCAGGCATCGTCAAAATAAGCGGAACTTTCCATAGGGGAGATACCGTAAATATAGCTAACGCCGAAACTAAAAAGGACTTTGCCAGAGGATTAACAAATTACGACACTAGCGTTGTTGAAAAAATAAAGGGCAAAAAAACCATAGATATAAAGAAGATTATGGATACTGAAGAAGACGAAATTATACATAGGGATAACATGGTTTTGTTGCGATAGAAAACCTTCTTTCTTTAAATTTGAGCTTTTGGCAGAATTTTCGGGGTTGGGGGAGGGTATTTCCCTATGAAGTAAAGCAGACAAGAGCGGTGGCAACCCTCGTACGCGATGAGAAGCTACGGAAATAATATGTCCCCAGTCGCGATGATACTAAGAAAGGCGGCGGCAAGATCAAAAACAGTGGCAGAAAGACCGCCACTACCACCATAATAGCCGAACCCCCAGTGATAATCGTTTCCAATCCGAAAATCCAAGCGAGATCCCTAAGCGAAATCGGGAAATATGTTTTCGCGAAAAAAAGCTGAAAGCGAATGAGTTAGAGCGACATATCCGCCTGTGCGGGGACGACTTATAATTCTCTACCGGGTCTAGGGGAATAGCGAAGTCAGCGGTATAAATACATATTGCATGGAGGGAAAATGAAAGACAAACATAAATTAGGAATTGCGATTTTACTTCTAATAGTAGTAGTTATACTTGCGATAAGCACTCTGCTCAAAACGCCTTTTGCCAAGAGCGGAAAAGCTTTGCATAACGAAGCAGAATCAGAAGTTGAAGAAATTCAATCTGAGCAAGCTATAGATGAAAACGCTTAAATAATATATTTTATATCTATAGCGTTGATGCTTCAGGTAAAAATATTTTAAGGAAGGATTTTGTTAAAAAAGCCTTTAATTCCGGTTTTGTTGTGGGGAAATGTACTCCATAATCAATATATTTGTTTTTTATTAGACGCGCGGCTTAGGAACTATATTCAAATTTGCAACTCTTGCAAGAAGTTTCTTCCATTGTCCCGTTTCAAACAAAACAACAAGCTTTAAATCGTTCCCTATGCCGTTTTTTTCAATAACCTTGCCTTTTCCAAAAATGGGGTGTGAAACGATGTCTCCTATTTTATAAGGGCTTGAATCTGAAGCGGGAGTATAAAGAGGCTCATTTTTAGTTAATTCGTCGTTTGTAGGCATATAGTCGTGCGAATCTTCGTTTCTGTAAGAGACTTTTGCTTTTGAAGAATTATTATACAGTTTGCGGTTAGTTGACGTATTCCATTTTGCTCTGTTAAATCCTTGATTAAAGTTGCGTTGTCTTTCAATAATTTCTTCCCTAAATCCCGCTTCGGCGATAAATCTCGAAGGCATGTTCCATTTAGTTTTGCCGTAGACAGTTCTCTCCGTGGCCCAGCACAAATAGAGATTTTTTATCGCCCTTGTCATGCCGACGTACATAAGTCTTCTTTCTTCTTCCAACTCTTCAGGATTAAATGCAGATTCCCCTATAGGGAACAAACCTTCTTCAAGTCCGCAAAGAAAAACATTTTTAAACTCTAAACCTTTGGCTAGATGCAATGTCATTAACGTAACTTTGCCTTTAGATTCGTCTAAAGAATCTATGTCGCTTATCAATGCTATTTGCGTTAGGTATCCAGCAAGCGATTTGTCGGGAGAACGTTTCTCAAAATCGTCAATTGCGGAAATCAATTCTTGAATATTTTCTATTTTTGGTCTGGATTCATGGGAATTTTCAGCTTCAAGCTCTTTTAAATATCCAGAATGCAGTATAACTTTTTCCGCCATTTCCTTGATTGAAGCGTTATTTTTTAAATCAATAAAATCTTTTATAACAATAGCAAAAGATTTTAAAGCTGTTGTCGCTCCTTTAGCCAATCCAACTTCTTGAACAGAGTCAATTGCTTGCCAAATAGATATATTTTTAATAATTGCAAACTTTTCTAACGCTTCCACAGAAGTTTTGCCTATACTTCTTTTGGGGACGTTTATAATTCTTTTAAAGCTTATATTATCATTAGGATTATGTATAAGCTTTAAGTACGCTATAATATCTTTAATTTCGGCGCGGTCATAGAATTTTAATGTTCCGACTATAGCGTACGCAAGACCTGCTCTTCTAAATGCGTCTTCAAAAGTGCGCGATTGAGCGTTTGTTCTGTAAAAAACTGCAAAATCGGACAGATTATATCCGTCGGTCGTACTCTTTAGAGATATTAATTCAGCGACTTTTGCCGCTTCATCGTTTTCTGTCGCAGCGTTTAGTACGGATACTGTTCCGTCGTCAGGGTTTTGCGTCCACAACCGTTTGTTTACTCTTTCATCGTTGTGCCTTACCACTTTGTGCGCGGTTTCCAGTATTTTAGGCGTTGATCTATAGTTTTGTTCCAACTTAACGGTTTTTGCATTTGGGTAATCTTTTTCAAAATCCAAAATGTTGGCGATATCGGCTCCTCTCCAAGAATAAACGAACTGGTCGTCGTCGCCAACGACGCATATATTTTTATTTTTTGCCGCAAGAAGCTTTGCAAACATATATTGAGCGTGATTTGTGTCTTGATACTCGTCAATCATTATGTACTTATATTTCTCTTGATAATGCTCCAACAAAGCGGGATATTGTTCCAATGAAATAACCGCGCGCATTATTAAATCGCCAAAATCCAAAGAGCCTGAACTTTCCAGTTTTTTTTGATAGAGTTGATATATTTTTGCAATAGCAATACCAAACAAATCGCTGTCTTGTTCAGCTTGAGCCGCCGCGTCCGAAGGGGATTTTAAATCGTCTTTTGCGCGGCTTATTTTATCTGCAACGCTTGATAGTTTAAACTTCTTTTCATCAAGGTTCAGCTCTTTTAAACAGTCTTTAATTACATTTTTTTGTTCGCCAAAATCATATATAAGGAAATTAGGGTTTAATCCTATTTTAGTAGCTTCAATACGTAAAAAATAAGCGCAAAATGCGTGAAAAGTGGATATCCATACATTTTCGCCCCCGTCGGTAGCTAAATCTATTACTCTTTGTTTCATCTCTGAAGCTGCTTTATTGGTAAACGTAACGGCAAGTATTGACCACGGAGCAACGCCTAAAGACAACAAATACGCTATTCTGTGCGTTATTACTCTGGTTTTTCCCGTTCCCGCTCCCGCAAATATTATTAATGGTCCCTCGGTGCAGATCACGGCTTCTTTTTGATGAGGATTTAAATTTTTGGTTAATATTTCTTTCATATTTAGGAATATTATAGCATAAAAATCCTTGAAAATTTTATTTTGTATAATAAAAACTTGACAATAAATGGAAGTTTTTATAATGTAAAATAAAAAAATGAAGGTTGTGATGAAACAAATAGTAAGAACGACTTATCTTGAACGATTAAAAAAATATAAAAATCAAAAAATAATAAAAATAATAAGTGGAATTCGCCGTTGTGGAAAATCAACGATTCTGAAGATGTTTATTGGTTATTTATTAAAAAGTAACGTGAAACAAGAACAGATAATATTTTTGAGTTTGGACGACGTAAACTTAGAACATTTATTAGATTATAAAGTTTTGCATAAATATGTGTCTGACAGACTATTAAAAAATAAAATGATGTATATTGTCCTTGATGAAATACAAAACGTTCCAAGTTTTCAAAAAACTGTCAACAGCTTGTTTTTAAATGAGAATGTAGATATTTATATAACCGGCTCAAATGCTTATATGCTTTCAGGAGAGTTATCCACGCTGTTATCTGGCAGATATGTTGAGATTCAAATGTTGCCTTTGTCATTTAAAGAATATTTTGGAGCAAGAGGCGGAAACAAGGACGAGTGTTTTAACGACTATTTAAAATTCACATCTTTTCCATATGCGGCAACAATAAGCGACCCTGAGATAATTAACGATTATCTAAGAGGGATATATAGTTCTATACTCTTGAAAGATGTTGCACAGAGGAAAAAAATATCAGATTTAACCCTTCTTGAAAGCTTAGTAAAGTTTCTGTTTGATAATATTGGAAATATTGTCTCGCCAAAAAAGATAAGTGATACATTGTCTTCAAATGATAGAAAAACAACCTCTATGACAATAGAAAAATATATAAACGCGCTTTGCGAAAGCTTCATCTTATCTAAATGCCAAAGATATGATATAAAAGGTAAACAATACTTGAAATCATTGGAAAAGTACTATTTGGCCGATATAGGATTTAGACATGTCTTGTTGGGCAATAAAAATTTGGACATAGGGCGTATATTAGAGAATATTGTATATTTAGAATTGCTTAGAAGAGGATATAAAGTCAACATAGGTAAAGTTGACAATCTTGAGATTGATTTTTTCGCGCGATCTCAAAAAGATATTGCGTATTATCAAGTATGTCAAACGGTATCTTCAAAAGATACTTTTGATAGAGAAATAAATCCTCTACAAAAATTACGCGATAACTACAATAAATTTATTATAACATCAGACAAAATATTACAATCTGTAAACGGAATTGAAACAAAAAATATAATAGATTTTTTATTGGAGTAAAATGTCTAATTCTTAATAATAATTTTGGTATAATTTACAAGAAAAAAAGAAATCACTTGGAAAAGAAAATATAATATTTTATACGGTTTGTCGACGCCAAATTATTGTAGGTTTACAAATAGTAAACTGAATTAACAGGAGATAAAATGGACATTTTACTTAAGAGAAAGAGCGTTCGCAAATATACTGGAGAAGACGTTAAAAAAGAAGATTTGGACTATATTTTAAAAGCGGGGATTTCCGCCCCTACTGCTAGAAATTCAAGATGCGCGTCTTTTCTTGTAATAAAAGATAAAGAAACTCACAAAAAACTCGCCGCCGTTCATCAAGCTGCTCAGATGATTTTACAAGCGCCTTTGGCTGTTTTGGTTGTTGGAGACAAAAATTTAGCTTATCAAGATTATTTACCTCAAGATTGCGCCGCGGCCACTGAAAATATACTGTTAGCTGCAACGGCAAAAGGGTACGGCTCTGTTTGGTGCGGAGTATACTCAAATAAAGAAATATCAGAAGCTGTAGAAAAGCTTTTAAATCTTCCTGAAAACATAAAAGCATTTTCGCTTGTGGTGATAGGTAAGTCTGACGATAATAACCCTCCCCAAGACAAGTGGGATCCGTCAAAGATTAAGCACGAGGTTTGGAAGTGATAAAACAAAAAGTAACAATCGCTTTAAGCGGCGTAATCGCTAAATATTTGGAATCTAAAGGCGTAACGGAAAGCGTTAATTTTACGGTAGAGGTTCCGCCGAAAAATATTGACGCGGATTTTGCGACCAACGCGGCTATGCTTATATCTAAAAAAGTTAAAATAAATCCTAGAATTACAGCTGAAGAAATAATAGGCATTATATCTAAAGAACTTCCCAATCTTATAGAAAAATCTGAAATTGCAGGCGCTGGGTTTATAAATCTTCACGTTAAAAACGATGTTTTGTATAAAGAGTTAAAAACGATTCTTAAAGAAAAAAATAAATATGGAAGCACGGCGGCAAACGCCAAAAAAAAGATTTTGGTGGAATTTGTCTCCGCAAACCCGACGGGACCTTTACACATAGGACATGGCAGAGGCGCGGCGATAGGCGATTCTATCGCAAGGATTTTAAAGCATTTGGGATATAGCGTCTCAAGAGAGTATTATTTAAATGACGTGGGAAACCAAATGCTTGTTTTGGCAAATTCCGTTGAAATTCGTTACAAGCGGCTTAAAGGCGAGAAGCTTGAGTTTCCTGCGGATCATTATCAAGGCGATTATATAGTTGATATTGCTAAAAGGCTTATTGCCGAAGGCGGGAAAATTGAAGAAATAGATTTTAGAAGAGAATCCGTAAAAGATATTTTAAAAACAATAGAAGACGATTTAAAAAATTTTGCCGTTGAGTTTGACGATTGGTTTTATGAAGAAACAATTGCATCGGTTAAAGATGAGAACGGCGAAACTGACGTTGATAAAGATTGCCTGTATCTTTTAGAAAAAGGCTACGCTTATGAAAAAGACAACGCTTTATGGCTTGCTTCAACAAAATTTGGAGACGATAAAGACCGGGTTTTAAAACGAAGCGACGGCAGATATACTTATTTGGCTTCAGATGTCGCATATCACAAGAATAAATTTGAAAGAGGTTTCAAGAAACTCATAAATCTTTGGGGGGCGGACCATCATGGCTATGTCGCAAGAATTAAAGCTTGCGTCCAGATGTTTGGTTTTAGTAAAGAAGATCTAGATATTATTTTATATCAGCTTGTTTCGCTTGTACGCAACGGTCAGCCTGTCGCAATGTCGACAAGAAGCGGGGAGTTTATCACGCTAAAATCCGTTGTTGACGAAGTAAGCAAAGACGCCTGCAGATTTTTCTTTTTGCTTCGCGCGCCGGATTCCCAATTAGAGTTTGATTTAGAGCTTGCCAAAAAACAATCTAGCGAAAACCCTGTTTTTTACGTTCAATACGTAAACGCAAGGTGTAACTCTATTTTTAAAGAGGGTAAAAACAGAGCGGATGTTGTTAGCGACGATGAAAAAGTAAATTTTGATTTGCTTAACTTAAAAGAAGAAAGAGATTTAATAAAGCAGCTTGCCGCGTTCTATGATACGTTGGCATTGTCAGAAAAGACAATGAGTCCGCATCACTTTACGGCGTACTTAATGGAGCTTGCGGATATTTATCATAAATTCTATGAGAAATGCAGAGTTTTAACAGACGACGCCGCTCTTGCTTCGGCAAGGCTTAAGTTGATTGAAGGCGTTATGATAATAATTCGGACAGGACTTGGTTTGCTTGGAGTTTCTTCTCCGGACAAAATGTAGGATATAGTTTTTATCATCGCAACTTATAGACCGCGTATTAATAAACGCGACGTATTGTGTATTTGCGAGAAGATTTGCTGCGAGGTAATATGCGTAAACTGGTTCTGGCTATTTTCGCAATAGCGTTTTTTCTATTGCCGCTTTTTGCAGACGTTTCTGTTACGCCTTATGGCGCTGCAGAAACGGTTTCAGGCAGTTGTTTTCTTTTAGATGCAGGAGATGAAAAGTTTATAGTTGATTGCGGTCTTTTTATGTCTGATAGCGACGATAAAGACGCGAAAAACTTTGCTTTAGAAGAATTTTCAAATTTTAATATTCCAAAAGAGCTTATAGACGCGAGATCTCTTTTTTTAACGCATGCCCATTTAGACCACAGCGGCAGAATTCCTCTTCTTATATATAAAGGTTTCAAAGGCAAAATTTACTCTACAAAAGCCACAAAAGAGCTGACGCTTGCGCTTTTTAAAGAAAGAAATGGTTTTGATTTGATAAAAAGAAAATGGTTCTGGTCGGAAAGCCAATACGAGAAAGCTGAAGATAAAAACGGCACTGTCGCCGCGCATTGGACTGACGAATGTAAGAGAAGCATTAAATCTATAGCTTATTCAAAAGATGGCGCGTTGCTAAAGGATTTAGAAAAAAACGGAAGAGTTAAATTTTTGTTATGTAAAAATTGCTGTGAGAGAGAAGCTGAAAAAATAGCCGAAAGATTTGTTACTGTAGATTATAATGAAGAGATAAAGATTTCCGACAAGTTAAAAGCGAAGTTAATAAACGCAGGGCATATTCCGGGATCCGCTAGCGTTATTTTCAGCGCCGATAAAGAGAAGGTTCTATTTTCTGGAGATTTGGGAAGCGGTCATTCAAAATTCAACGGCGAGTTTGAAATACCGGAGCCTGCCGATTTAATTTTTATGGAGGCTACTTACGGCGGCAAAATTAATAACAATGTTGTCGGCGAGTACGAACTGTTCAGAAAAGATTTAAAAAATGCTTTGGAATCAGGGAAGACTGTTTGGATTCCGGCGTTTGCTTTAAACAGGACGCAGGAAGTTTTATATGAGTTAAAGCTTATGCAGGACAATGGATATATATCAGCAAAAGTTCCGATTTATTCAGTGTCGCCTTCGGCGAACGCGATAACGTATTTGTATCAGAAAGAGGTTTCAAAGAAAGAACATGAATCGCGGGAATATAGCGAACGCGAGTGGTTTTTGGACAGCGTATACCAAAAACAATCTATTCTTCCCGAAAATATAAGATTACAGATGATAAGAACTTATAACATGCAGATGATTTTATTTTCAGCGAGCGGGAATATGGATAAAGGCAAATCTGAACAGCTTGCGCCAATAATGCTGTCCGATAAAAATGTTTTTGTGATGATAGTAAATTATGTAGAGCCTTCAAGTTCGGCTGGACTTATTTTGCGCGATAAAAAACCTCGTTTCGGTATAAAAAAACTTGCCGCGAAAGTAAAAAGGTACAACGCGTTCTCGGATCATGCGGATTTTGAAACGCTTCAAAAATGGTTATCAAAGCAAAGTAAAGACGCAAAAATATACGTAATACATTCAAATAAACGAAATACGTCTCAAACTGTCGGGCTTTTACGGGAAAAAGGCTGGACCGGAGCAAACGGCGCAAAACTTGGAGAAGCAGCGCATTAGATATGTTAAGAAAAATACCAGATAAAAATTTAAAATATAGTTTTATTATAACTTTATGTTTTATTGCAGCGGTTGTCTGCGGGTATTTTATTAGAGATTTAAATTATTCAAGAGAGTATCTATTGCAAAAAGCGAGCAAATATTATTCTAATGAAGAACATTTCCGCGCGGCAAGATATTTTACTAAGGTTATAAAATTAAACGTTTCGGATCCCGAAGTCTATAAAAAATACGGTACTTCTCTTTTGAAGTTGGGCAACTATGCTTTAGCAGCGAAATACTTTGGACTCGCTTCATCTGATTCGTACGATGACGACTCTTACTATTTTCTTGGAGCCGCTTTGTACCGCAAAGCTTCAGGTCCGGGCGATAAAGAGACTTTCTTGCAAGCTGTGGAATATATTGAAAAAGGCATCGAGTTAAATCCAGATTCGGAAAAGTTATATTTGTTGGCTGGTTTATGTCTCCGAGCAGTCGGGCTTTATGAAAAAGCTAGAGATTTTTACAATAAAGCTTTGACGTCTAATAAATTCAACAAGGCCGGTTTTTACAATTTAATTGGCAATACTTTTGACGAAGAAGGCAATTATAAAGAAGCGATGTTGTATTACGAAAAAGCAAGCAAGCATGACAATTCGTTTGTTGTGGCGTTTTGCAATATGGGAGACATGTTTGTGAAAATGAACGATTATGAATCAGCTCTGCAAAACTATCAAAAAGCCTTAGAAATTGACGGAAAATTTATAGCTCCGCATATAAAAATCGCAAGTCTTTATTACTATAAAAATAATTTTGCAGAATCTGCCCGGGAGGCTTTAAAAGCGTTAAAAATAAATACAGCGGATAATGAAGCCAATTATATTCTTGGAATGTCGTATAAAAAGCTTGGCAAATATAAAGAAAGTTTAGAATATTTTAAAAAAGCGGCGTTTTATGGAAACGATAAAGCCGTAAAAGAAATTAAGAGGCTGAATGTTTTATAATAAAAAATATCTGTTTTTTATTATCGCTTATTTAATGAATCTTGTTTTGTGTTTTTTCATTAACAGTCGTTTCGCTTTTGCGGGGATAGATTTTAACTTAATTCTAGGCTCGGTTATAATTTACGGAATCATATTGATTTTTTGTTTTGTTGCCGCTCTGACGTCGTTATGCTCGGTTAAGTTTTTTAGACGGATATTTAAATTAAAAACTAACAATTTTGTGGCAAAATTTTTATGGAACGTTTTTGCCGGGTTTGTTTATTTGCTTATGTTGATTACTTTTATTAAGGTTACGGAATATTAGATGAAGTATGATTTTGAAGTAAAACCTGTTTTTACAAAGAATCCAGAAAATTTAGTTTTTCTAGATATTGAAACGACGGGGCTTGATCCAGCGAAAGGCGCAAAGATAATAGAGATTGCCATGCTTAAAACCGTAGACGGGGATGAGCATAGATATGAAAGTTTTGTAAATCCTGGCTTTCCTATACCTGAAGATTGTTCCAAAGTGCATTGTATATATGATGATATGGTTAAAGATGCTCCTTTTTTTAAACGTATCGCAAAAGACGTTATTTCCTTTATAGGGAACGGAATTGTAGTGTGCCATAACGTTTCTTTTGATTTGCTTTTTGTCTGTAAAGAACTTTCTCAAGCGGGCGTTCTTTTAAAAAATATTTTTTACGTTGATACTTTGAAACTTGCAAGGCAGTATTTTAATTTTGAATCCAACAAGCTTGGCAGTATTGCAAACGCCATGGGCATAGAAGTTGAGCTGAGCCACAGAGCGATGGCTGATGTCGTTACAATGAAAGAAGTCGCTAAGCGACTATTTGCCAATATGTATAGAAAAGATATAGATATAATACAACCGTTAGCGTACGAGCGCAAACAAATATGAGTTGTAAAAAGTTTGTAAATAAACGTAGATGAAAGCTAAAGTCTATTCTGGCATGTGATAAAATATCGCCGTTGGGGCTGGCGTATTATGCTCAAGTTTAACTACTGACACATGCATGATGCCAATGCGTATATATGAAATTCGTAAAGTTAGGCGCATGGGCTGGCTATTTATGAAAAGATAGTAAATAGTAAAATATAAGAAAATACGCTTAAGGTTAACATTAAAAATAAAAACTTGACAAAATATAGTAAAATAAGTAAAATTATGGCATAAAAAGATAACTAAAAATAAAGAAGAATAAAAAATGGAAATAATACAGAGCCATTCAAATAAGCAAATAATGGATATTAAAGAACTTTCCCAATATTTGGGAATAGGAAAGTCTAAAATTTATAGTTTAATAAGAATGAAAAAAATTCCTGCTTCAAAAATAGGAAGGCAATACAGATTCTCAAAAGATATAGTAGATTCTTGGCTTAGAGATAAAATAATTACCAAAAAAGAAAGCGCTTTACAGCAAAATGCAGTTCCGGTGAACTCCGGCGAAGATAAATAACTCAAGTTACAACTACAGGAGGCGTAAAATGGCTGAAAAGGTGCAAAAAGTTGGAGTAAAGAGAGAATCTGGATATCTCTATTTTATTGACAAACAGGGCGATGTCTCAAGAGCTTTAATGGCAAGAGGCGGGAAAAAAGGCGGGAAACCTTCAAAAATAGCAAAAATAGGGCTTAAGAAAGAAAAAGGCTACCTGTACTTCGTTGACAAGCAGGGCGATGTCTCAAGATCAGCTATGAGCAGAGGCGGTAAAAAGAAGGCTAAAAAAACCGTAAAGAAAGGTAAAAAAAGATAGGTTTTGACATATCATCCCGTCGTTTTAAGGGCTTCGGCAAAAACCGAAGCCCTATTCTGTTTGACACCGCGAAGGTTTTTAGATATAATAATTAAACTGTAAATATAGAAATAGGATTTCAAAATGAAAAGAACGTATCAACCAAACAAGGATAGAAGAAAGAAGAAAATAGGCTTTATGGCAAGAATGGCTACTCCCGGAGGGAGAAAAGTTTTGAGCGCGCGCAGAAGAAAAGGACGCAAAACGATTTGCGCGTAAGCCTTTATGCAGACTAAAAGAAGGAAAGCTTTTTCAATTGGTTTATCCGACGATAAATCAAGTAAGAAGAAGTTTTCTTTTGCGTATTTTGAGCGTCTTCATATCCAAAACGATTTCAACAAAATATTTAAAAACGGCTTAAGGCTTGAAAGCAAAGCCATAAGAATTTTGGCTTATATAAGGAAAGATGGACAAAATATAAGACGACTCGGACTTATAACTCCAAAGAGAGTAGGTGCGGCAGTTGCAAGGAACAGAACTAAAAGAAGGTTGAGAGAAATTTTTAGAACTAATAAACATTTGTTGAAACTAAGTTTGGATTTGATTTTTATTTTAAAGCCGGAAACGGCATCGCTTGATTACAAAAAACTTGAAGGCGTTATTTTGGTTTTATTAAAAAATGCCGAGCTTTATTCAGTTTCGGAGTAGCGCTATGAGATTTTTCGCTCTTTTTCTTATCAAATGTTATAAGCTTGTTTCCAAAGTTCTACCCGCTAGATGTCGTTTCTATCCGAGCTGTTCTACATATGCTTATCAGGCTATAGAAGCGTATGGGTTTTTTAAGGGATCTTTTCTAACCTTTAAAAGAATTATACGATGCAATCCTTTTTCCGATGGCGGACTAGACCCTGTTCCCGTATTTAAGAAGAAGAAAAAATAATAAAATAAAAAGGAAGTTTATAATGCAGAAGAATTCCATGTTATTTATAGTTTTATCGGCAGCCGTAATTTTCGGCTGGTACTTTTTTATTGCTCCACAATCTAAACAAGCAAATCAAACTCCAGCTCAAGGTCGGTCCGAAAAGGGAGAATATTCAAGCTCAATGGTTGCTCAAAATAATCAAATTCAAGATGAAAACTCTCAACTTGTTGAGGAAGAAAAGATAAATATTGAAACGGAAAAATATAAGGCAGTTTTAACAAACAAAGGAGCCGCTGTGCTTAGCTGGTCTGTTAAAGAAAAAACCGGCGAGTGGGTGGATTTGGTTTTTCCCGGTTCGTCTCCTGTTATGGCAAATTTCCCGGGATCGGTTTATAAAATTGTTTCTAAATCCGATTATAGAATAGTTTTTGAATACGCGTCTAAAGAAGGCTGGAAAATTACTAAGACATATAATTTATCTAACTCATACATGCACAACTTAAATATTTCTGTTGAGAAAGACGCTTCGCTTGCAGTTCCTGAAATAGCTCTTGAATGGGGACCGGGTTTGGGAACTGACACTAAGGAAGCAAAAGAAAATGTTTCTTTATCCAGAGCTTTGGCGTACGCAGCGGACAAACCGTATAAACTTAAAAAACTTAAAACTGATTCTGAGCTTGCTTCTTCTTACAAATGGGCGGCTGTAGACAACAGATATTTTCTTGCCGCATTTATTCCTGAAAAATCGTCAGATTTTGACAAGATTATTCCTTCAAGACTTGATAAAAAACATCCTTATTCTGTAACTATGACTGCGACTGTCCCTCAAAACCTAGATAAAAAAGAGTACTCTGTTAACTTTTATTTAGGTCCTAAAGGATACACATGTTTAAAGAGTTATAATTTAGGTCTTGAAAAAACCGTTGATTTTGGTTTTTTTGGATTTTTAGGAAAAATAGCTTTTGCCGTTTTAATGTTTTTCTATAAAATTACATATAATTATGGTTGGGCTATAATTATGATAACCGTTGTCATACAGATTTTAGTTCTTCCCTTAACGTTGAAGAGTTTAAAATCCGCAACTGCAATGAAACGTGTACAGCCTCTTATAAAAGATATTCAGACAAAATATAAAAGCGAACCTCAAAAGCTTCAAGCGGAAATGTTGAACGTTTATAGAACGAAAAAAGTTAATCCTTTAGGCGGCTGTCTGCCTATGCTTTTACAGCTTCCTATTTTTTGGGCGTTCTTTACAATGCTAAGAAATGCTTACGAGCTTAGAAATGAAGGTTGGATTTTGTGGGTTAAAGACTTGTCGGCTTCGGATCAATTTATGCATTTGGGAAATTTTAGCGTTAATCTTCTTCCATTGCTTATGGGTGTGGGAATGTTTTTCCAGCAAAGAATGACCATGACGGTTTCTGATCCTATGCAGAAGAGAATGATGTATTTAATGCCTATTATATTTACGTTTATGTTTTGGTCTTTTCCGTCGGGGCTTGTTATATATTGGATTACTAATAGCATAATTTCAATGATAGAACAGTATTTCATAATAAAAGAAGATGAAGTTAAGATTAAGCATTCTTAAAGCAGTCGGTCTGATTTTAATGAATTACAGGAGCGAAAGGAATGTTGGGAATTGAGTTTAAAGGCAAAAATGTTAAAGACGCTATAGACGCTGGATTAGCCGAGCTTGGTTGCAATAAAGAAGATGCCGTAATAAGAATTGTCAACGAAGGTTCAACTGGCCTTTTTGGTCTTATGGGAGCAAAGCCTGCGATTGTTCTTATATCTGTTGAAAAATCAAAACGTGACATTAAAACTGCCGTAAATACGCAAGTTGACCAAAATAAAGTATGCAAAAAAGCGAAGCTTTTTTTGTCCGAGCTTTTAAATAAAATAAACGTCAAAATTTCAAGAATTGAAACGTCTTTTAAAGACGATATAATAAATATAAATATTTCTACGGAGGACGGCAATTTTATTATAGGCAAAAACGGGCAAACTTTGGATTCTTTGGAATATTTGGTTCAGATAATTGTAAATAAAGAGCTTAATTCCAAACTGAAAATAGATTTAGAGTGTGAAAACTATAGAAAAAAGCAAAAAGATAAATTAAAAATCTTAACTGACAAAGCCATAGATTATGTTAACCGCACAGGCAAAACGTACCGCTTTGAACCTATGAGCGCTAAAGAGAGAAAAATAATTCATTTATATCTTAAAGACAATCATTTTGTTGAGTCGTTTTCCGAAGGCGATGGAATTTTGAGAAAAGTTGGAATTAAGCCTGCAAAATCTACAAAGACAATTTAATTTTATCAAGCTATTTTTAACTTTACTGATATGTAAAATGGAGTCGCGCGTATAGCGTATAATGCCTTCCAAATTACGCGTGGGAGCGTAAAGTGGCGCAGGGAATCTTTAAGTCTGGGTTAGATATAGGCTCTACGACTGTTAAATTTTCAATTCTTGATAAAACTGTGCAAGAGAGATTTCAATCCAATCTTAACGACGGCGTCTTAAGAGCAGCTGCTGAGAAACTTTTAAAAACTGAAGTGATACGTCCTGATATTTCAGGTTTGATGGGGGGGCTTTTGGTTCTGCTTTGATAGCGTTGCAAAATCAAACTTCTTCAACGTTTCTTATGCCAAAAGAAAAACTTTTAGAATTTTCTTACGAGACAAAAAACGCGCGCTGCGCGGGCTGCGAAAATAGATGTCTTTTAAATATTTCAAATTTTAACGATGGCAGATCGTTTGTTTCAGGCAATAGATGCGAGAACGTTTTACAAAATAAAAAAGCGCAAAAGATTTTTATACAGTTTTATGTCCGCAGATGTCTCCGATACATTTTAGCTTGGCGGAATCCGTTTTTAGCAAATACGGAGTGAAATTAAAAGTTTTATCAAAAGTTTCGGCAAATGATATTGAAGAAGGTCTTAAGTACGTAAACAACGATATGTGTTATCCGGCAATAATAATCATAGGACAATTTATTAACGCTTTAAAGTCCGGCAAGTATGATTTGGACAATACAGCTTTGGTAATTTCTCAGACGGGCGGCGGTTGCAGAGCTACAAATTATTCCCGTCTTGTAAGGAAAGCGATTAGTAAAGCCGGTTTTGAAAAAGTATCCGTGTTTCCTTTGAACGCTTCAAAATCGTCGCAAAACAAATCTATTGGATTTTCATTCCCAATGTTCAGAGATTTTATTTTAGTTATTCTTTACGGCGGTTTGATTATGAAACTTTCAAATCGTAGGCGTCCTTACGAACGCTGCGTTGGACAAACCGACGCTTTGACGGAGTCGTGGCTTAGGCGTCTTTCGGACATTATAAGCAAGAACGCATGGTTTAATTTTAGAAGAACTGTAAAAGAAATAATAAGAGATTTTGACAATATAGCCGTCAAAAAAATTAAAAAACCTCGCGTTGGAATTGTAGGAGCGGTTTTGGTTAAATTTCACCCGACGGCAAACAATAATTTAGTTTCTTCTTTGGAAAAAGAAGGAGCGGATGTTGTGGTTCCTAACCTGATGGATACAATTATTTATTTTGTGTTAGACGACGTTTATAAACATAAATACCTTGAAGGTAGTTTTAAAAGCAAAATAATATCGCTTATGACAAGCGGGTATATAGAGATGCTGCGCGCGGTTATAAGAAAGGCGCTAAATAAAAGCGATAATTTCGGCTCTTATCAAACTACAAAAAAATGGCAAAAAAGTTTCTGATATTGTTTCCTTGTGCAATCAGGCAGGAGAGGGGGTGGCTTTTAACCGCCGAAATGCTTGAGCTTATAGAAAACGACGCAAAAAATATTTTATGCGTACAGCCTTTTTGTTGTTTGCCAAACCACATAACAGGTAGAGTCGTTATGAAAGAATTGAAGAATCGTTACAATGACGTAAATATAGCGGCTATTGATTACGATTCAGGAGCAAGCGAGGTAAATCAAATAAACAGAATTAAACTTATGATGAGCGTCGCCCGCCAAAATATCAATTAAAATCTTATTTATAAATATAAAGGCAAATAATCTTAAATCTGGGAAATATTTTTATGAAAAAGTTGGTTTTATTGTTTATTTTTATTTGTTTGGTTACGGGAAGCTCTTTGTCTGTGGCTGTCAGGCAGAAAGAACATTCTATAGGCTTTGAAATAAACGGATATAAGTATCAAGAAGTTAACAATAAAGGCGAAGAATTCATGTCTATTGAAGGAGAAAGGCGCGGGCTATCTTACGAATATTTATCGCGTAAAAGTGCCGAGAAATCTTCATTCTGGTCATATCAAGTCGCTCTTTCTTTTGGAGATCTTGTTTATGATGGATGTTCGCGAGACGGAGCGATAAAATTTAAATTAAATTGCCGCGCGGATTTTTATCAAGAACATAGATTCTTATACGGTTTAGCATTGCCTTTCAATGAATATAAGTCTGCGGTAATGCCATATTTAGGTTTTGGTTTTAGAGGGTTGTTTAATAGATTAAAGGATTATTGCTACATTAAAGGCGGAGAACCTGCCGAAATTTCCGGATATGACAGATATTCAACGTATTTATATATACCGTTGGGTATAATAGCGAGGTCTGATTTGGATAATGGTTGGTTGTTCAATTTAAACCCTGAATTTGATCTGTTTTTGATAGGTCGGCAGACCTCGTGCATAGATATTGAAGGAAAAGGGGAGACTACAGAAAACTTTCAACATAAAGGATACGGTTTTAGAGCGTCAGCTAGGATTTCTAAGGAAATAGGAGAGAGTTTTGCAGTATTCCTTGAGCCGTTTGTAAAATACTGGAATATAGATGAGTCCGGGAAAAAGTATTATTCTGTTGTGGAATCTGGAATAGTAAAATATAAATATCTTTTTGAACCAAAGAATACCGCAATGGAGTACGGCGCTAAGATAGGCATTACGTTTTGACATTTGCAGTTTTGTTTAGTAAAATTTATTTCTGTTCTGTATGGTACAATAACGACTGGATATAGATGTTAAAAGCTTGGTTGCCCCGACAAGGTTTAACAGCTTATAATAGACGATGTCATTGTCGGCGGGTGTATTTTAGAGTTTATAATTGCCGTCGTGTTTTGTCTTTTTGAAGGCAGTATAATTTTATAGGACAAGGTTTTAGAGATGAATAAAAAAACTTATTTACCAAAACAAGGCGAGATTGAAAGAAAATGGCGCTTGATAGACGCAAACGGGAAAGTTTTAGGGAGACTTGCGGTTGAAATAGCGGAGCTTTTAAGAGGCAAAAAGAAGGTTTTCTATACAAACCATATAGATTGCGGCGATTTTGTCGTTGTTGTAAATGCAAGCAAGATTGTTCTTACTGGTAAAAAGCTTGATCAGAAGACATATTTCACATATTCCGGGTATCCAGGCGGAGCAAAGTTAACGCCTTATTCTGTTTTGATGGAAAAGAGTCCGGAAAAAGCGTTGCTTGCCGCAGTAAAAGGCATGCTTCCAAAGAACAAACTTGCAGATAGGCAGATTACAAGACTTAAAGTATTTAAAGAAGACAAACATACGCACAGCGCGCAATTAGCGTCGGCAAAGTAAAGAGGAGAAAAAATGAGCAACGTTTCTTATTTAAGCGCGGGGCGCAGAAAAAGCGCGATTGCCAGAACAAGGGTGGCAAGCGGCAATGGTAGAATTGTAATAAATAATAAGACTCTAGATGAATACTTTGGCGGATTGGAAAGATTAAAAAAGACAGCTTTAAAACCTTTGGATATTTGGGAAGGCGTAAAGAGTTATGATTTTTTTGTCAAGGTAAACGGCGGCGGCGTAAGCGGTCAAGCTGGAGCTATAAGCCATAGCTTGGCAAGGACGATTTTGGAACTTAATGAAGCATCAAAAGCTGCGTTGAAAAAAGAAGGTCTTTTAACCAGAGATTCAAGAATGGTTGAAAGAAAAAAACCCGGAAGACCGAAAGCTAGAAAGCGCTTTCAGTTTTCAAAGCGTTAATAAAGCGTTAATAATGAAATGAGAAATTTACGCGAAAGAGTGTTCAATCCAGCACAAGAAAGACAGGTATAGGACTTGGTTCTGGAGAAGAATGCGGCGTGTGTCGGATATAGGGCTTCCGGGACGTGTCCCAAGGTAGTACAAAAATACTAGAATGTGGTGGTGAATTATCTGGGCTTGGAAAGAGAGACTATAGAGAAGAAGAAAAGGAGATTGAAATTCAGAGATGTCCGTCTGCTATTTGGTCAAGGATAGCTTTCTGCTGGCGATGAAATCGGATGAGATGTGCGAAGCGTTAGTTTTTGACATAGCAAACGTGATGGATGAAGATTTGCCAAGCTTTAATAAAAGAGGATTTTTAAAGTATTTTTGTTCTCTTTACGAAGACAATATTGATCCGGAGCCTGCCGATACTGATAAAAAGTTATTAACAAAACCTTACCATTTATTTGATGATTCCGAAAAAGATTCTAGTACGGGACGGTAAAAACTGAATATGCCGATTTTGGTAGATTAATTAGGCGTTGGACGCGTGCAAAATTATAATTAGCGGCGCACAGTTAACGCTTATTCCAAGAATAGTTGTTTTCTTCTTTCGTTATAAATATGTCATGAGGGTGACTTTCAGTAAGCCCTGCCGACGTTATTTTAACGAACTGTCCTTTTTCTCTAAGTTCTTGAATTGTGCGCGTTCCGCAGTAGCCCATAGCCGCTCTAAGTCCGCCTATTAATTGGTAGACAACGTCGCCGACTGCGCCTCTGTAAGGCACGCGTCCTTCTACGCCTTCAGCTACCAATTTCTTTGAATTTTCCTGAAAATACCTGTCGCTGCTTCCGGCAGCCATAGCGGATGACGACCCCATTCCTCTGTATGTTTTAAATGTTCTTCCGTTATAAATTACGTCTTCTCCGGGGCTTTCAGTCGTTCCTGCAAACAGCGATCCCATCATGCATACGCTTGCGCCTGCGGCGATAGCTTTTGGTATATCTCCCGAATATTTAATTCCGCCGTCGGCTATTACAGGCACGCCATATTTTGCCGCAACTTGAGCGCAATCGTAAACCGCAGTTATCTGAGGCACTCCTATGCCTGTGACAATTCTTGTCGTACATATGGCTCCGGGTCCAATTCCTACCTTTATAGCGTCTGCTCCTGCTTTAATTAAGTCTTCAGCCGCTTCAGCCGTAGCTATGTTTCCTGCTATTATCTGAACTTGCGGGTAAGCGTCTTTTACTTTTTTTACAGCTTCAAGCACGCCTTGGCTGTGTCCGTGAGCCGTGTCTATAACTATAACGTCTACATTGGCGTCAGCCAGAGTTTTTGCTCTTTCAAGCATATCTCTTGTTATTCCTATAGCCGCTCCTGCTAGAAGCCTTCCTTTTTCATCTTTTGCCGAATTAGGATAACGGATGGATTTTTCTATGTCTTTAATTGTAACAAGCCCTTTCAAAATAAAATTGTCGTCCACTAAAGGCAACTTTTCAACTTTTTTGCTTTGCAAAATATCTCTTGCCTCTTGCAAAGAAGTTTCTATTTTTGCGGTCACAAGGTTATTTTTAGTCATTATTTCGGAAATTTTTTTATTGGTATCGTTTTCAAAACGCATATCTCTATTTGTGATGATTCCGATAAGTTTGCCGGCGTCGTCAATTATTGGAACGCCGGATATTTTATATCTTTCCGCAAGCGTTTTTGCTTCGCCAAGAGTATTGTCTTTTTTCAGAGAGAACGGATTATATATAACGCCGTTGTCGCTTCGTTTAACTCGGTCAACCTCCATAGCTTGAGACTCTATGGACATGTTTTTATGGATTATGCCCATGCCGCCTTCTCTAGCTATGGCTATAGCCATTTTTGATTCTGTCACAGTGTCCATTCCGGCGCTCATAAGGGGTATGTTAAGCTTAATTTTCTTTGTGAGGGATGTGTTCAAAAGAACATCTTTGGGCAATACTTCCGAATGCTGGGGAATTAATAGAACATCATCAAACGTTAAAGCTTCTTTTGCAAATTTTGTGTCCATTTTTGCTCTCCGCTTTTAGGCATTCTACAAATTATATAAAAGCATTACAAGAAAAAAAACAAAAAGCCCGCTGTGTTAGCGGGATAAACGATTAACTTTAAAAACTCCGACGGCTGGACGGAGTAAAATTTTAAAACTCATTAATTTTAACTATCTTATTTTTGCTTCGCAGTTTAATGATAATTTTACAGCAAAAACTTGTTTTCCATATTACTTACGGCAGTAACGCGTCTTTCAAATTCTCTATCATCT
>JAITQE010000004.1 GCA_031289055.1 Candidatus Endomicrobiellum porotermitis
TCTGCTTCCTTTTTGGGAAATTTTAAATTTTAAATTCTCGCCTCTGCTTCCAAAAACAGATATTTCCGTAGGCGTTACTCTTTTTATACAAAATACGGGGCGCAAATTCCCTATGCCAATTAGTAAAAATTATTGACCGAGTTTTGAATAATTAGATAGAATACCGATCGTTGCGATCTTTCAATTGCGAGGGAAAATCCTATTATGACTCAGAAAGCTCTTAGAAAAACGCTTCTTTTTGGTCTTCCTATTTTTTACTTTTTGACGGCGGTATCATTTTATCTTGGCACGTATGATTCGGCTCAAATAAAAATCACAATTTTTCACATAGGCGGTTTGTTTTTGATAATGACTTGGCTTCTTCTGCAAATAGAAGAGGGGCGGGTTTCTCTGCTTAAAAACAAATTTGTCTACATTTTACCTATAGTTTTGTTCTTATTATCTGGAGCAGCTTCTCTTTCTATTTCTCCTTTTAAGCTTGCCAGTTTAAACGAATTTCTTAGAAGATTTATATATTGCGGCATAGTTTTTATGTTAGTTGACGAATTTGATGATGACAAGAAAATATTGCGTCTAAAAAATTGGCTTATTGTGGCGGCGTTTGCTGTGTGCGCGTACGGCATATTGCAGATATTTGACTATCACATGTACCCTAAAGAAGCATTCTCGTCGGGTTTAGACCCTTTTGCTTGGAGGCAAGCGTTTTACGACAGGATAATGTCAAGCTTTGGCAATCCCAACTTTTTTGGCGATTTCTTGATTGTCATGAGTTCCATAACCCTAGCTTTATTCGTGTATAAAAAGAAACTTTATCTTGCTGTTTTATGGTTTATGATTGTAATATGTTCTTATTATACAATGTCAAAAGGAATATGGCTTGGGTTTGCTTCAGGCGGTGTCGTTTTTGCGGCGCTGTACGCGTTTGTATTTTTAAAAAATAAAATCAACAAAAAATTGCTAACTATACTGGCAGTATGTATGTCGATTGTTTCATCTTTAGCAGTTTTTGTCATATATCATAAAACTCGGGAAAGAACCGATAGCGCTTCTTTCAGAGTATTTACATGGCTCTCAACTTGGGAAATGATAAATACAAACCCTGTTTTAGGCACAGGAATTGGGACATTTTATCTAACTTACCCGTCTTGGAGAAGACCTCAGATATTTTTTATTGAAGGTAAACATAACACGGAAAGCGACCACCCTGAAAATGAATATCTTGAAGTATGGCACGATGAAGGCATAGTGGGACTTACAATTTTTCTTGTTCTTGTTGTTTATGTATTGGTTTTAGGATACAAAAATATATTATTTTTGCATACAAACAAAACCCCTAGAAACGAACCTACGCTGTATTTACAGCTTGGCGTTATATCGGCTTTTGCCGCGCAACTTATCCATGGCTTAGTGTGCGTTTCATTAAAGTTTGTGTCTTCAGGGGTTATGTTTTGGCTTTTGGTAGGACTAACTTTATCCATAAGCGCAAACTCTATAAAACGCGGAAATATTGCAAACAAAGACTATTTTAAAAAAACCGTCAAACTTATTTTGCAATTGATAACTGTTATTATTTTTGCTTGGGCGATTATGTTTACAAAAGGATATTTCAAAGCAGATTTGCTGCATGCGAAAGCTATTGTTCTTTCCAGAAAAAGTAAATGAAAATAATCCTTCTTATGCGATGTCAAAGTATTTTAAAATCAACGTTCATTTGGATAGATGGAAAGCGGGCGATGCGGCTTTGGCGGAAAAAGTTTTTGAAGAGCTTTGGAATATGGCTCCGAATTTTGTACAATCCAAATGGTACGCCGGTATGATGTATCTAAGGTTGTTTAACGATAATAAACTTTTGTTACAGAAGTATATTGAAGAAGGCAAGCCGAGAGACGTTATTGTTAAACAGGAAAAAGCTGTTGCCGACGCATTCAACAGCTGTAAGAAGTATTATGAGCAATATATTGAAATAGATCCGATATTTCCAATGTCGTATTATGGTCTATCGTCGTTGTATGCTCAAGTTGGCGATTTTGAAAATTCTGAAAAAATTTTGTTAGCTCATTTAGAGTATCCTAAAAAACTATGGGATTATCCTCATAATTTTTGGGTTGAAGATTGGAGTTCTAGACGAAAAAATGATTATTCCGAGACCTATAATCAACTTGGATTTTCATATATAGCTCAAAAGAAATTTGACAAAGCGGAAGCTGTGTATTTAAAAGCGCTAGATTTGGATTTTCATAACATGAATGCTAGAAAGAATCTTGCCTTGCTTTACGGCGGATTAGGTAAAAAAGATAAAGCAAGACAACAATGGATTGAAGTTTATCGCATAAACCCTAATGACAAAGATGCGATAAAATATATTCAAGCGCTAAACACGAGTAAAGAAACGAAAACGAGGAGTTAGTATGCAAGTAAGTCCTGGACTACTGTTTACTATAGCGGGTTTTCCTATAACAAATACAGTCGTTACTACGTTAATTACCGATGCAATTCTTATGACTTTAGTTTTAATAGTCGGCAGAGCGGTTACTCTCAAGCCCGGGAAAGCGCAAAATGCCGTTGAGGCTGTTTCAGACTATTTTAGAGAAACAACCGAGAGCATCGCTGGAGAAAGAGCCTCTTTTATATATCCTTGGGTATTGTCTTTTTTTTTGTTTATAGTAATTTCAAATTTAGTCGCTCAAATTCCCGGATTTGAATCTATAAGGTTTCGCACGTCTTCCTCGGGACATCACGGAGTCGCTCTTTTTAGAGCCGCTACCAGCGACTTAAACTTAACCTTGGCTCTGGCGGTTGCGTCAGTCATAGCCGCCCATTGTCTTAGCGTTAAGCACACTGGCGTAAAATCATACGTTACAAGATTTATAACTTTTAAAATGTTCCCAATATTTTTATTTGTCGGCATTTTAGAATTTGTAAATGAATTGGCAAAGTTTATATCGTTTTCTTTCCGTCTATTGGGAAACGTTTTTGCAGGGGAAAAGGTTATGACGACAATGTACGGCTTGTGTCCATTTGGACTTCCTTTACCATTTATAGGGCTTGAGCTTATGGTCGCTCTTATTCAAGCTATTGTATTTGCGATGCTCACCATGGCGTTTATGCATATTATGACAGATAAATCACACTAATTTAAGGAGACAGAAAATGACTTTTACAGGCGGAATTATTATTGCAATCGGCGGATTATGTCCTGCTTTGGGGATTGGCATGATTGGAGCAAAAGCAGTTGAAGCTATAGGTCGCAATCCAGAAGCTTCGGGAAAAATAATGGTAAACATGCTTATAGCAATGGCTTTTGCCGAATCTATAGCTATTTATTCTCTTATTTTAGCATTCTAATTCAAAGAGACAAAAATGGAAATAATACAAAAATTTGGTTTAGAAACTAAGTTGTTTTTGTTTCAGCTAATAAATTTTCTTATCATAGCGTTTATTCTTAAAAAGTTTTTGTTTAAACCTTTAAAGAAAATGCTTGACGAGAGAAAACGCAAAATAGAGCAATCTTTGCAAGACGCTGAAAATGCAAAAGTGGCTTTGGAAAATGCGGGACAAGAAAGGAAAAAGATTCTTACCGACGCTAAAGTTGGCGCTGACAAGCTAATGTCGTCGGTTAAAATGTCTGCCGACGAATTAAAAGAGAAAACGCTAGTCAAGGCAAAGTCTCGTTCACGGCAAATTATAGAAGAAGCAAAGGATAAAGCCTCTGCCGAATTTGAAAACATGAATAAGCAAATAGGTAAAATGTCTGTTGATGTTTCAAGCAAAATTTTATCTAGAGTTTTATCAGACTTGTTTACTGAAGAAGAAAAACAAAAGTTAATGTCTCGCGCTTTGGAAAGAATAGATGAAAAGATCGCAAATTAAAGAACTTGCAAAATCAATAGCGGAATACGACGATTTGTCGGAAAAAGATTTAAATTGGGTTTATTCAAACCTTTCAAGGCAAGAACTTAAGACGTTTGTTCGCTTGTTGTCTAACGAAATAAAAGATAAGAATGTTCTCGCAACTTTTGCCGGAGAACTTAGCGGCGCGAGCAAAAGTAAAATAGAAGCGGCGTTTCCCGGTAAAAAGATTACTTTTAAACGCGACGATGCGGCTGTTGCCGGCGGCGTGCGTTTTGAATATGGCGATTTCATTTTAGATTACAGCGTTTCAGGGATAGCAAGAAGAATCTTAAATGTCATAAAAGAGAGATTATAATGAAACCGGAAGAAATAATACAAAAAATTGAAAAAGAGTTATATTCCGCTAAAACAAATCCTGAACTTGTAAACTTTGGAGTTGTAGAGACTATAGGCGACGAAATTGTAAAAGCTTCAGGGCTTTCTAACGCGGGATATTATGAAGAAATAGAATTTGACGATGGTTCCGTAGGGTTTGTATTAAATATTGACGAAGATTTTGTTTCAATTATTCTAATTAAAAATACTGGCCGCGTGTCGCGCGGAATGAAGGTAAAGTCAACGGGAAAAGTTTTGAACGTTTCTGTTTCAGACAAGCTTATAGGAAGGGTCGTTAACGCGCTTGGAGAGCCTATAGACGGAAACGGGCTTAAGCGCGATAACTCATCCTGTTATCCGGTTGAAAAAATAGCTCCCGGAATTATTGAAAGAAGTCCGGTTGATACTCCTTTGAAAACAGGAATTAAAGCCATAGACGCTATGACGCCTATAGGAAGAGGTCAGAGAGAACTTATCATAGGCGATAGAGGCACGGGAAAAACTGCCATAGCCGTAGATGCCATAATAAATCAAAAAAAACTTGATATGGGCTTAAAAAGAGTCGTATGCATATACTGCTCAATAGGACAGAAACAGTCTAACTTAGCGTCAATAGTTGCAAAGTTAAAAGAAGAAAGCGCTATGGATTACGCCGTAGTTGTAGCTGCAACTGCTTCTGACCCTGCTTCAATGCAATATATTGCGCCTCTTGCGGCTTCCGCAATCGGCGAATATTTTATGGATAAAGGCGAGGATGTTTTGGTTGTTTACGACGATTTAACAAAACACGCTTGGGCGTACAGACAGATTTCATTATTAATCAAGAGACCTGCAGGTCGCGAGGCTTATCCCGGCGATATTTTCTATTTGCATTCAAGGCTTCTTGAAAGATCTGCAAAGATGTCTGACAAAAGAGGGGGAGGATCTCTCACGGCTTTGCCGATTATTGAAACTCAGGGAAACGATTTATCGGCGTATATCCCTACAAACGTCATTTCTATTACCGATGGACAGATATATTTAGAAGCAGATTTGTTTAACTCAGGCATGCGTCCCGCTATTAACGTCGGACTTTCTGTGTCCCGCGTAGGCGGCGCGGCGCAGACCAAGTCAATGAAACAGTTGGCAGGTCCGGTAAGGCTTGAACTTTCCCAGTTTAGAGAGCTTCAGGCTTTTACGCAGTTTGGGAGCGATTTAGACGAAGATACTCTAAAACGCCTTGAAAGAGGAAAAAGAATTTCTGAAATTCTTAAGCAGCCTCAATACGGACCTTATGATGAAATCTCTGAAATATTATCAATTTTTGCAGTAACGTCAGGTCTTCTTGACAATATAGACGTAGATAAAGTTGTAACAGTTGAACGCCAGATGATAGATTACGTTAAGAAAACCTATCCAGAGACCGTAAAGGAACTGTCAACAGGCGCAAAGATAGACGATGCGCTGAAAGCTGAACTTGAAAAAGAAATAAATGAATTTAAGAGTGTAAACAGCTATGGCTCAGAATCTGCAACAGCTTAAAAAGAGAATTAAAACTTCAAACAGCATTGCTCAAATAGCCAAAGCCATGGAAATGATTTCGGCGTCTAAAATACGCAAAGCTCAGGATTCCGTAGATAAGCACAATCCGTATTCAAGAAAAATTAAGAATATAGCGCAGAGAATTATTACGGATCAAGATTTGTATTCCAAAGAAATGGAAAAGTTTTTGAAGGAAAGCGAAGGGAAACGCCTTGTGTATATAATCTCTCCAGATAAAGGTCTTGCAGGGGGACTGGCTGTAAATCTGTTGAAGACTGTAAACGCGTATTTGAAAGATGACGATTATATTGTGGTTATAGGCAAAAAGGCATCGGGGGACGTCACAAGACGCGGGTACAATATTCTTGCATCTTTTGAAATGGGTACAAAATTCCCAAGTTACGACGATATATATCCTATGATAGATATAGCCAAAAAGTTTTATATTTCAGGCGAAGTCGTAAAAGTAAGCGTAATATACACAGAATTTAAAAATATGCTTGCGCAAAAGCCTATAGTTGAGGAAATTTTTCCTATAAAGCCAGACCAAGAATTCAAAGAGGTTAGCATTGATCATCTATTTGAGCCAAGTCCTTTTGAGGTTTTAAAAGATTTGCTTCCTTTTTATTTTGAAGTTGGGTTTTATAGCGCAATTATGAACGCTTACGCTTCTGAGCAGGCTGCAAGAATGACGGCTATGAAAAACGCAAAAGACAATGCCAAAGATATTTTTGCATCTTTAACTAATATTTATAACAGGTCCAGACAGGAGAAAATTACTAACGAGTTATTAGATCTTGCTAACGGACAACAGGGAATGTAAAATGGAAAATAAAGAAAAAGAACTTAAAAATCAAGGCGTTGTGATAAGAGTTCAAGGCTCTGTTGTTGACTTTAGGTTTGAAGAACATGCGCCTGAGGTGTATGAAGCTTTGACTATGCAAACGCCCGATGGCGGCAAACTAACCCTTGAAACCATGTTTGAAATGGATAACTCCGAAGTAAGAACCATAGCTATGGGTCCTACCGACGGAATGAAAAGAGGAATGAAGGCGACGAGAACCTTCGCTCCAATCAGCGTGCCGGTAGGGGAGAAAACTCTCGGAAGAATATTTAACGTTTTGGGAGAACCTATAGATGCTTTAGGGGAAATTGACGCTTCGGTAGAAAGAAACCCTATACACAAACCTGCCCCTGCTTTTGTAGATCAAAAAACTACGCCTGAAATGCTTGAAACGGGCATTAAAGTTATAGACTTGATTTCCCCTTTCACGAAAGGAGGAAAAATTGGTATTTTCGGCGGCGCCGGAGTAGGTAAAACGGTTATTGTTAAAGAACTTATAAGAAATATAGCCGCTGTGCACAACGGACACTCTGTTTTTGCCGGAGTAGGAGAAAGAACCAGAGAAGGAACAGATTTGTGGATGGAAATGGAAGAGTCTAAAGTTATGGACAAGACCGTTTTGGTTTTTGGTCAGATGAACGAGCCTCCGGGAAACAGAATGAGAGTAGCTCTTACGGCTCTTACGATGTCAGAGTATTTCAGAGATCAAAAAGGCGAAGATGTTTTGTTGTTTATAGACAATATATTTAGATTCGCCCAAGCGGGAAGCGAAGTTTCCGCGCTTTTGGGAAGAATGCCTTCGGCGGTAGGCTATCAGCCTAACTTAGCAAAAGACATGGGAGATTTGCAAGAAAGAATTACATCAACAAACAAAGGCTCTCTTACTTCTGTTCAGGCTGTTTACGTCCCTGCCGACGATTATACAGATCCGGCCCCTGTGGCTATTTTTGCCCATTTAGACGCAACCTTAACTCTAGACAGAGCAATTATGGAGCAAGGTTTGTATCCTGCCGTTAACCCGCTCACGTCTTCTTCAAGACTTTTGGATCCTAACGTAATCGGCGACGACCACTACAATGTGGCAATGTCAATCAAAAAAATTCTGCAGAAATATAAGGATTTGCAAGACATAATAGCAATTCTCGGCAGGGACGAGCTTTCTGATGAAGACAAGATAATTGTTTCAAGAGCTAGAAAAGTTCAAAGATTCTTGACTCAGCCTATGTTTGTCGCAGAGACTTTTACAGGCATTGAAGGCAAGTACGTTAAGATTGAAGACACTGTAAGAGGTTTTAAAGAAATTATTGAAGGAAAATATGACTCTTTGCCAGAGCAAGCTTTCTATATGGTAGGTTCAATTGAAGAGGCTGTTGAAAAAGCCAAAAAAACTTCTCAACATTAATAAAAGTAGGAAAATATGAATAATTTTGGAATAGAGATTTTATCGCCGCAAGGGCTTGTTTTTAAAGGGGAAATACGTTCTGCTTCTTTTCCTACGACAAGCGGCATAATAACGGTTTTGCCCGGACATGAGGGACTTGTAACTGAGTTAACGCACGGCGAAATAATGCTTGATTGTGTAAACGGCGTAAAAAAAATAACTGTAACAGGCGGTTTCGCCGAGATTACAAATAAAAACGTTAATGTAATAGCGGAGTTTGCCGCACAGTCTGATGAGACTAATAAACACAAGATAGCGCAGGCTGTAAAACTTGCCAAAGAAATGAAAGAAAAGAGAAAGAATTTTATCGATATGTCCGTTATAGAAACTGAATTGAAAAAATCTGTCGCAGAATTAAAGTCAGGAATAGGTCTCAAACGTAAAGGTATGTAAGCCATTGCGAGAGTGCGGCAGCGAAGCGGTTTATAATTTTGAAATTATAAAAATATAAATTATTTTCATAGCGGGAGGTAGGAACAAACCTATGTCAGGTCATAATAAATGGGCAAGTATTAAACACAAAAAAGCGATAACAGACGCAAAAAAAGGCAAAGCGTTTACAAAAATTATAAGGGAAATTGTTGTCGCTGCAAAAGAAGGCGGCGCTCAGATTGAAAACAATGCTCGTTTAAGAAAGGCTATTGAAAACGCTAAAGAAGTAAACATGCCTCAAGACAATATAAAAAAAGCTATTCAAAGAGGCAACGGAGAAATACCTGGTGCGACTTACGAAGAGATGGTTTACGAAGGTTATGGACCTGCGGGCGTTGCTTTGATAGTTGAAGTAACTACAGACAATAAAAATAGAACGGCTTCAGAAATAAGAAAAATATTTTCAAGTCATAAAGGAAGTCTAGGCGAAGCGGGCTGCGTAGGCTGGATGTTTGACAGAAAGGGATGCGTCGCTGTAAACAAAGTCGGAAATGATGAAGAAACAGTTATGAACGCAGCGTTGGAATCGGGCGCTGAAGACTTTAAAAGCGAAGCCGCCGGCGTCGTGTACGAAATTATAACTGCCGTTTCAGACTTAGAAAATGTAAAGAAAGCTTTGAAAGAAAAAAATATAGACGTTGTTTCCGATGAAATTTCAATGATCCCTCAGACGCAAATAAATCTCTCAGGCGACGATGCGAAATGTATGTTAAAACTTATGGATTCTTTGGAAGAACACGACGACGTTAAGAATGCGTATGCAAATTTTGATATTCCTTCTGAGGAAATGGAGAAAATAGAAGAGTAATGATAGTTCTTGGAATTGATCCGGGTCTTTCCCTTACAGGTTGGGGGGTTGTCGAGGCTTTTTCCAGAGATCAAATTAACCCCATACAGTATGGTTGTATTAAGACAACGTGTCCTGCTCCTCTTATAGAAAGGCTTCAGACGGTTCATGACGAACTTCAATCTATTATAAACAGACATAAACCTGAAGTCGTTGCTATAGAAGAATTGTTTTTTTTAAAAGCGTCTAAGAGCGTGGCGTCCGTAGGACAGTCAAGAGGAGCTATCGTTCTAACCGTCTCAATGAATAAAATCCCTTTATTTGAATACAACCCCAGATGCGTAAAAATGGCCCTTACAGGCTATGGGTCGGCGGACAAACATCAAATGCAACATATGGTCAAGACTTTTTTAAAGCTCAAAGAAACACCAAAACCTGACGATACTGCAGATGCGTTGGCAATGGCGATATGTCATATTAGCACAATAAAATGGCGACGATAGGTCGCCTTGTCTTTTAAGTTTTTGCGTTAAAAAACTGCGATCATTTGCAATACGCATTTAAAGGATATTATGTTAGATTACATTTCCGGTATTTTGGAGTTTAAATCAACAAATAGCATTACGATAGACGTCAGCGGCATAGGGTACGAGATTTCTGCCGCTTTGTCTTCACTTTCTAAGCTTCCTGAAATTGGCAGCCAAGTAAAACTATATATTGTTGAAAGCGTCTCGGGAATGTATGGCGGGGTTATATGTTTATACGGTTTCCTAACTAAAGAAGAAAGGGATATGTACCTTTTAATAAAAGATGAAGTTCCAGGAACTGGCTCCAAGAAAGCAATGGAATACATGGATAAAATTTCCAAGTCTTTTGCTGATTTTAAAACTGCCATAATTTCAAAAAATCCATCCATGCTGCACGCTGTGTTTGGTTTTACAAAAAAGACTGCGGATAAGCTTATAGCGGCTTTAAAAGACAAAATAGCAAGCGTAAAAGTGTCAGGCAAAGAAAAATGGGCTAGCGTAAATTTAACTGAAAATAAATTGATTTTAGAAGCTATAGAAGGGCTTATATCTTTAGGATACAAAGAGCAGCGAGTAAGAGCTGTGGTAAATAAAGTATACGAGCAAAACGAAAATATAACTTTAGAAAATCTAATAACTAAATCCTTGCAGGAATTGTAAACAATGGATGAAATGGAAAGAATAGTTGAAGCCGCTAAAACGTCTGAGGAAGACAGGATAGAAAACTCTTTAAGACCTCAAAGCCTTGACGATTTTATAGGTCAAGATAAGCTTAAGAACAATCTTAAAGTTTTTATAGAAGCGGCAAAAAAAAGACGAGAAGCTTTGGACCATTGTTTGTTTTATGCTCCGCCGGGTCTTGGAAAAACGACTCTTTCCCATATAATTGCAAAAGAGATGGGCGGCAATCTTAGAATGACGTCTGGACCAGTATTAGAAAGAGTAGGCGATTTAGCTGCAATTCTTACAAACCTTTCTGAAGGCGACATATTTTTTATAGATGAAATTCATAGAATGAACCATCTTGTTGAAGAATCTTTGTATCCAGTTATGGAAGACTTTGAGCTTGATATTATAATAGGTCAGGGACCCTCTGCAAAAACCATTAAACTCCCTGTACAGCGCTTTACTCTAATAGGAGCTACGACTAGAGCGGGACTTTTATCAAGCCCTTTGAGGGATAGATTTGGCATTATAGAACATTTAGATTTTTACGGAATAAAAACCTTGACGCATATAGTTAAGCGCTCTGCGTCTATCATGAATATAGCAATTGACGATGAAGCGGGCGAAGAAATAGCGAGACGTTCAAGAGGTACGCCCAGAATTGTAAACAGGCTATTAAAAAGAGTAAGGGATTTTGCCGAACTAGAAGGCGGTAAAATTACTTTGGATATAGCAAAAGCGGCGTTAAGGGCTTTAGAAGTTGATAATGCGGGCCTTGATAAGATGGACAGGCTTATTCTTACAGTTATGGTTGAAAAGTTTGGCGGAGGACCTGTAGGTATTGACACGATTGCAGTCGCGATTTTGGAAGAATCAGACACAATAGCCGACGTCTACGAACCGTATCTTATACAATCCGGATTCATCGCAAGAACTTCGCGAGGCAGATTGGTTACCGAAGCCGGATATAAACATCTCGGCGTTGAACCGTCAAAAAACTTCCAAAAAGAGTTGCTTTAAGAAGACTAATGAATAAATCTCTTTATACAAAAAAGAAAGTTTTATTACATATCTGTTGCGCTCCATGCTCGGCTTCTGCCGTAAAAATTTTGCAAAATATTTACGACATATATTTTTATTGGCATAATCCCAATATTTACGACGAAAGAGAATACAAAAACAGAAAAGAGTCAGCGATAAGATACGCCAAAGAGTTAGGCGTTCGTTTCCGTCAAGATTTGGATTTTCTATATAATTATAAAGAATGGAAAGGCAGAAGCTCCGAGCAGTGCAATCTTTGTTATAATCTTAGACTTGAAAAAACAGCTATCTTTGCAAAAGATAACGGTTTTGATTTTTTTACGACTTCATTGCTTTCAAGTCCGTATCAAAAACATGACTTGATAAAACAGATTGCCGATAGTTTGGCGTATAAATATGCGGTAGAGTTTTTATATTATGATTTTAGACCGGGTTTTTATGAAGGTAAAGACTTGCTAAGGCAAAAAGGTTATTATGTGCAAAAATATTGCGCATGCAGTAAATCTTATAAGGAAAGATTTAGCGACATATGAAGAAGATAAATTTATTTAAAATAGCAGTATTTGCAATCTCTTTTTCATTGTCCAACGCTTACGCTTTGGACAATGTTCAAAAAAGTATAAGGGTAAGCATTATTCTTGACGCGTCATCTTTTACAGCTGGAAGTTCAAAAGATTTTTTTGTTTACGACTCGGCAAATAAAAAATTTAAACTTACAAAGGGAACAGTTAACGTCTATCGTTCGCAAATAGGCGCGCGTATAGGCAAATACGATTTGTCTCTTCCGGTAAGGATAGAACCTTCGAAAGGCGCGGTTTTTGCAAATTTTAAGCCATATAGAGGCTATTTGGTATTAAAAAAATCAGGCGACAAAATGAATATTATTAACGTTTTAGATATAGAAGATTATATTAAAGGCGTTTTGCCAAAAGAAATTGGAGACGATTGGCATATGGAAGCGTTAAAGACTCAAGCTGTTATAAGCAGAACTTACGCTATATCCAACTTAAACAGCCATTCCTCGCAAGGTTTTGACTTGTGTTCAACAACCCATTGCCAAGTTTATGGGGGATTGGGCGCGGAAACTAAAAACACAAATCAAGCGGTTTTAGAAACAAAAGGACAAGTCTTAACATATCAAGGAAAACCAGCCCAAACAGTTTTCCACGCCGCATGCGGAGGTAGTACGGAAGACCCCAAATACGTCTGGGGTTGGAAGGAGACTCCTCCGTATTTGAAAGGCGTAAAATGTCGCTATTGTTGCAATAGTCCGCATGCAAAGTGGGAACAGTCTTTAGACGAAAATTTTATAAGAGCTAAACTTAAAGACAATACCGTCGGAAAAATAAAAAGTATTAAAATTAAAGGAAAAACGTCTTCCGGAGCTGCAAAAGAATTGGAGATAACGCATTCAAATGGAAAATGTATATTAAACGCTTATAAATTTCGTCTTAATATTGACGCATGGAAGATAAAAAGTCATTTCTTTGATTCTATAAAAATTAAAGATGATAAAATTTGTTTCAAGGGTAAAGGGTGGGGACATAAGGCAGGCTTATGCCAGTGCGGAGCAAAAGGCATGGCTGAAAAGGGAAAAACATATTCTAAGATTCTTGTCTACTTCTATCCCAAAACAAAAATAGAAACTGTAAAGTACAAATAAGGATTAGGTTTAATGACCGAACAAGACAATACGCTGAGTAATTACGCTTACGAAATTCCGGAAGAGCTTATTGCTCAAAAACCTGTTGAAAATAGACAGGAATCAAGACTTTTTGTTATAGACAAAATATCTCAACAATTTTACCACAAAAAATTCTACGACATTACGGATTACTTCAATTCTGGGGATTGTTTAATAATTAATACGACTAAAGTTGTCCCTTCAAGACTTTTTGGAAAAAAAATAAGCGGTGGAAAAATTGAACTTTTGTTTCTTGATCCGTGCCAAAAAGACGACAACTATAAAGTTTTAACGAAACCTTTCGTGGAAATAGGCAAAAAAATATATTTTGACAACGACTATGAGTGCGAGGCGTTATCAAAAACCGAGCAAGGAGAAACGATAGTCAAATTTAACAAACCAGATGTTTTGAACTTTTTACAAAAGCACGGAATTATGCCTCTGCCTCCTTATATAAACAGAAAAGGGGGACTCGCTCAAGAACTATCTGATTTTGACAGGCAAAGATACCAAACTGTCTATGCTAAGGCTTTAGGCGCAATAGCTGCTCCCACAGCTGGACTTCATTTTACTGAAGAGATATTTTCAAAACTTAGAGAAAAAGGCGTAAATATCGCAACTTTAACGCTGCGCGTAGGGCGGGGTACTTTTAAACCGATAACAGTAGAAAATCTAAATAATCACAATATGTTGCCAGAACATTTTGAAATAGACGAAACAAATGCGGAAATAATAAATAACGCGGTTATAAACAATAAAAAAATTACCGGCGTAGGCACTACTTCTGTCAGAGCTTTAGAATCAACCGCTGATGCCGTTGGGTTTGAAGAAGGCGGAAAAACTCTGATAAAAGCGCGCTCGGGAGAAACGTCAAAGTTTATATATCCTGGATATAAATTTAAAATAATAAACGCTTTGATAACAAATTTGCATCTCCCAAAATCTACCCCTCTCATGATGGCAAGCGCATTCTCGTCAAGAGAACTCATGCTTAAAGCCTACAATGAAGCCGTAAAAGAGAAATATAGATTTTTCTCATACGGAGATTCCATGCTTATTATTTGACTAAAAAAATATGCTGCTAGTTAAATCAACCGGCATATTTAACTCCTTTTTGCAGTTTTGCCCTTACTATATTTATCCCATTTTTTAAGCGTTCATAGGTTTTATAGTCAGAAATTTCAAGGACCGGGCTTTGCGGCGCAGAGACGTATGCAACAAAGCCTAGCCGCCTTCGCGGCGCAAATAGCCGAAGAGTTTTATAACCATATCGGCGCAGCGTACGAGGGCGGGCATTTTGTCGAGCAAACAGACGAAAGTCGGGCATACTTTGTTCCGCGCGTTAAAAGATGTTTTGAAAATCCAGAAAATCACAGACATATACTTGAAAGAGATATTGAACATATAATATAATACGTAGGGAGTAAGGTTGACCTTAGCGACAGAGCGGGTAGCGGAAGGCTTGCGCGCATAGGGTTTCAAGAGCTTCTTGACAGAAA
>JAITQE010000006.1 GCA_031289055.1 Candidatus Endomicrobiellum porotermitis
AATCTTCTATCCAATCTTCATTTCTGTAAACAAATTCTTCTTTTATCGCCATGTTAAATCCTTCTATATAAGCATTGCTTTAAGCATTGCTTTTGGGACTTCGCTGATAATTCTAAAAAGAAGTTATAGAATATTTATAGAAAAATGCTCTGTTTTCCAAATTTTACGATACTGTAAAAAAAATAACAGGTGGAGCCAGCGGGAATTGAACCCGCATCTTATCGTTGCGAACGATACATTCTCCCGTTTAACTATGGCCCCTTTGCGTATCAGAAGAGAATTGCTTAAGACGACGTCATTGTAGGAAATCTAATAATTTTTGTCTAATTTGAACATTTGTTACAAAACTAGACGTTAATTATGTTTGATATAAAATAAATACGACTTGCCGCGCAGTCTAATCTTTCCTAATAATATCTCTGTTTTTAAATATCTTCATTACTTCCGTTTGTATTTTTTATTAAGCAAAATATTTTCTTCCAGGTCTTACTATTATAATTTATCCGGGGCGCAAATATTTTTGCTTTAACATCTTTGGGTTATATTTATAAATTTCTTTATCTTCAAAAAGAAATGCGTAAAGACCGGGATCTATGTCCGCTCTTGAAAGTTTATCCATAAATATAGAAAAATGCTTTTTTGATTTTTTAAGGTCGCCTTTTTTAAAAGCAATTACCGCTTTTTTATAAGACGCCGCTGCGGCAAGGATTTTGTTTTTTGCTTTCTCGTCAGCCCTCGCTTTCTCCAAGTCGCCTGCTATTTTTGACGTTATCCCTTCGTCTTGTTCTGACGAATTCTCTAAGACTACGGTCTGCGCGGGCGGATCAATATTTATAACGGCATCGTTGTTTTGAGAATAAGAAATTACAACTAAACAAGATAGACATACTGAAAAGAGTATTTTCTTTATACTCATCGGCGACCTCGTAAATTGTAATTTGTTTACTGCAAAGACTTAGCAAAAAAGCAGTAGATAAAGAATTAAAAACGGATTAGCGGTAAAAAATATAACTAATTCTACGAAATTATAGCAAAATAACTCAATATGTCTTTACATTGAGAGATATTTGGCATAGGCTAATCTGCGGCGGGCGTTGCAGCGCAATAAGTTAACGTTGTTTTTATGGCAGGTTCAGTCGATGCTTTTGGTCTAGTTAGCATTATTTTTAACAAAAATAGACACGCCTAAACGAAATTGATACAATCCGAAAGCCGGGCGCTTTATATTAAGACTGAAGAAGGTCGTTAAAACGCCTTAACCGACGGAGGTTACAGCCTCCTGAACCTGATACGGGTAATGCCGACGTAGGGACCTTGATTTTAAAACAAATGCAATCCCTTTAAGAATTTTTCAGGTTCTTAAAGGGATTTTTCTGTTTTTGCATCGGAGGAAAAAATGAAAAAAGACGCTTTAAACATCGCGGGTCTTAATCTTGACAGCAGATTGTTTATTGGCAGCGGGAAATTCCCTAACAATAGTATAATTCCAGATATTTTAAAAGCTTCCGGAGCGCAGATAATAACTGTCGCCGTAAGAAGATTTGATTTTGAAAATCCTCTTGAAAATATTTTAAATTTTATTCCTAAAGACGTTTATATAATGCCAAATACGTCGGGAGCCAGAACCGCTGATGAAGCGGTTAATATTGCAAGAATTGCCAAAGCCGCTTGTGGAACAAACTTAGTAAAAATAGAAATAATAAACGATAACAAATATTTATTGCCCGACAATTACCAAACGGCAAAGGCATGCGAAAAGCTCTCAAAAGAAGGCTTTAATGTTTTTGCTTACATGAATGCGGATTTATATGCCGCAAGAGATATGCAAAATGCGGGAGCAAAAGCCATAATGCCTTTGGGGTCGCCAATCGGGACTAACCGCGGGCTTAGAACTGAAGAAATGGTGCGTATTTTAATTGAAGAAATAGACGCGCCTATAATAGTTGACGCTGGGCTTGGCAAAGCGTCTGAAGCTTGCAAGTGTATGGAAATGGGCTGCGCTGCGGTAATGGCAAACACAGCCATATCGTCAAGCCCAAACGCCGTTTTAATGGCCGAAGCATTTAAAGACGCCATAACGTCAGGCAGAAAAGCCTATCTTGCAAAGCATGGCGCGGTTTCGGATGTTGCAAGAGCGTCGTCTCCTTTAACAGAATTCTTAAGGAACTAAGAGGTTTGTATGAGCTTTTATAACGAAATGCAAAAATATAAAAACTTTGATTTTAACGCTTTTATAGATAAAGTTTCAGATAATGAAGTACTAAATATTATTAACGAGAAAAGCTTATCCCGGCGAGACTTTCTTGTTTTGCTTTCTCCAAAAGCGTTAAATCATATTGAAGCTCTTGCCCGCAAAGCAAACGAAATTGCCGTAAATAATTTTGGCAAGAGCATTCTGTTGTACGCTCCTTTGTACGTTTCAAATTTTTGCGTCAACAATTGTTTGTATTGCGGTTTTTCCGCTAACAATAATATTAAAAGAGAAGCTTTAACTTTTGAAGAAATAGAAGAGAACTGTAAAATAATCGCTGGCTACGGCATACGCCATATTCTTCTTGTGTGCGGCGAGAGCAGGGTAAAAACATCTTTGGAATATCTTAAAAAATCCGTTAAAGTTTTAAAAAAATATTTTGACGACGTTGATTTGGAAGTTTATCCTCTTGAAGAAGACGAATACAGAGAACTTTTTTCTGCGGGCGTAGACGGACTTACAATATATCAAGAAACGTACGACGAAAACCTTTATAAAACGCTGCACGCAAAAGGCGCAAAAGCCGATTATAGATACCGCCTTGAAACATGCGAAAGAGCCGGAAGAGCAAATTATAGAAATCTTAACGTCGGGGCGTTGCTTGGCTTAAAAGATTTTATCAGCGAAGTTTTTTTTGCAGGTATGCACGCTCAATATTTAAGGAAGAATTTTGCGCATGCGGAAGTTGGAATGTCTTTTCCAAGACTGCGTCCTTCTGAAGGCGGTTTTCAGCCAAAAACAACCATAACCGACGCGCAGTTGGTTCAAGCCATATGCGCTGCGAGGCTTTTTATAAACAGAGTAAATATTACAGCGTCTACGCGAGAAAGTTTTGAGTTAAGAAATAACCTTATCCCGCTTGGCGTTACCAAAATGTCCGCAGGGTCAAGCACGGAAGTAGGCGGATATGTAAAAAGAAGTAAAAACAGCGAAGTTTTATCAAAAGGGCAATTTACAATAAACGACGTCGCAAGCGTCGCAAGCGTTAAAGAGATGATTTATAAAACCGGCTATCAGCCCGTTATGAAGGACATGTTCTAAATGAAAAAACAAACGCCAAAAGGGTTGTATGCCATTACCGCAGAGAACTTCTCAAATGGACGAGATAATATAACAGTCGTTAAAGAAATGCTTGACGCTGGCGTAAAAACGCTGCAATACCGCGATAAATATAAAACAAAATTGGAAAAATTTAACCAGTGCGAGACAATACGCAAACTAACGTCGGACTACAACGTATTTTTTGTGGTAAACGATGATATAGACATAGCTCTTGCCGTTGAAAGCGACGGACTGCATTTGGGTCAAGACGATTTGCCTATTCTGAAAGCAAGAAGTATAGTCGGCGACAATATGGCTATTGGCGTTTCAACGCATTCGCCTGCTCAAGCGCTGGCGGCTCAAGAGCAAGGCGTAGATTATATCGGCGTAGGACCTATATTTAAAACTTTCACAAAAGATAATGTTTGCACGCCTGTTGGCATTGAGTATCTTAAATATTGCGTAAAAAACATTAAAGTTCATAAAGTAGCTATCGGAGGAATAAAGCTTTCTAACATTGGTCAAATATGTAAATTTCGCCCAGACAGCATTTGCATGGTAACTGAAATTACCGCTTCGCCAAACATTAAAAATACAGTCAGGCAAGCTTTAGAGGGTATCAATGATAACAATTAAGCTAAACGGAAAAAATGAAAAAGTGAAAGAAAATTTTTCTCTTCTGAAGTTGTTGGAAGAGAAAAATATTATTCCCGAGACCGTTGTCGTAGCGTTAAACATGAACGTTATAAATCAAACTGACTTGCATAAAAGTTTCCTTTCAGACGGCGACAGCGTTGAAATTTTAAGATTTGTGGCAGGCGGATAATTTTTATGCAAAATTTTTACGAAAGGTACAAAAGCCATATATTGCTCAAAGAGATAGGCGTTAAGGGGCAGAGACGCATAAAAACTTCGCGCGTTCTTATCGTGGGAGCTGGCGGGCTTGGTTCGCCGCTAGCGTTATATCTTGCCGCAGCCGGAGTAGGAAATATAGGCATTATTGATTTTGATAATGTCGACGTTTCAAACTTGCAAAGACAAATTCTCTACAATGATAATGATATTGGAAAAAGTAAAGTTGAAGTTGCTAAAGAGCGTATAGAAAAATTAAACCCTGAAATAAAAGTTTGCGCTTATAATGAAAAACTTACAAACGCAAACGCTTTAGAAATATTTAAAAATTACGATATTGTCGCGGATGCTGCGGACAATTTTCAAACGCGTTATCTTGTAAACGACGCTTGCGCTCTCAGCGGCATTCCTGACGTTTGGGCATCGGCATATAAGTTTGAAGGACAGGTAAGCGTTTTTGACGCAAAAAAAGGGGCGTGTTACCGATGTTTCCATCCTGTCGCGCCAAAACCAGGAAGCGTTCCTTCATGCGGAGAAAGCGGCGTGATAGGGGGAGTAACAGGAATAATAGGCTCCATACAAGCTTGTGAAGTTCTAAAAATTACAACCGGCGCGGGCGCGCCCTTAATTGGACGTTTATTATATTTTGACGCGCTTAATACGCTTACAAAAGAGTTTAAAATTGCAAAAGACAAAAGTTGTTCTTTGTGCGGCGAAAATCCGTCAATAACAGAACTTCAAGATTACGACGAATTTTGCCAAATTAACAATTTTGCTGAAAACGAAATAACTCCTGACGAATTAAATATAAAACTTAAAAATGAAAAGAATATACAAATAATTAGCGTATACGAAGAAAGCGAAAAACAAGATTTAGTTTTTTCCGACTCTTTGCCCGTAGCTTTAAATAATATCGTGTTTTTAAAAGATAAGCTGAACGCAAATGTAGAAACTATTTTTGTTTGCAAGTACGGATACAAAAGCATTTACGCTATACGATTGCTAAAAGAGGCGGGATACAAAGGGAAAACGTACAGTCTTAAAGGCGGAACCGATAAATATTAAAAAATCGTCACATATTGTAAAATAGTTTAATAATTTGACAAAATATATATTTTTTGTTCAATGGTTCTACTAAATAGCATCTAGGCGGTTCAAAATGGAGTTTAATAAACTTATAGAATTAGATAGGTTGGCTAAGGAAGGCGTTACAAAATACACTAGTCATAGAAAGCTTTATTTTAAATTATTACAAGACAAAGGGAAACATTTTGTTGGCATTATTGGTCCAAGAGTCGTAGGAAAAACCATAATATTTATAATACAGTTGATAAGAAACCGCTTTTTGCATTTGGTCTTATTGAGAATTGAGTCTTTCTCTTGAGTTTATCGGGTAGGTAAAAATAGTAGCTTTTATGAGCGAACCAGATCCAAAAGGGGAACCTTTTTTGAAAAATCTTAGTAAAATTAGGCTAAAAAGAGCGCTTTTTTATGTAAGTAATTTTAAGTTTGTCGTCTGAGAGATTATTTAAAAAAGTATTTCTTTGGAATACATAGTAATTAAGTATATTTTTAGTGTTATTGTTCCTTTACGCATAATCGCAAAGCCCTGCTATGAAAAAAACAGAACCAAACTGAAAAAACATTGTTCTATGTTATACAAATTTGTATAAAATGCACTCGGTATTTTAATGCCCACCAAATCGCAAAGCCCTCAGTCCACAATATCCATAATAAGGTTCATATAAATCACCAGAACTAAGACCGTCTTCTACATGAAATACTGGAACCTTAGAATAAAAACCAGCTAATGCTCCACTAATGCCAAGAGCATTCCAAGTATAGTGGTAAAAAGTGGTTTTTATATATACAACTTTTTTGGCATAATAGGCAGTTTGAATAGAAAAAAGCTGGTCTTCGTAATAAAAACCTTCCGCAAAGGTGATTTTATGTTTGTTTATTAACGATCTGCGATAAATACCATCGCGGACCCCAATACAATGCGTTAAATTTTTTAATTTATCTATATAGACAAATATTTTCACAGTATCATTTTTACTTCTTTTCACTCTCAAATTCCCTCTTTTTCCTCTGTCCTAAGAATGATCCTTTTTTATCTTCTCTACAATTTTTATCATTAGTTTAGTACTAAGTTTATAATGGATATAATTAAACATCTTTTCTCGCAATAAACGACGTGTTGACTTTTTTAAAATTAGACAAGAGGTCAATCTCACAATAAATTTGAATAGTTTTTCTAACAATACACTCTCTCCAAAATAATATATAGGAATATGTTCAATGGAAGACAAGCCGCTATCCTTTCCATATGACTTTGACGTTATAATTGCTCTTGGGTCTAAACCAAGAACTACTAATTCTATTAGATATTCATCATTTTTTAAAAATTTAATTTTATCATAATCTTTGAAAATTTCTGATAACTTTTCATCAATCACTATTTTTTCAGACTCTGAATACACCTTATAAAGTACATTAAAACCGCCTTCTAAAAGGCTCTTTATAAGTTTTTTATAAATCTTAAGTTCAATATATTCATTAATTATTCCCTTATTTTCAAACCTCACCAATATCAAAACTTGTTTCTCTTGTCTTAGATATGGAAAGTTTTCGTTAGTTTGTTTGTATATTTTCAAAATACTATTCTTAAGGCTTTCTTTGTCAATTTTTACATTTTCTTTTATTATAATTACATTTCTTTTATTGTAGAAATTTTTAAACTTTTTAACATCAGCAGATATATAGACCGCATTGAATAGGCAAAGAAATTGATCATCGTTTATATTAACAGCATCTGTATCAAAAACACCATCAAACAAAGAGGTAAGGTTAGTTATCTTATCAAGCATCTCTGAGTTTACAGCAATATAGTTGTGAGTATTATTACTCTCTAAATTGCTAATAAGTGTATAAACATTTATTAGAGTTTTCCATTTTGTAATTATGTATAATCTATTATCCTCATATTTCCGCAATTCCTGAAGAAGCTTATCTTGTTTTTTAAATCTGAGAATAATTTTTTCCCATTTTTGCTTCCATATTTTTTTGTCAAATGAAAGAGCTACTTGCCTCGCCCTTTCAGGCATGTCATGAATTAACCCTTTGTCATCTAAAATTATATTCAATGTTTTACGTAATTCATCTTTATTTGGATTAATTAAAAATCCATTATACCCATCTATAATCAGATTTGTTAGCCCTCCAACATTCGTAGCTATTACAATATTGCCACAAGCCATAGCTTCTAAACACGAGAGAGATGTCCCCTCTGAATACAATGTGGGTATTAGAGATATATCTGCAGACTGATACACGTTCACCATATCATCGCTGTCACACACACGATGAGTTACGCGAGAATGGAATAACATTTGTAACTTTTTTAAATCTCCTTCAATAGCTTTCTCATGTATAAAACCAACAAAATTAAAAACAACATTCTTATGTTTATTTAAAATATATGGCAAGATCTTAGAGACAAGCCAATACCCTCGTTCATGAACGACTCTTCTAGGAAAAACTACTCTGATTTGTTTGTCGTCTACCTCTCTCTTTTTCGGCAAATATTTTGTAGTATCTACATAATTTGGAATATATGCCGCTTTCATAGCGCTCAACGTTTTTGAAAATGTTGCCCGCAACCATGAAATAGTATTAGTATCAACAGATACAAAATAATCTACATCAGCAATAATATCTAAAATCGCTTGTTGAAACACATCATGCGTAGGATCATCCCATGTTACACCGTGCGAGATAAGAATATTAGGGTGTATTTTTTCTCCCCAATTAGTTAAGCCTGAATAAATTACAAATTTATATTTTTTAAATAAAGAAATTATTTTATGAAATTCTGAAAAGCTAACAGGAACACCTACTACATTAAGCATTTTAACTTTTCTATACCATATTTCACGTTTATCTAAATCTCCAACCTGTATTAAAACAGGCGTATATCCATCGTTATCAAGAATCTCAGCAATATCTATACAATATCTCTCTGCCCCACCATTATAACAACGATGTCCCGTTGTATCAAAAAATTGGCATTGAAAAATATATACAGGAGAACTAAATCTATCTTCTATATCTTTAACTAACTCTTTCATTTGTTTTTCGCTTATACTTTATAATTAAATTATTAGCTTTTTAGTTACCCAGAGTTTTGACATTAGCATATACCTTATCTGTCCATGGCACAACGTCAAAATCTTGTCTATGCTTTTCAAATTCATCTTTGTCAACTGTTCGGTATGATACTCTTTCAGCGGAAAGATGCTGAATAAAAATTCCAATAAAAAGAGAAAATGCTATGTTCAACATGCGCTACAATCCTTTTTACTAAAAAATTTGTTTATTTGTTCTAAAATTCTTATACTTGCCTTGCCGTCTCCATAAGGATTTTGAACTTTATTTCTTGTTAAGGATTTGTCTTTTTTTAGCACACTAGATGACTCTTCTAATATCTTTTTATAATCTGCTCCTACAAGTTTAGCAATGCCAGCTTTAACTCCTTCAATTCTTTCCGTTGCATACCTCAACGCTATCAAAGGAACGCCAAACGATGGCGTTTCTTCTTGTATTCCACCGCTATCTGTGAGTATAAGTTTAGAATTTTTCATTAGTGTTACCAAAACTGGATAATCTACTGGCTCCAACAGTTTAACATTATTATAAGAACTCAATGTGTTGTGTACATTTTGTCTTACATTCGGATTAGGATGCACAGGTAAGACAAATGTATGATCATTAAAAATACTGGCTAATTTTGAGATGGCTTTTAAAATACTTTTGAGTCTGTTTCCATGATTTTCCCTTCTGTGCACGGTAATTAACACAAGTCTATCGTTAATCTTAATATTATTATCTTTAAGCGTTAGTAACGCTTGTTCCATTACATCTTTCGGCAAACAACTTAAAGCATCTATACCTGTATTTCCCGAAACAATTATCTTATTTTCTGGGAGATTTTCCTTAATTAAAGTTTCTTTAGCTAGTATTGTGGGAGCAAAATGCAAAGCTGTTATTTTAGAAATCATTTCTCTTAACGCTTCTTCTGGAAATGGTTCATATAAATTACCCGAACGAAGACCGGCTTCTACATGAAATACTGGAACCTTAGAATAAAAACCAGCTAATGCTCCACAAAAGGCAGACATCGTATCGCCTTGAACAAATATTCCATCAAAATTTTCGTTTAATAGAACTCTTTGCAGTTTTAATAAAAGATTAGATTGCAACTCAAATAACGTTTGATTTGGAGACATGACATCTAAATTAATATCAGCTTTTAATTCAAAAAAAAACAACGCTTGATTTGAAAGTTCTTTTTGTTGTTCAGTATTACAAACTGTAACTTTATAATTTTCTGATTTTAATTTTAAAATCAACGGCGCGAGTTTTATAGCTTCAGGGCGTGTTCCTAAAACAACTAACAAATTTTTACAAAACATTTAAAAATACCAGTAATAATATATAGTAACAACTGCACGTAAATTTAAAAACTGCAAGCTAAAGAAAAGCGGAATAAAAATTAAATAATTTTTTAAAGATTTTATCTTTATGAAAGAGATCATGTTTTATATTGACACCAACATCCATTATTTTTACGTTTTAGTTTTTCTTCTTTAATTATCTTGAAAGTTTAAACTTAATCTTTACACCAAATATTCTAACCAATTTATGTTGTCGCTTATCACAAACTGAAAATAACCTTTCCCAAAAAGATGCTCTGGCTAAAGTTCTACATATTTTAGCCACAAATTTCTCTCTAATTTTTTTATGCAAAATTAAAAAAGAAAATAGCAGTCCTATCTTTAAAGAAATGCTATTGTAATATTTGAGCATCAATGGAACAACATACTTATTCCTAACAATTTTCATCTTTTCAACAGCTTCCTTTCCTGCCGTTTCAGTCAAAGAATTCGCATGTGATCTGTAAACATACAAGTTGTAAGGCAAAGACCTTATTTTTCCAGCTATTGCAATCCTACACCAGTAATCATAATCTTCGGCACAAAACATATTGTCATCATACTCGCCAATGCTATTAGCGATTTCTCTCCTATACATGAAGCATGCCCCTATTTTGTTGTAATTTACAAGATCTAATGCTCTAATACCACTAACATTCTCATCTCTAATTAGCGCCAGATTTTCATCAACAATATCGCTGCTACAAAAAACTAAGTCCGTATCTAGATTGCGCAAAAGATACTCTGACATTATAGACAAAGCTTCCGGCTTATACAAATTATCATCACTTGTCCAAGTAAAAAACCTTCCTAACGCTTTTCTAAAGCCTATATTTAACGCTCGCGGGAGTTTTTCATTTTTTTCATTAGTTATTACTTTTATTCTCTGATCTTTTCCTTCGTATTCTTTTGCTATATTTGCTGTTGTGTCTGTTGAACAATCATCAACTACTATCAATTCCCAAAATTTTTCCGTTTGTCTTATTATGCTTTTTATCGACTGACGAATATATCTTTCCCCATTATATGTAGGCAATACTATTGAAATCAAAGGCAATTTTGAACTTTTAATAAGCATTTAACTAATACCTTTGTCCAGAAATATCCAACTCTTTACCCTTTAATTATATACTCTTCCGCTTCAATTTTATAACAGATTTCCCAAAAATCTGAATTACCTTTAGTTCCTTGCTAATGTTGCGCACAGCAAATAACCATTTTATAAAACGTCTGAAATTAGCGCGCATATTTTTTAATTTAAATCTGTATTTTAAATTTCTCCACGGCGTAAAAGCCAAATACTCAAAGTATAAATCTGCCATAGGGATATATCGTAAAGGTCCTTTCCATGGCTTATACGCGACGTAATGAATTATTTTAGCATCGGCAAGAGCCTGGTCAAAAGTATTATCACGTTTCTCTATTTTTGATATTTGGGTATTCCATGCGCCGTCAATTACCTTAATTTTTTGCTCTAAAGCGCCGTTTAATATATCCTGATCATGGTATATAACTCTTTCTTTGTTCTTCTTTGTCCAATCAAAAACTTTTGCTGTTATATTATCACGACGCCAGGCTAGCGCGTTGATAAGCAAAACGCCTGAGTTAGTGTATTGCTTTAAGCTTAATCTTTTTTCTTGTTCTATAAAATCACTATCAAGGACCGCTCCTACATAGTAATCCATTAAATCTATTTCCAACATTTCGCGCAAACTTGTTCTTACAACTAAATCAGAGTCTAAATAAATTATTTTGTCTTCGGTATTACAAATATTGGGCAATATTAGTCTGTAATAAGAAGCGTTTGTTATCTCATCTTCTCCATATACTCTAATTTCGGAAAATATTGTATTTTCAATTTTTTCAAATTTTATTTCAAAATCAGCAATTGATTTTAATGCTAACAACTTCTCTTTATTTTCCTTAGAAATACCGCCGTCTAATACATAAAATATTAACTTATCATCTTCGCTCTTGTTTTTAAGTATTGACGTTATGGAAACTCCAAGATGAAAAACATATTTATTGTCGCACGAAAAACATATAGAGATACGCATATCTAAGTTTACTAACTCCAATTTTAGCAGTTAACTGATATTTTTAACTTCTTTTCCGTTAGATGCAATCGCAAGTAAGATTATTTTTTGTTTTTGCCACAATATTTCTCATAATATCTTTTTGTACAAAACTTTTCCAACTCTTTTTATATGGTCTTTCAAGTTTTCATTACCTATGTTAGAATAAATAGATAAATCTATCATCCACGGTAAAAGTAAATCATCAAGCTCAGAGCTTACTTGCAACAGCTCTTGAAATTCTATATCTCCATCTAATGTTAAATCTATATCTGAACCGGTTTTATCGGTTCCTTTCGCGCGAGAACCGTATAATATAGCTTGTTTTATGTTTTTATGCTTTGCAAAGACTGAATTTATTTTATCCACAGCAGAGTCAGGCAAACCATGTTTCATAGATCATCCGTGAGTTTCTGCATAGTATTGCGTAAAGTTTTAAATTCCTGTAAATATGACTCTAGTATAACTTTAGCAAGTTTATTAGCTGTTGTCTCATCATAAGTATGGCTTGATTCATTTCTACTTTTTACCATGTTCATCCATACTTCGCCATTTTGTATATACCCTTCTTTAAATGCAACGCGCGTAGAATCGCGCGATCCGTGCATATCCATGAACCCCTTAGTTTCAAGATAATCTTTTAATACATTCCAAGCCAGCTCGTGTGTAAATTCAAAAGCCTGTATAAGCCCCTGTTTTTCAAGTTCGCTAAGATTGCGCTCTTTAGCTAATATTTCTGCCTTTTCTAAATTGTTAAGAGCTCTCTTATAGTTATCAAATCTTTGTTTCCAACGAATATCGTTTTGCATTTTCAAGGCTCCTATCATCTAAGGGGGGGGATATTATAATAATTTTTATACCGCCAAGTCCATTAAGCAAGAAAATCAAAATGATAGTTTTTAAGAGGGGACCCTAATTGATAAACTCAGGCATTACTTTATTAGGCTATTTTGCAATCTGATTGCAAAATAGCCTAATATTTACTTATGATAAGCCGATTGTCGCCACATATATCGCATTTGATAGATACGCCAATACCGCTAATGGAATTCGTCGTTGCCATGCCTTCGACATATCTGTAACCAACAAAAATATTTCTCCTCATCTTTTATAATTTTTGATATTATTACCAATTTTATGCTAAAATGCAGTTATGAAAGTGTGTAAGCTCCCTGCAAAAAGCAAAGAGCGCGCCTATAAATCCTTTACAGATAAGCACAACAAGCTTCAAGCTGGAAAGTTTGCGTTGGTTCCGTTTAATAAACGCATAGTTTTTGCTCCTCATTGTATGAGAAACGTTGCCGGCTGCGCCGCCGCCGACAAAGGCGGATATTACGTTTGCGCGGAATGCGGCGGATGCAAAATAAATGCTATAAGCAAGCTTGTAAAACAACTGAATTATAAAGCCTTGTATATTGCTAAGGGCGGAAGAACTATAGAAAAGATTGTAAAGGAAGAAAATCCCGAGGCGGTTGTCGGAATCGCTTGCTTTTTTGAAGGAGACCATGCTTTTAAGCTGTTAAAAGATGCGCATATGTCCGTACAATTTACGCCGCTTACAAAAGACGGTTGTACGGCTACGGATACAGATTTAGCGGAAGTAGAAAGAGTATTGAAGCAGACTAACTAAACTGCCTGCGAACAAATGCACGACCCATCGCTGCATGGTTCTGTCTTTTCATCTTGTCTGTTTCATAATATTAACAACATATTTTTCTATTAAAATTTTTGAGCAAATGACACGCTAAGATCTAAAGATGCGGATTATACAACTGCGCGAAGTCTACAATGAAAAGTAAATTTTACAACGTCAACCAGCATAAAGTGTTTTATTTGCCGTCCTACATTTGTATGAAAAAATAACGCGAAGATTCAATAACACGCCGTACTAAAGAGATTTACAGACGTTAAGCTAAGACAAAAAACGCACTTTAGAATTAAACCATGATCTTTGCTCCAAAAGGACTTGTAGAAAATGACAACGTTAAAGTTTACAGAATTAAATTTATCTGACGAGATAATTAAAGCCGTTTCAGATTTGGGTTTTGAAGAGGCTACGCCTATCCAGAGCCTTGCTATTCCTAAAGTAATGGCGGGACTAGACGTAATAGGACAGTCCCAGACGGGCACAGGCAAAACCGCAGCTTTCGGTATACCCGTTTTGGAAAAAATTGACACAAAAAACAAAAATGTCCAAGCAATAATATTATGCCCTACCAGAGAGCTTGCAATACAAGTCTCAGAAGAATTGAAGCTTTTCTCAAAATACAAAAGAGGCATTAACATAGTGCCTGTTTACGGCGGACAGCCTATACAAAGACAAATGGCAGCTCTTTCCAAAGGAGCGCAAATTATTATAGGGACTCCCGGAAGAGTTATAGACCATTTGGAACGTAAAACTCTAAAACTTGAGTCCGCGATTATAGCTGTTTTAGACGAAGCCGACGAAATGCTTGATATGGGTTTTAGAGACGACATTGAGTTGATATTAAAAAGCATGCCTGAGGAAAGACAGACTATTTTTTTCTCGGCTACTATGCCTAAAGACTTTATGTTTTTGACAAAAAAATATCAGAAAAGTCCTGAGACAATAAAAGTTGTAAATGAAAAGTTGACTGTTCCTCTAATTGAACAATATTATTTTGATTTAAGAGAACATCAAAAGCTTGAGGCTCTTACAAGATGTCTGGACATGTATAATCCAAAACTTTCTATTGTTTTCTGCAACACAAAAAGAAGAGTTGACGAAACTACTTCTTCCCTGCAGGCAAGAGGATATTCCGCAGACGCGCTTCATGGAGACATGAACCAAGCCCAAAGAGACAGAGTAATGGCTAAATTTAGAAGCGGCTCTATAGAAATACTTACGGCTACAGACGTAGCGGCAAGAGGCATAGACGTTGACAATGTAGACATGGTGTTTAACTTTGACGTGCCTAAAGACGATGAAGATTATGTCCACAGAATAGGAAGAACGGGAAGAGCGGGCAGAACCGGAAAAGCTTACAGTTTTGTTTCCGGTAAAGATATTTACAAATTGAGAGATATTCAAAAATATACAAAGGCAACAATTAAGAGGACAAAAGTCCCTTCTCTTACCGATGTTGAGAATATCAAAGCAACGGTTCTGCTTGATAAAGTGAAAGAAATTCTAAAAGAAGAAGATTTAGAAAAATATTCGCAAATGATAGAATCTTTAATCTCTGACGAAACAACTTCTTTAGACGTAGCGGCAGCTCTTTTGAAAATGATGTTTGTTTCTGAAAAGAAAGCCCAAGAACAACAAGCGGATATTTTTGCAAATGCAGTTAACCATTACGCAGACACGGGAGCGAGGGAACGCGGAATGGCAAGGCTCTTTATAAACGTAGGCAAAAAAGACAACGTGCGAACCGAAGATTTTGTCGGCGCCATAGCTGGCGAAACCGGAATTGGCGGAAATGCGGTAGGCAACATTAAGATTTTGGAATCGTTCTCTTTTGTTGAAGTGCCAAGCGAACATGCCGACGCAGTAATTAACGCTTTACATTCAAGCAATATAAAAGGGAAAAGGGTTTCTGTAGAGCTTGCAAAAGCAAGAAACTCTTCTGAGCCTGAAAGCGACAGACGCTCTATCTACGGGAAGCGCAGAACATTTAGAAGATAACCTTTTTAACGGATGGGAATTGTGCGAAAATCTACCGTGCAGCTTTTGTCGGTTTTCTTTTTGGGTCTTATTTTTGGACTTTTGACGAAGTTTTCAGTAACCCTTCTTCTAGTTTTAGCGCCAACGTTAGTTTCTGTTTTTATTTACACAATGCGCGATACGTCGGGACTTAAACATAATCAGGACAAGTATTTTATCGTTATATCCGCTTTACTATATTTTGTAGACTTGGCAATTTCATTATATTCAGCTATAGCGCTAGTCTTGCTTGCAATATATGAGATTTCTGAGGGGAAAAATTTTAAAACTTTATCCTTAAGATTGCTTCCTCATATAATTATTACAATTACAGTCGCTTCAATCTTTTTGTTTATATGAATTATCTAAAAAACGACACTATTGCAGCTTTATCAACCGCAGCGGGCAAGTCCGCTATTGCTGTCGTTCGTTTATCAGGCGAAAACGCTTTTGAGATTATAAATAAAGTTTTTAAAACTAAATCAGCGGTTGGGAAACAAGTAAAATATGGTTATATTGTCGACGGAACTAAAAATATAGATGAAGTTATTTGTACTTTTTTTAAAGCGCCGCATACGTATACCGGCGAAAATTTAGTAGAAATATCCATGCATGGCAATCCTGTAATAATAGACGAGGTTTTAAATCTTTTATATAAATCCGGGGCGCGTCCTGCAGAAAGCGGGGAATTTACTTATAAAGCCTTTTTAAACGGCAAAAAAGATCTTGCAGAAGCTGAAGCAGTCTGTAATTTGATAACGAGCAGAACTGCGACTTCAGCTAAAGCCGCGTTAAATAATGTTTCTGGCGTTTTTTCTTCAAAAGTTAAAACTATTAAAGATAATCTTACAAATCTGATAGCTTTTATGGAAGTAACTTTAGACCACCCTGAAGAAGACGTTGTGTTTTTATCCAGAAAAGAAAAGCTTACAAGGCTAGATTCTTACGTGCAAGACGTTAAAAATCTTTTAAGTTCTTATGAAATAGGCAAACTTTTGCAAAATGGCATAAAAGCGGCAATCATAGGCAAGCCAAATGCTGGAAAATCTTCGCTGCTTAACGCAATTCTTGGCAAAAACAGAGCAATTGTTACAGATATTGCAGGCACAACTAGAGATACAATTGAAGAAACCGTAGATTGCAGAGGTATCCCTCTTACCATTATAGACACTGCAGGGATCAGAGACCATGCAGACAACTCTATAGAACTTATGGGGCAGGAGCGTACCAAAGAAACTATAACTAAAGCCGATTTTTTATTGTGGGTTTTCGATTCTTCTTCTAATTTAGACAAAAATGATATAAAAATAGCCGATTTTTTAAAAAAATCCGGGATCAATATGCCTACAATAGCCGTTTTGAATAAATCTGATTTGCCTGTTAATTTATCTTTAACTAAAAATTCTCTCGGAATTGTTTTTCAAGACACTATAAATATTTCAGCAAAAACTGAGAAAGGCATTTCTGATTTGTTGGATAAAATAGCTAAAACGGCAGGCGCAAACGAAACTCAAAATGATTACTTAATGATAAACTCTCGCCATTACGCGCTACTGCAAAACGCTTTAGACGCTTTAACAAAGACAAGAACGGCGCTAGAATCTAAAAACGCCGATGAAATTGCTTGTTTTGAAGCGGCAAATGCCCAAAATTCGCTTAACGAAGTCCTTGGCATAAATGTCAACCAAGATATTTTAGACACAATTTTCTCTACTTTTTGCATAGGGAAATGATATTTGCATAAAAATAATAATATATTATGAGAACAACTTTAGATTTTCGCTTAAAAATTATAAACGCACGGCATAACTAAATGCGACAAAAACACGGACAAAATTTTTTAATTGACAATAATATAGCGGCTAATATTGTAAAAGCCGCCGACTTGGACTTAATGGACAATGTTTTGGAAATTGGTCCTGGAAAGGGAATTTTAACAAAGTTTATACAGCCTAAGGTTAATTTGTTGACTTCTGTTGAGATAGATAAAATTTTGTTTCAACAACTAAACAATTATTTTTCTTTCCACAAAACTAAAAATGTTGAATTGATAAATCAAGATTTTTTAAAATACGATATTCCCGACATTAAGCGTAAAGTTATCTCTAATCTTCCTTATAATATCGGTACGGCTATTATTCAAAAGTTTCTGCCTTTGCAAAACTGGACTACGGCCGTATTTATGCTTCAAAAAGAAGTTATAGAGCGTTTAGCTGCAAAACCCGGAGGGAAAGACTATGGGTACATTTCAATATTTACATCTTACTACGCCGATACCAAAATACTTTTTGACGTTTCTCCAAAATGCTTTAACCCGCCGCCAAAAGTGGCGTCTTCTGTTATAAAACTTACAAACAAAAAGCCTGAAACTCCAGATCCTGTTTTTTTTAACTTTGTAAAACATGCTTTTAGCATGCGAAGAAAGACAATTTTAAATTGTATTAGTTCTTTTTGCAACATGCCAAAGAACGAAGTCTCAAGTATTTTAGAGGATTGTGGATTAAATGCGCTTTTAAGACCGAGTAAACTGTCTGCTTTTGATTTCTTGAGTTTGACAAAGAAGATCAAAAAGTATAGAATTTGTCGTGTAAAGTTTTGATTTTTCTCATTTAAAAAATCTAGATTTTTTTACTTGTTAATTAAATTATCCACAACTGTGGATAACTTGGGGATAATATGAGTTTTTCAGTTTCAGATTTATGGCAAAAAGTTGTGGATAATCTTAAAACATCTGTTACGTCCGAAACCTACAACTTGTGGATTTCTCCGCTTAAACCTTTGTCTTTTGAAAAGGACACATTTGTTTTGGAAGTTCCAAATGTTTATTTCTCGCAGTGGATAGAAAAGAATCAATTAAAAAATATTGAAAGCATTTTGTCAGATTCTTGCGGACAACAAATGGTTTTACAGCTAAAACCGCAACAAGACATATCCTCAATAATAAAAAAAACTGAAGACATGCCTATTCATATAGATGCTCCTATTCAAACTTTGCAAAAAGATCAAATAAATCCTAAATATATATTTCCAGGATTTGTTATAGGCGTATCTAACAGGTTTGCGCACGGTTGCGCTGAAGCCGTAGCAAAAAATCCCTGCAAACAATTTAATCCTCTTTTCCTTTACAGCGGCGTAGGGCTTGGGAAAACGCATTTGCTTCACGCTATAGGAAATCACATTAAACAAACATTACCTAATTCTAGAATTCTTTATGTAACATGTGAAAAGTTTGTTACTGAATTTATTGAATCAATTCGTTTTGATAAAGTTTCGGCTTTTAAAAATAAATACAAAAGCTTAGACTGCTTGTTGATTGACGATATTCAGTTTTTGATGGGGAAAGAAAGCTCTCAAGAAGAGTTTTTCCACATGTTTAACAATTTGTTTAACGCAAAAAAGCAACTTGTTATATCTTCCGACCGCCCTCCAAAAGAGCTTAAAGGCGTTGAAGACAGGCTTATTTCAAGATTTGAATGGGGAATTATAGCCGATATTCAACAACCGGATTTAGAAACTAGAATCGCTATTTTGCGTAAAAAAGCCGAAGAAGAGAAAATTTACGTACCTGATGACGTTGTCTTGCATATAGCCACCCAAGTTAAGTCTAACATAAGGCAATTAGAGGGATCTCTTTTGAGAATAACGGCGTTTTCTTTGTTTACCGGAACGCCTTTAACCGTTGATTCTGTACAAAAAATGCTTAGAGACATCATTAAGACAGATGAATCTATTCGTATAACAATAGAGGGCATTCAGAAAATTGTCGCTGCCGATTTTAATATTGATTTAAGAGATATGAAATCTAAACGCAGAACTGACGCCATAGCTTTCCCAAGACAAATAGCAATGTATCTTGCTAGAACGCTTAGCGACGAGTTTTCCACAAACGCTATAGGCGATGCTTTTGGCGGAAGAGATCATTCCACAGTTATGCATGCCTGCAACAAAATCAAAGAAAAAATGGATTCAGATCCTTATTTTAATGCTAAAATCAATCAGATTATCAAAAAAATCCGAGGTCAAGAATGATATACGTCGTATAAATTCGCTAAATCCATGCGAAAAGCCCTTTTTAATGCTTTACAAATTTTTCACACTTAAAATACCTAACCTCTTACTTTCAAGGTATACTAATTCATTGTTTGTTATTTTGTGCGCAGTTGTCGTCTGTTTTGGTTGCGCTTATGAGAACTCCTGATTCTGAAATGGCAACGCTAACAGAGTCGACGGTAACGCCAGCAGAACCGAGACTAATCAGAGAACTCTTTCCCTCTATTACAAAGGAAGCTTGATCTTGAGGATGGGACTAATGGTAACGGCTTATTGAACGCCTAATCCTTAAAATCTAAAATCTTACAATAATTCGCTTACATGCAAAGCAATAAGCGTAGATATGGAATATTGTATTTAAGCGATAAGCCTCTTTAAAATTCACAAAGTTAAAAAATTAGATTACACTTAAAATACTGCGCGTAACTTTTCAAAAAATTGTATAATAATTTTATCCAATAATAGTATGGATAACTTTGATCTTTTATCAACAAAATTATCATTTAAATATTTTTTAAATTTTAGTTGATAACTATAATTTTTTTCAACTATGTACAACTTATCAACAATATACAGAACGCTATTAAAACTAAACGTATTTTCTAGTAAAACTGGAGGAAGTAGATGAGAGTAATTTGTGGAAAAGAAGAGCTAACTAAAGGAATACAAACAATATGTTCCGTAACTTCATCTAAAAGCACGCTTCCAGTTCTTTCAAACTTTCTATTTGAAACAGAAGACGGAAAAATAAAGCTTTCTTCTACAGATTTAGAAATGGCAGTTAAATGTTACATTAAAGGCGAAATTTTGGAAGATGGAGGTATTACGATACCAGCTAAGAGATTTGCCGATATTATCAAGGAATTGCTTTCAGAAAACGAAATAGAGATAAGGTCAGACGAAACTAACCAAATAAATGCAAACTCTGGAAAATCTAAGTTTAATCTTATGGGCATATCTAAAAATGAATATCCCGTAATACCAGATTTTCCAAGCGAAAATAACTTTACTATTAAAAGAGAACTTTTTGCTTCAATGCTTAAAAAAGTCGTCTTTGCTGTTTCTAAAGACGCTCAAAGATACGTTTTAAACGGCGTTTATTTCATTTTAGAAGAGAACATTTTAAAAATGGCGGCTACCGACGGCAGAAGGCTTGCTTATGTAACTGCAAACGAAATACAAGGTATTAACATTCAAATGAAAATAAAAGCTATAGTCCCTGCAAAAGCGGTAACAGATATATTAAGACTTCTTTCTTCCGATATAAAAGCTGAAGAAATAAAGATTGGCATAACAGGCAATCAAATAGCATTGGAAATAGAAGATATAACCTTCCTTTCTACGCTTATAGAAGGCGTTTTCCCAAACTACGAACAGGTAATACCTAAAACCTCTGAAATAAAGGTTAAATTGAACGTAAAAAATACTTTGACCGCAGTAAAACAAATGGCTCTTTTAACTGCGGATAAAATATCGTCAGATAGGTCTTCTGCAGTAAAATTCTACTTTAACTCAAATGTTTTAAGAATTTCAGCTTCAACGGCAGGACTTGGCTCGGGAGAAGTTGAGCTGGAAATAGATTATAAAGCCGAACCTACGGAAATAAATTTTAACCCTAATTTTGTAAAAGAAGTACTGCAAAATATTGATGAAGAATCAATAATATTTGAGTTTAAAAATTCTATTAACCCGGCGACTATAGTACCCGAGAAAGACAAAAACTACCTTTGCGTAGTAATGCCAATGAGAGTCTAAAACGTGTCTTGGACTAAAGCGAGCGAAATAATAGAGCTTCTCAGAAAGAGGTTTGGTTTAGAGGAAGAGTTTTTTACCATTGATCGCGTTTGGAATAAGGAAGTTGGCATAGAAGGCGTAGAAATAATAGGCTACAAAAATGGGACTGTCTTTGCAAAAACCCAAAGTTCGGTTGCCGTAAGCGAGCTTAACCTTAGAAAAAAAGAAATAATAAAGAAAATAAACCAGTATATCGGCAGCGCGAAAGTTAAAAATATTAAAGCGAAAATAGAAGTCTAACTTAAAATGATCGCTCTATATTAAAGTTTGGGCATAATTTTTTATTTTAGATATTCAATTGAAATTCAACAAAAGAGGAGCTGTCATGGCAAACGAAGAAGTTAAGCAAGAAATTAAAAAAGACAGTTACGATGCTTCTAATATTCAAATTCTTGAAGGGCTGGAGGCAGTTCGTAAAAGACCTGCTATGTATATTGGTTCTACAGGAAACCAAGGTCTTCATCACTTAGTTTACGAAGTGGTAGACAACGCCATAGACGAAGTTTTAGCAGGGTTTTGCAAAAATATTGACGTCATAATACATCATGACAACTCAATAACCGTGTTAGACGACGGACGCGGTATTCCCGTTGATCCGCATCCGGCCTCGAAGTATAAAGGAATATCTGCCTTGGAAATTGTGCTTACAAAACTGCATGCAGGCGGAAAGTTTGATAAGAATTCTTACAAAATTTCCGGAGGTTTGCACGGCGTCGGAGTATCGTGCGTAAACGCTTTAAGCGACGATATGGAAGTTGAAGTGTATCGCAACGGCAAGGTGTACAAGCAAATCTACTCAAAAGGAAAACCTTTGGGTCCAGTCGAAGAAGTTGGCATTACGGACCAGAGGGGAACTAAAGTTACATTCCGCCCTGACGCGGAAATTTTTACTGTAACTGCGTATTCTTTTGATATTTTGACAAATAGACTTAGGGAGCTGGCATTTTTAAACGCAGGCGCGCGCATCAGAATTGCCGATGAAAGAAATGACAAAGAGCATATTTTTGACTATGAAGGCGGAGTAAAAACTTTCGTACAGTATTTAAACGCAAATAAAAACGTTATAAACAAAGAACCTATTTACTTTGAAAAAGAAAAAGAAGGCGTAGAAGTAGAAATAGCGATGCAGTATAACGATTCTTACAATGAGCAGATTTTCACTTTCGTAAACAATATTAACACAATAGAAGGCGGAACGCATTTGTCGGGTTTCCGTTCCGCTTTGACAAGATCTGTAAATGAGTACATTAAGAAAAATGACATATCTAAAGTAAAAGATTTAAAACTCTCTGGAGAAGACGTCCGAGAAGGGTTAACCGCAGTTATTTCTACAAAAGTGCCTAACCCTCAGTTTGAAGGACAAACAAAAACAAAACTCGGAAACTCTGAAGTTGAAGGCATAACCCAGTCTATAGTAGGCGATGCTCTGACAATTTTTTTGGAAGAAAATCCGGGTATTGCAAACCAAATTTTAGAAAAAGCCATTAATGCCGCTGAAGCTAGAGAAGCTGCAAGAAAAGCAAGAGAGCTTACAAGAAGAAAAGGAGCGTTGGACTCTGCGTCGCTCCCGGGAAAACTGGCCGATTGTTCCGAAAAAGATCCTCAAAAAACTGAGCTTTTTATAGTTGAGGGGGACTCGGCGGGAGGTTCTGCAAAGCAAGGCAGGGATAGATCTTTCCAAGCAATTCTTCCGCTTAGAGGTAAAATTCTAAACGTAGAAAAATCCCGCCTTACAAAAGTTTTGGCAAATGAGGAAATAAGAACGTTAATTACGGCAATAGGAGCGGGAATAGGCAAAGACGAACAAGATTTTAACATAGATAAAGCTCGCTACCATAAAATTATCATCATGACCGACGCTGACGTTGACGGCGCGCACATAAGAACGTTGTTGCTCACATTCTTTTACAGACAAATGCCTCAGCTTTTGGAAAAAGGTTACATTTACATTGCCCAACCTCCGCTTTATAAAGTGAAAAAAAGTAAGAAAGAAATGTATTTGGATTCTGAAGAAGAATTAGACAAATTTTTGTTCTCAGCGGCGATTGACGGGCTTTCCATGTTGTTGCTGCAGGACGGTAAAGAAATAAAAGAGATTGACGATAAGGCTTTGCGTAAGATAGTAACAAGTATAAGCGAGCTTGATACTTTGTTAAAGAAAATACACAAGAAAGGCGTTACATGGAAGGATTATCTTAAATTTAAAGAAGACGGTAGACTTCCGCTTTACAGAACTGCGGTTGACGGCAACGTTCAATATATTTATTCCGATAAAGAGTGGAAAGAGTTTAAAGATCGACTGCTTGTAAAACGCAGAGAACTTCTTACTTCCCAAGGCGAGCTTGCAGAAATAACAGAAAATCTTCAGTTAGACGACATAATGCCGGAATATAAAGACTTATGGGAGCTTTCTAGTATAGATAAGCTTGCAAAGCGGTTGGAAGAAGAAGGATTGCACCTGGAGCATTACGGCGAAGCGCACACGAAGCCCGTTTACAGACTTCAAGATGCGCAAAAGAAAATGCAAGGCGATATTTACGACCTTCATTCTACAATTGAGCTTGTTGAAACTATTAGAGAAATTGGCAACAAGGGAGCGACTATACAAAGATACAAAGGTCTTGGAGAAATGAATCCTGACCAGCTTTGGGAAACTACAATGGACACTAAGAACAGAAAGCTGTTGCAAGTTAAACTTGAAGACGCCATAGAAACAGATAGAATATTTACAACTTTGATGGGCGATCAAGTTGAACCAAGAAGGGCATTTATACAGACGCATGCGCTGGACGTAATAAATTTGGATATTTAATGCGATTTGTATGTAATATATTGTAGAATAATACATACAAAATATTTTGTTAGGTAGTTGTTACGCGCAAGTTAATTTGAAAGTTGCTTATTTTGCTTTTAAATATGAGATGCAAAAACTTAATAAAGCGGTTTATTAAAATACTTTAAAGAGGAAAAATGCGTCCATTTGTTCCGCAAAAGTTGCCTGTTAAAAATTTGAATTGGGAAAGATTGTCATTTCTTATAAGTAAGGCGAACAGCTCGCTTTCTAAGTATAGCGGTTTACTAGATGCTCTTTTGAACCCAGAAATTTTGCTTGCGCCTATTACGACTCAAGAAGCTGTTCTTTCTTCAAAAATAGAAGGAACTCAAGCGACTTTTAGCGAAGTTTATAAATTGGAAGCAGGAGCGGAACAGGACAAAGCTAAAGAAAATGACATAAACGAGATTATAAACTATAGAAAAGCAATTACGGCTTCTTTGGAAATGTTGGAGAGAAGACAGTTTATACATTTGAATATGCTTAAGGAACTTCATAAAGTTTTATTATCTGGAGTTAGAGGCGAAAATAGAGCAAGAGGCGAATTTAGGAAAATCCAAAACTTTATAGGTCCATATGGATGTGATCAGGAGATGGCCGTATACGTTCCTCCCATCCCTGAAAATGTGCAGGATTGCTTGGGAGATTGGGAAAGATATGTAAATAATGATGAACAGGAAGTTTTAGTTCAATTGGCTGTAATGCATGCCCAATTTGAAATAATTCACCCTTTTATTGATGGCAATGGAAGAACGGGGAGAATTTTAATACCTATTTTTTTACTTCAAAAAGGATATCTAAAAAAGCCGGCATTTTACTTGAGCGAGTATTTAGAAGCAAACAGAGGCGCTTATTATGAAGCTTTACGTAATATATCAAAAAGCAATGATTGGCAGGGTTGGGTTGAGTTTTTTCTTAAAGCTATTGCAGAGCAGTCTGAGAGAGGCAAGTTGAAAGCAGAAAAAATTCTAAATCTATATGAAGATATGAAAAAGAATTTTTATGATGCCGCGAAATCGCGTTACTATATAAATATTTTGGATACGTTTTTTAAAAAGCCTATTATAAATCTGACAACGCTTTTATCTGATTCGGGCATTTTTAACAGAAAAACAGCCACTCAAATATTAGACAAGTTAGCCAAAAAAGGGTACGTAGAAATTTTGAAAAAGGGTTCGGGAAGTAGTCCTACAATTTTTGCATTCCCTGCGCTTATAAACATAATTGAAAATAAAGAAGAAAGCGTTTTCTGAAAAAAGCTTTTAGGATAGAGTATGGGCGAACAACATCCCAACATATCGCATTACATTCAGACAATATTTTTGCTGATGGCGAACTTGTAGAAAATAAAACTTGTAAGGATTCTTACAAGTTAAGATTGAAGGCGGACGCGAAGTAAGGCGAACATCAAAAATTTGAACCTTGACGCAATAATTTCAGTAGGATCATCGCGTAGATTCCGCAAAGACCGCGCAATTTAGAATTTGGGCTATAAAAGTATAAAAGAGTATGCAGTAAAGCGTTTTGGCGAGTAAAATTTTATTTTGGTTTAAACTATATTGTAAAACTAAATCTTATAAGAGGTTAGAAATGTCAAAAGAAAAAGAAACAAAAGAAGAACAAGCGGCGATAAGCCCGGCAAGCATTATTCCTCGCAATATTGAAGACGAAATGAGGATTTCCTATATAGATTACGCCATGAGCGTAATTGTGGGAAGAGCTTTGCCTGACGTCCGCGACGGACTAAAGCCCGTTCATAGAAGAATACTTTATGCCATGAAAGAAATGGGCTTAAAGCATAATACCGCGTACAAAAAATCCGCAAGAGTTGTTGGAGACGTTTTAGGCAAGTACCATCCACACGGCGATTCGGCTGTTTATGGCGCCGTAGTAAGAATGGCGCAGGATTTTTCTCTAAGGTATCCTATGATTGACGGACAGGGGAACTTTGGAAGCATAGACGGCGATTTTGCCGCGGCTATGCGTTACACCGAAGTAAGAATGGACGCTATTACCGAAGAGATGCTTGCGGATTTGGATAAAAACACAGTTGATTTTATACCTAACTACGACGGCTCTTTAAAAGAGCCTTTAATACTTCCTTCAAAACTTCCGAGTCTTTTAATTAACGGTTCGTCAGGCATTGCGGTAGGTATGGCTACGAATATTCCTACTCATAATATAGGCGAAATCTGCGACGGGTTGATTGCTTTGATAGATGATGAAGATTTGCCTGTTTCCGAATTTGCTAAACACATTAAAGGTCCTGATTTTCCGACTGGCGCGATAATTTTGGGTAAAAGCGGCATAAAGGATTATATGGAAAAAGGCAGAGGCTCTGTAAAAATGAGAGCCAAGTCTGAAATAGAAGAAACTAAAAACGGAAGAGAAGCTATAATAGTAAATGAAATTCCATATCAGGTAAATAAAGCAAATCTTATAACATCAATCGCCGATTTGGTAAAAGACAAAAAGATTGACGGCATTTCGGATTTGCGCGACGAATCTGACCGCGACGGCATAAGAATTGTTATAGAGCTTAAGAGAGACGCGAATGCTCAAGTTGTGTTGAACCAGCTTTACAAGCATACGCAGATGCAGTCCTCTTTTGGCGTTATAATGCTTGCGATTGTAAACAACAGACCTAAGGTGATGAACATAAAAGAAATTTTAGTTCACCACATTGAGCATAGGAAAATAGTTATAACAAGAAGAACAAAGTTTGACCTTCAAAAGGCTGAATCAAGAGCGCGCATATTGGAAGGTTTAAAGATAGCTATAGACAATATAGACGCTATTATTAAGATAATAAAAGAATCTCCTGATGAAGACATAGCCCGCGCAAGCCTAATGAGCAAGTTTCGTTTGACGAAAGTTCAAGCAGAAGCTATTTTGGAAATGAAGATTCGTCAGCTTACGGGACTAAAGAGAAAAGAAATTGACGAAGAATATTTGGAAACTATAAAGCTTATAGAAAAACTTCGTTCAATTTTGGCGGATTTCAAAAAGATTCTTTCAATAATAAAAGACGAAACCGTTGAAATAAAGAAGAAGTATGGCGACAAGAGAAGAACGCAAATACAGGCGGCGGAAGCCGACTTTAACATTGAAGATTTAATTCAAGAAGAAGAAGTTGCGGTAACAATGTCCCATGCGGGCTATATTAAACGCATACCGCTTGACACTTACAAAGCTCAACATAGAGGCGGACGAGGAATAACCGCAATGAACACCAAAGAAGAAGATTTTGTTGAAAACTTGTTTATTACAAGCTCGCACGCTTATATGCTCTTCTTTACAACAAGAGGAAGATTGTACTGGACGAGAGTTTATGAAATTCCGGAAGGAACAAGAACTTCTAAAGGCAAAGCCATAGTAAATCTCTTGCAATTGCAAGGCGCAGAGGAAAAAATTACAGCCGCAATTCCCATAAGGACGTTTAATCCTAAAGACATTAAAGATGAATATTTGTTAATGTGCAGTAGAAACGGCACGATTAAGAAAATTGCTTTGGACGAGTTTACAAACCCTAGAAAGGACGGAATAATAGCCATTAAACTTGAAGACGGCGATATATTAGCCGAAGTAAAAGCCATAGAGAAAAATCCTGAAGTTATAATTGCCACAAAGAAAGGCATAGCGATAAGGTTTAAAGAAAGCGACGTGCGCGCAATAGGGCGCAACGGAATGGGCGTAAATGGAATTATGCTTGAGAAAGACGATGAAGTTATAGGCATGGAAGTGTTTTCTCCGAAAGACGTTTTCTTGTCAGTTTCAGAAAATGGCTACGGAAAAAGAACAGAAGTTGGCAAATATCGTTTGCAAAAGAGAGCGGGCCGCGGCGTAATCAATATGCAGGCTACAGACAGAAATGGAAACGTTATAGGTATTAAAAAAGCAAATGACGGCGAAGTGATGATTATGACGCAGAACGGCATAACTATAAGACTAAGAGTAAATAGCATTTCCGTAATAGGAAGAAATACTCAAGGGGTAATATTAGTAAAGCTTGGCGATGGCGACAAAGTTGCGGCTCTCGCAAGCGTTGTAAAAGACGACGAAAGCGAAACAGCTCAGGACGCCGTAGAAAAAGCCAAAGACGAAGAAGTAAAAGAATAATTAAACAAGTTAAAATAACTAAAAAGCCTCCGATATAACTCGGAGGCTTTTTAGGATAGATGCAAAAATGATAGCGCGACACATATTTGCATAATTTTTGAAAAAGTATCATTATTCTATAAATAATAACTTTGGGAACAACGCAAACTTTTGCGAAAACAAGATTGTTTGTGAAAAATCAGCGTTGCGTTTTTATAGAGCTACGGATATGAATATCAAGTGGGAACAATCGCATTAAAATTTAGTTATGCGTCAATAGGATTGTTAAGTTTTCTTTTTTGTAATTTTGAAAACGATATAAACCGCAAATACCCATATAGGGATAGCTGTTACTTGCTTTGCCATTCCAATTTGAGAGAATGTCATTGCCGTAAGAATAAACGCGATAAAAGCAAGCGTAATGTAATTTGAGTAAGGGTAAAACGGCGCTGGAAATAAAGTTTCTTTATTTTTACGTTTAAATTTCATATGGGATAAAGTTAGAAGCGCCCAGTTTACAAGAATGCAAACAACCACAAAACTTAAAATTATTTTAAACGCTTCAAACCAGTTTGGAATAAAATAATTTAAAGGCGCGACTAAAAATGTTATTGCGCTTGAGACGAGAATTGCATTAAACGGTACGCCTCTCTCGTTTGTTTTTGTCAAAGCGTGAGGCGCGTTTTTCTGAAGAGCAAGACCGTAAAGTATGCGGCTGTTGCTGTAAATGCAGCTGTTGTATACGGACAAAGCGGCTGTAAGGATGATAAAGTTTAAAGTCCACGCCGCGTACTTAAAACCAATGCGGTCAAAAATCATAACAAATGGACTCTCTGATGTGCTTAAGTCGCTCCAGTGGTAAAGCGATAAAAGAACTACAAGCGAGCCGACGTAAAAAATTAAAACGCGGTAAACGACTTGGTTTATAGCTTTGGGAATAGTCTTTGCCGGATTTTCAGTTTCTGCGGCGGTTATGCCTATAAGTTCCAATCCGCCGAATGCGAATGTGATAATTGGCAAAGCCATTATAAGCCCGATAGAACCGTGCGGGAAAAAGCCGCTAAAAGCAGCGTCTCCCGCGTGGAGTCCGACACAAGGAGCTTGCCATAAATTTTTAATTGTTGCTCCGACAACAAGACTTGGGTCAAAGAAAAGAATATATCCGCCCGCTAAAATCATTGCGCAAATGGCGAATATTTTAATTGAAGAAAACCAAAATTCCACCTCGCCGTAAGCTCTGACGGCTGTAAAGTTTACAATGTTTATAACTATAAAGAAAAACAGCGCTGTTTTCCAAGTGGCGATATTAGGAAACCAATACTGCGCGTATGCGGCGACTGCGGTAAGTTCGGTTATTCCTGCAAGAGCGTATTCAAACCAATAATTCCAGCCGGCCAAAAATCCTGGAAAATCTCCCCAATATTTATAAGCGAAATAGCTTGAAGAGCCGGCGGAAGGATCTTGCGCGCTCATTTCGCCAAGCTGTCTCATCATTAAAAATACTATTATGCCTGCGACTAAATATCCAAGAAGAACGGCTGGACCTGCGACAAAAATAGCGCCGCCCGCGCCTAAAAAGAGACCTGTGCCTACAGCTCCTCCAAGAGCTATAAACTGTATATGGCGGTTTGTAAGATTGCGTTTTAATTTGCTTTTTTCAGGGTTACGCATATTAAATCTCCTTTTCTAAGTTTATACTAAATTCAGACGACTAACATCCACAAATAGGGGCAGCGATAACTTGTTTAAAATTGCCAGATTGCGGCAATGCCATAAAAAGAACGGACTTTCAACCATTTATTGCTTCAAGTTTCGTAGGTCAAAATTTACGACTGTTGTGCGGGTGATTTAAATTTTTGTCTTTCCTTATTACAAGTCTATACCCTATATATACGACCAATATCCATAATGGCAAAGCTATAACTTGCTTCGCCATTCCAAATGTCGGCAGCGACATTGTAAACAGTATGAAAACTAAAAATATAAGAGTAAGGTAATTTGAAAAAGGATAAAAAGGAGATGGAAAAATAGGTTTAGTACTTTCAAGGTTTTTTTGTTTTCTAAACTTTAACTGCGATATTGATATGATAGCCCAGTTTGTAATAACGCATATAACTGAAAAACTTATAACTATTTCAAAAGTTTTTATCCAATCGGGAACAAAATAGCTCAGCGGAACCACAGAAAACGTTGAGACTCCCGATACAAGAATTGACGGCACGGGAATGCCTCTCTTGTTTGTTTTTGTAAAAATTTTAGGAGCGTTTTTCTGCAAAGCAAGACCGTAAAGCATGCGGCTGTTGCAGTAAATACAGCTATTGTATACGGACAAAGCCGCCGTAAAAACTATAAAGTTTAAAATCCACGCCGCGTACTTAAACCCTATTTTGTCAAAAATAAGAACAAACGGACTGTCTGACGGGCTTAGATTGCTCCAGTGATATAAAGACAAAAGTATAGCGAGAGAGCCGACATAAAAAGTCAAGATACGAAATACCACCTGATTTATAGCTTTGGGAATTATGCTTTGAGGGTTTTCCGTTTCTGCGGCTGTTATTCCCACAAGCTCAACGCCGTCAAAAGCAAAAATTATCATAGGAAACGTTAACATAAATCCTATAAACCCGTGCGTGAAGAAACCTTTAAATGTTGCGTTGCCTGCAAGCGTTCCGACCGTTGGAGCGTCCCATAAATTCTTTATAGTAGCGCCTGGGAGCAGCCCCGTATTAAAAAACAAGATGTATCCTCCTGCCAATATCATAACGCAGACAGCAATGATTTTAATCGAAGAAAACCAAAATTCCACCTCGCCATACGCTTTTACGGTTAAGAGATTTACGGCGTTTATAAATAGAAAGAAAAATAATGTGGTTTTCCAAACGGCAATACCGGGAAACCAATATTGCATGTATCCGGCAACGGCGATAAGCTCGACTATGCCTACTAAAACGTAGTCAGCCCAATAGTTCCAGCCTGCTAAAAACCCTGCAAATCTGCCCCAATATTTGTCTGCAAAATAGCTTGAAGATCCAGCGGCAGGTTCTTGAGTGACCATTTCGCCAAGCTGTCTCATAACTAAAAATACTAAAAACCCCGCAAGAAGATACGCCAAGATAACCGAAGGTCCCGTTGAGAAAATTGCGCTTGCAGAACCAAGGAAAAGACCTGTTCCTACGGCGCTTCCGAGAGCTATAAATTGAATATGGCGGTTTTTAAGCTTACGTTTTAATCCGCCGTTTTCTTGAACCAACGTTGTATCTATACTTTGCGTTCCGGTATCCATAGCTAATTCCTTTTTATTTATCTTTCGTTGTGACGCAATTTATATCCCAAAAACACTATTAAGAGCCATACTGGTATTGCTATAACCTGTTTTGCCATTCCAATTTGTGGCAAAAGCATGCCCGCAATTATAAACGCTCCGGCAATTAAAACAATATAATTAGAATACGGATAAAAAGGAGAAGGGAACAACGTCGTATAGTTTTCCGCTTTTTTTTGTTTTTTAAACTTTAAATGCGATATTGTTATCATCCACCAATTAACAATCGCGCACACTACCACAAAGCTCATTATTATTTGGAAGGCGTTGAACCAATTAGGAATAAAATAGTTTAACGGCACCACCAAAAACGTAAATAAACTTGAAAGTAAAAGCGATGCCGTAGGAACGCCTCTTTTGTTTGTTTTTGTAAAAACTTGCGGAGCGTTATTTTGTAAAGCAAGACCGTAAAGCATACGGCTGTTGCTGTAAATGCAGCTGTTATATACAGACAAAGCCGCCGTCAAAATAATGAAGTTTAAAGTCCAAGAGGCGTATTTAAAGCCTATCTTATCAAAAATCATTACAAACGGGCTATCAGTAATTTTTAGGTTGCTCCAATGGTACAAAGACAAAAGAACGACCAAAGAGCCTATATAAAAAACCAATATGCGAAACACCACTTGATTTACGGCTTTAGGAATTGTAACTTTAGGATTTTCCGTTTCCGCGGCTGTTATGCCTACAAGTTCTAGTCCTCCGAAAGAGAAAGTTATTATAGGCACGGCCATTATAAACCCTATAAACCCATGAGGGAAAAATCCGCTAAAGGAAACGTCTCCCGCGTGTGCGCCGACGGTTGCCGCTTGCCATAAATTTTTAAACGTTGCGCCAATAACTAAGCTTGGGTCAAAAAACAAAATGTATCCGCCTGCCAAAATCATTGCGCAAATGGCTGTTATTTTTACTATTGAAAACGCAAACTCCATCTCGCCGTAAATTTTTACCGTCGCGACGTTTACAGCGCTTATAAGGGTAAAAAAGAACAAAGCGGTTTTCCATGTGTCAAGACCCGGAAACCAATACTGCGCATACGCAGCGACGGCTGTAAGCTCTACTATGCCTATCATAACATACAGTATCCAGTAGTTCCAGCCAGCCAAAAATCCTGGAAAATCTCCCCAATATTTGTAAGCGAAATAGCTAAAGGATCCTGCCATCGGTTCTTCAGTGTCCATCTCGCCAAGTTGTCTCATAATGAAGAATGCCATAATCCCGGAAATTAAATAGCCCAATAGGACGGCCGGCCCTGCTGCAAAAATAGCGCTACCCGCGCCCAAAAAAAGCCCGGTGCCTATTGCTCCGCCTAAAGCTATAAACTGTATGTGCCGGTTTGAAAGGTTGCGCTTTAAACTGCTTTCCTGAAATTGACCCATTTTTTCCTACTTAAAATTTTCAATACCGCCTTGTATTATAGCAAATTAAAGTATAGAAATCTGTTGCTTAGCGCGCCGCAACCGATGCCCTATGCTATTTATTAGAACCGAAGCAACGGACCGCGGCTAAATAAAAAAGAGTCTCCGTCATATGGCGGAAGCTCTTGATATTAGTCAACTTATTTGACAGGGTTGTCTGGTCTGATAAGATTCAATTTTCACAAATATTTCACAATATCCCCCCCCCCCTGAACTAAAAAAACAACAGTAAGCGATATAATCTGCGCTTTTAGCGATGACAGACATTTAAGCGCTACGGGTCTCATAACTTCTTGGCGATATAAAATCATAAATCAAAACAATCCGCCGTTTTTTCAGACCTTATGATTTACGCCGCGCGGTTGCGTTTGTACAAAATTAGAATTGCGCAAGTTGTTAATATTGTGTATCATTATTATCGCGATTGCGTCAAAAGACGATATGGTCCGCAAATAAATATAAAGGAGAATTTCGTGAACTTCTCTATAAGGCAATCTTTGCAATCGTCTTTCTATATTTTTTGCCAAAATATTTTTAAAATTGTTCTTTTGTCGGCATTGTCTTTTTTATTCCTTATTTTAATTCAAGTCGCGGCGGCGTTTATAACAGTAACGGGCTTTAAAGCTTTTTCAGTCGCTCAATTCTCGTCGGTTCCTCCCGTATCAAAAGGCGTTCTTTTTCTTTTCATTTTGTTTAGAGATGCGTTGTTTGCGCTACAATCGTTGGTATTGTTATTTTTAACAAATGCTTTTTTGCCTGCGTTTAAAGGGCGTAAAGTTGAATTAAAAAACTATTTTCCTGGTTTTAAAAAATCATGTTTATTTGTTATAGGCGTAGCGTTGCTTCTTGTCATACCTACGATATTTTCCGTCTGGGCTACATTTATTCCCGAAGCTCTTAAGTTAACTCTTTCAGCTATAACTGCGGTTTTTTCCATTATGTTGTTTAGATACTTCTTTTTCTATATTGAGTTGTTGGCTGGTTGTTCTCTTTTTACGTCGCTTAAAAGCAGCGCAAAGGCTACAAAAGGCAATTTTTTCGGAGTAGCGGCTGTGATTGTTGCGGCGATACTTATAAATTTGTTCGTTCTGTTCTCAGTAAATTTTTTTGGAATTATAATGAGCGTATTCATATTGTTTACTTTGCCTATGACGGCGTTGATTTTTGCAAGTGTTTACAGACAGTTAACGCAAAGTTCGGTTGAAGATATTGCTCGGAGAAAAGCCTTGCGTATTGAAGATGAAGTTATGGAAAGTACGGAAAAAGAACTGATATAACGGAGGGCAATATGGATGAGAATAAGCTTATTGCCGTAGTTGGCGTTTCTGAAAATCCAGATAAATTTGGCTATAAAATTTTCCACGATTTGCTTAGCGCAGGCTTCAAAGCCGTAGCGGTTGGCGTCAGAGGCGGAAGCGTAGCTGGACAAGCTGTATATAAATCTTTAAAAGATTTGTCGTCAAAGCCCGATATAGTTTTAACTGTGGTGCCCCCTGTAGGCACAGACAAAACAGTAGATGATGCTATAGAGCTTGGAATAAAAGAAGTTTGGATGCAACCAGGATCTGTGTCTGAGACGGCATTAAAAAAAGCGAAAGCTGCAGGGGTTAAGGTTACTGACCGCGGGTGTTTTATGGCAGCTCACGGACTTTGGTGATTTAGATTATTACGGGAGAAATACGCATATAAAGAGAAATCTTTACGTAATTAGACAGCGTGGAAACAAATAATTTTAAGATCCAAAAATAGGATGTCTTTAGGCGGAAAGCGGCGGAAGTTTGCCTAAACAAACGTAAAATACGCGATATATCGCTCTAAAGACGACAAAGGCGGGAAGCGATGACGTTAAGTTTTAAAGCGGCGTTTTTTGACATGGACGGGATTATTGTAGATTCTATGCCGTACCACTTCATTTCTTGGTTTGAGGCTGCAAGAAAATATGGTGTGCATCTTAACCCCATGACTATTTTTAGCATGGAAGGAGCCAAATATGCAGATGTTTTAGCTCCTGCGTTTGCCAGATCAAACAAACCTTTAACGCCTGAAATAATAAATCAAATTCCTCAAGAAAGAGAAGAGCTGCTTAAAGGATATTTCAGAAGATATATTTTTGAAGGTATGCCCGAATTTATAAAATCATTAAAAAATCAAGGCGTTTTAGTTGGGCTTGTTACTGGTTCGTATTATAGAGAAGTTGAAAGAGTATTGCTAAAAGAATTGTTTGATTTGTTTGATACCGTTGTTGCTGGGGATTGCGTAAACAAAGGCAAGCCTGACCCAGAGCCTTATCTTACTGCGGCGCGCAATCTAAAAATTGCTCCTAAATATTGTCTAGTTGTGGAAAATGCGCCTTATGGCGTTAAAGCTGCAAAAACAGCCGAAATGACATGCTTTGCTGTGGCTACAAGCTTACCAAAAGAATATCTTTCGCAGGCAGATAGCGTTTTTGAGACTCACGAAGAATTGTATAAATATTTTGAATGCCGCCAGCGTAAGCCTGACTGTATTTAGTTGAAGTCGCGGCGCTACTTTTCTGTATTGAGAACGCTTGTTAAGACGAAGAAAATTAAGAAACTTATCCTTTTTTCTGCTCTGCGAACAACTTACTCTGATAATTTTTATTAAAGATATAGAATAAACATTAAAATTGTCAATATTTTTCATCAAGTAGGAGACTTTTGAAACAAGAGGAAAGTCCCTTGAGTCTATAGAAATGACGCTATACAATAAGTCAAGAAATATATAGCCTGTCCGAAATCTGCCTGAGATATTCCATTTTATTCGCATCTCAAAAAGACGTCTAATTCCACGTTATAATCCTTATGTTAATCGCAAAATATTTACAATTTTTTCAAAATCCATAGCTACTCAAACTTCAAGCGCGACGCGCTGTTGAGAGAAAGCTAAAATCATTGCGCGAACTGGAGTTGCTAACGAAGCAAAGAAATCTATAGGTTTTATAGTGTTGTTTCAATGGTTTTTATCCATGTACTTAGTAATTTAAAGAATAGTTAGTTAAAATAGGAAAAATTATTTATAGCCCTTGTATTTGGTTTTCCAAAGAGGAGTGGCGGTTTATTGTCTAAGTCAATTTTTTCTATACGATAAACTCAGGCTTTATACTGATTGGAATATATAAAGTTTTATATAACTTGTTAAAATAGCATAGCCTTGTCTTTGCGTAAAATCTCAAAGACCATATTGGACTGAAGAAATAGCATAGTTAAGGAAAGGCGTATAGAGGGTTAAGCCGCTATATGCCTTAGGCAAAAATTATGCTAGGGGTTCAACCGCAGTATTGCAACAAGCTTTACAAGATGGGCGAAGGCAAGAGAGATAAAAGAGCTTGAAAGAGCGGTAGCAAAATAAGATTTTGGTAAAGTAGAGAGCGAGAGCGTGAAAAAATAGGGTTGTTTTATCAAAGGAAAGGATTAAACTTTAAGCAAGAAGCATATGAAGTTAAACGGTCAACGTTGTTTAATTGGCAAAAGAAGAATAGGGGATATGAGATAGCTGTTTTAATAAACGGCGACCGATGTCGCAAACAAAAAGGACAAAGCGGGATAGCGCAGAAGTAATGGAATTCATTAAAGAATATCGCGGGAAGCAAGGTAAGATGAAATGAAACCGCATTTGGACGAATATAGTAAAAAGAACGGATTAAAAACCAATTAGGTATCCAAGTATAGGCAGAATAATTCGGAGGTTAAAAGATAAAGGCGAACGAACAATAGTGTCGGATATAGTTTAAACGGCAAGACGGGAAAAAGGATACGATAAAAAAAGAAAGAAGATCCCCGTGATACGTTCCTGAAAAACCCGGCGATTTAATTGAAGGTTAATAGCGCGCGTTTAAATATAGATGGAAAAAAGGGATATTTAATAAATGCGATAGACATAAAAAAAGGACGGATAGGATTTGGTTGTGAATACGCATAGACTAAAGAGTCAAAAGGCGACAGATTTCTTTGAAAAATTACAAAGATATTATCCGTTTGAAATAAAGAGGATAGAGACGGACAAGGGAAGCGAATTTGACGGATACGCGCGCGCGAATACTTAGAAATAAATAATGCATTTTAGAATTATCAGCGAAGTCCCAAAAGCAATGCTTAAAGCAATGCTTATATAGAAGGATTTAACATGGCGATAAAAGAAGAATTTGTTTACAGAAATGAAGATTGGATAGAAGATTGCAAAGAAGCAAACGAAAGAATACGGGATTGCTTATTGCGGGTATAATACGCAAAGATATCGC
>JAITQE010000013.1 GCA_031289055.1 Candidatus Endomicrobiellum porotermitis
ACGTAACGATGGATATAGAGTTGATAATGCCGGTAGCGATGGAGCGGCAGTTGAGGTTTGCAATAAGAGAAGGCGGAAGAACGGTAGGTTCGGGCGTTGTTACTGAAGTCGTTGAATAATATGATATAATCAGCAGAGCGGAAAAAGTTTCTTATTTCTTCACTCTGCCGTTTTAGAAAATATGCCGTTTAGTTGCGGGATGGTAAAGAAATTGGAGAATTTAGATGGCAGAAAGAGTTATTATAACTATGGCGTGTAGCGTATGCAAAAACAGAAATTATTATTTTGATAGAGGCAAGAAGCAAGACGGCAAACTTGCTCTTAAGAAATTTTGTAAGAACTGTGGAAAGCGTACAGAGCATAAAGAAACAAAATAATTAAAGCTTTATTGAGGGGGCATAAGCTAATGGTAAACTGTCGGTCTCCAAAACCGACTTTGGTGGTTCAACTCCATCTGCCCCTGCTTTGAAAATACGAAGGTAAAAAATGAATTTAATTAAAACAGCCATACAATTTTTTAAAAACGCTTATTATGAGCTTACTAAGGCAACATGGCTTGGTAAGAAAGAAGTTGTGGGTACTACCGTTGTGGTAGTTGTTTTTGTTATTATCATGTCTATTTTCGTAAGCGTTGTTGATATGTTCTTAGGTACGATTGTAGGCGTTATATTATAACCCGGAGCAGAAAATGGCAAACCAATGGTATGTTGTCCATACATATTCAGGTCACGAGGATAAAGTTAAAAAAAGCTTGGAAATGGCTGTGGACAATTTGAATATGCGCGATGTTATTTCCAAAATTCTTGTTCCTACCGAAGAAGTTGTTGAAGTGAAACAGAACAAGAAAAGAATAAAGAAAAGAAAATTTTATCCAGGATATGTTTTTGTTGAAATGACTATAAATAATACGACTTACTGGCTTATAAGAAATATGACGGGAGTGACAGGTTTTCTGGGCGGCGTAAAGCCGGCTCCAATGGCGCAAGACGAAGTGGACAATCTCCTCAATGCCATCGTAAATCCAGGCGCTTCTAAACCTAGACCCGCGGTATCTTTTGAGAGAGAAGAAAATGTTCGCATTATTGAAGGTCCGTTTAAACATTTTATCGGCATAGTTGAAGAAGTAAATCAGGAAAGAGGAAAGCTAAAGGTTATGGTTACAATATTTGGCAGACCTACTCCCGTTGAACTTGATTTCTTGCAGGTAGAGAAAATATAAAAAAATATTGTAATGCTAACGGTATTTTAATATACTATATTTAGTATTTATAGGATAATTAAAAGAAATAAATAGGAGCAATATGAAATGGCGCCGCAAAAAGTAAAAGCAATGATTAAATTACAAATTTCTGCGGGAGGAGCTAATCCTGCTCCGCCGATAGGTCCTGCTTTAGGTCAGCAAGGCGTAAATATTATGGACTTCTGTAAACAGTTCAATGAAAAAACAAAAAAAATGGAACAGGGCATGACTATCCCTGTGGTTATAACTGTTTTTGAAGATAGGTCGTTTACGTTTATAACAAAAATGCCTCCAGTGTCGGCGTTGGTTAAGAAGGCGGTAGGAGTTGCAAAAGCTTCCGGAGTGCCTAACAGAAATAAAGTAGGCAAAGTAACAGCGGCTCAAGTTGAAGAAATAGCAAAACAAAAAATGCCTGACTTGAACGCTAACGGAGATCTGGGCGCGGCAAAACGTATGGTTGAGGGAACTGCAAGAAGCATGGGAATTGACGTAGTAAAATAATGTAAATTAAGAAGTTGTGGGAGTCGGTTTTTCCGACATTTAACCACAGGAGGAAAAAATGGGAAAAAGATTAAAAGAAGCGGCTAAGTTAGTAGATAAAAGCAAAGCTTATGCTCTTGCCGAAGCGGTTGCTCTTGTTAAAGACGCTGCAAAAGCAAAATTTGATGAGACTGTTGAAGTTCATGTTAGATTAGGCATAGACCCTAAGCAGAGCGATCAAATAGTTAGAGGAACTGTCTCTTTGCCTCATGGTATAGGAAAGACCAGAAAGGTTGCGGTTTTGGCAAAAAGCGAAAAGCAAAAAGAAGCTGAAACAGCGGGAGCTGAGATTGTAGGTTCTGACGATTTGATTGAAAGCATATCAAAGGGCAATCTTGATTTTGACGTTTTGGTCGCCACTCCTGACGTTATGAAAGATTTAAGCAAAGTCGCTAAGATATTGGGACCTAAAGGTCTTATGCCAAATCCTAAGTCTGGAACAGTAACTTTTGACATAGGAGCGACTGTAAAGGAACTAAAGAAGGGAAGGGTTGAATATAAGAACGATTCTTTTGGTATAATTCACGTTCCTGCTGGAAAAGTATCTTTTGATAAAGAAAAACTTGCTGATAATATAAAAGCTTTGGTTGAAGCTGTATTGAAAGCCAAACCTTCAAGCTCAAAAGGCCAGTATATAAAGAGCATTTCTATATCTTCAACGATGGGACCTGGAATTTATGTTGAAGAGAAGATGTAAAGTTGCTTTTTAATATAATTGCGGTATCTAAAAGGCGGCTGCGACAGCCGCCTTTTACTTTTGTAAGGATAGGATAAAATGACTAAAGCCGAAGAAATAGAAAGTTTGCTTGAACCGGTTGTCGCCAAAGAAAATTACGAGTTAGTAAATGTTCAATATGTTAAAGAAAACGGCGGCTGGATTGCAAGAATCTTTATTGATAAAGATGGCGGCGTGACAATGAGCGATTGTGAAAAAATGAGTATGCTTTTTGGCGCGGTTTTAGACGAAAGAGATATACTGAAAGATTCGTATGTTTTGGAGATATCTTCTCCAGGGCTTAACAGAGTGTTAAAAAAAGAAGAAAGTTTTAAACGTTTTATAGGTTCAAAAATAAGGCTTCAGACTTTAGAACCGATTAATAATCAGAAAATTTTTTGGGGAAGCCTTTTGGATTTTAAAGGCGGAAAAATAAAAATTGACGATGTCGCTAACGGAATTGTTGAAATAAATTTTTTAGATATAAAGAAAGCTAACGTAGAAACTGAATTCTAGGAGGGGAAGATGGCAGAAAAGGGCGAGCTTTTGACGGCTCTTGAGCAAATTGAGAAAGACAAGAAAATTAAGAAAGAAGATATTTTGGCAGTTATAGAAAATGCGCTTGTTTCAGCATATAAAAAGCACGTTGGTAAAAATGTAAACGTTGAAGCTAAAGTAAATCCCAATACTGGATATATGACGGCAAGCGTCGTAAAAGTTGCGGTAAAAGACGTAATCAACCCTCTATTAGAAATATCTCTTAAAGATGCAAGAAAGATTAACAAAAAGATAGAAGCGGGCGAGGAAATAAGAATATCGTTGGATACTCAGGATTTTTCTCGTATAGCCGCTCAGACGGCAAAACAGGTTATTGTTCAAAAAATTAGAGAATCTGAGCGCGGCTCTTTGTTTGAAGAAATGAAAGAGAAAGTAGGGCAAATAGTAGTCGGGGCTGTATACCGCGCGGCGGGAAGAAACCTCATAGTCGATTTGGGAAAAACTGAAGCTATTCTTCCATGCGGCGAGCAGGTTTTTAATGAAAAGTTTAACATAGGACAACATATAAAAGCTGTTATAATAAAAGTTGAAAAAAGCGTAAAGGGGTCGGGAATTGTGTTGTCTCGCGCAAGCGCTGAACTTGTAAAGAGATTGTTTGAGCTTGAAGTTCCGGAAATTTATGAAAAGGTTGTTGAGATTGTAAATGTTGTAAGAGATCCCGGAATGAGAACTAAAGTGGCGGTTTTATCTCATAATCCTAAAGTTGATCCCGTAGGATCTTGCGTTGGCATAAAAGGCGCCAGAGTAAAGCCAATTATAGATGAATTAAGAGGAGAAAGAGTAGATTTAGTTTCTTATTCCGTAGACCCTGTTAAATACATATGCGGGGCGTTATCGCCTGCAAAAATTATTTCTGTAAACGTAATTTCTCAAGGCGAAAAAAAAGCCGAAGTCTTGGTAAGCGACGATATGCTTTCTTTAGCTATAGGCAAAAATGGACATAACGTTAGACTTGCGGCAAAACTTACCGGTTGGCATATAGACGTAAGATCTGAGAAGCAGAAAAAAGAAGAAAATGATGCTAAAATTGAGTGGCGTACAGAAAGCCTTTCCGAGCTTGAAGGGCTTAGCGGAAAAACTATAGAAACGCTTGTAAATTCGGGCTTTACAAATATAGAAAAACTTTCCTCATTGAATGCGGAAGACCTCACGACTTTGCCTGGTATCGGCAAGAAAACAGCTGAAAAAATTATAGAAGCTGCAAAGAAAAGTTTGGCGAAATAGTTTTTAGCAGCAAGTTAATGTCCGATAAATAAATGAGCATGGGAGTATTACGTTATGCCGATAAAACAAAAAGATAACGAAAAGAAAGTTATAAAAGAGAAAACGGCTTCTAACGCGTCAAAAACCAAAGGCGCTTCAGCAAAAAAAACTGTAAAGAAGACTCCCGCAACGACGCCTAAAAATACGGTTAGAACTAAAACAGCCGCGAAAAAGACGGAATCAAAAGCCAAAACTAAAACGGCTAAAACCAAAATAGCAAAATCTACAGCCGCTGAAAAGAAAACTGTTAAAAAAACTGCTTTGCGTGAAAAAAACGCGGCGGCTAAAGTTGTTAAAAAAAGAGAAAATGAAATTATAAAAGAGACTTCTAAAGGAGAACCAAAAGAGATTCAAGAAGCGGCGGTTAAGCGTGATGCTTACGAACAGAGTAAGAAAAATGATTCTGCCGCCGTTGACAATGTAAAAGTTGAAGCTCCAAATAAAGATGTGCAAAAAACTGTTGACCAGAAAGCCGCCGTTTCGGCAAAGACCGAAGAGTCTAAGTCCGAAGATAAAACGCAAGAAGACAAACCTGAAGCAAACGGGACGAAATATAAAGCTGTAATTTTAATAAACGAACTTATCACTGTAAGAGAGCTTGCCGATAAGATGAGGCTTAGACCCGGCGATGTTTTAAAGAAGCTTCTGTCAATGGGAAGTCTTGCCACAATAAATCAGAGGTTGGATACAGATACCGCTACTCTTTTGGCGAATGAATTTGGTTATGACGTTAAAATGGAATCCATTTATTTGGAAGAAAAAATCGGAGGACCCGGACATGAAGAAGATTCCGCTAAATTAAAACCCCGTTCGCCTATTGTTGCGATTATGGGACACGTAGACCATGGTAAAACGTCGCTTTTAGACGCTATAAGAAACAGCGACGTCGCGGGCGGCGAGCACGGCGGAATAACTCAGCATATAGGCGCGTATAAAGTGCGAGTTCACGGCGGCGGACACATAACGTTTTTAGATACTCCGGGGCATGAAGCTTTTACGGCTATGCGTTCAAGAGGATCTCAAGTTACCGACATAGCTGTGATTGTAGTTTCAGCTACCGACGGAGTTATGCCTCAGACCGTCGAGTCTATAAACCACGCTAAAGCTGCAAATGTTCCTATAATCGTCGCAGTAAACAAAATAGATATGCCTGCCGCCGAACCTCAGAAAATAAGGCAGGAGTTAAGCAATTACGGTCTTGTTCCCGAAGAGTGGGGCGGCGATACTATAATGGTTGATATTTCTGCCAAGCAGAGAACGAATATAAATTTGTTGTTAGAAATGATTTTGCTTAAAGCCGAAATGATGGAGCTTAAAGCAAATTCTGATAAAAAAGCGGAAGGCATAGTTATAGAAGCAAGACTTGACTCAAGAAAGGGTTCCGTCGCTACTTTGTTAATTCAAAGAGGCACTTTAAAAGTTGGCGACAATATTGTAGTTGGAACGACGTATGGAAGAATCAGAGCTTTAGCTGACGAACGCGGCAAAAGATTTGTCTCTGCGGGACCAAGCGTTCCGGTAAGCGTTTTGGGTATAAACGAGCCTCCTCAGGCCGGGGATAAATTTGCGGTGGTTGAACGCAAATCTGAAGCTAGAGAAGTCGCCCAGTCCAGAAGACAAAGAGTTAAAGAAGCTTCTTTGAAGCCTGTGCATCATTTATCGCTTGCAGACATCAGCGCGGGAAAGGCGAAAGATTTAAGAATAATACTCAAAGCCGACGTTCAAGGCTCTTTGGGAGCTTTAAGCGACGCGTTGGAAAGACTTTCTACGCCAGAGATTAGTTTGAAGATAATCCACAGAGGAGCTGGCGCTATTACGGAGTCAGACGTCGCTTTAGCGGTAGTGTCGGACGCTTTGATAGTAGGGTTTAATTTGCGTCCCGACATTTCTGTTGAGAAGCTTGCCGAAAAAGAGAAAGTAAGCGTAAATGTCTATAGAATAATTTATGATTTAATCGCTGACGTCAAAGCTGCTATGGAAGGCTTGCTTGATCCCGACATGAAAGAAAAAATACTCGGCAAAGCCGTAGTAAAGCAAGTATTTAAAGTTTCAAATTTTGGCGCTATTTCAGGGTGTTCCGTAACAGACGGAAAAATTCAAAGAGGCGCTAAAGCAAGGCTTTTGAGAGACAATGTGATTATTTTTGAAGGAAATATTTCTTCTCTAAAGAGATTCAAAGATGACTCTAAAGAAGTTGAGAAAGGGTATGAATGCGGCATAGGTCTTGAAAATTTCTCAGACGTTAAACCGGGCGACGTAATGGAAAGCTTTGTTACGGAAAAGATTGCCAGAAAGTTGGAAAGCTAATTACATCGACCCGTTATTTGACTTTGACGGGACAAAGCGAAGGAAAATATATGCCGTTATCGTATAAAAGATCCGTCAGGATCGGAGAGCTTATACAACAAACAGTTTCTGAGATTGTCAGAGAACTGAAAGATTTAGACGCCGGATTAGTTACTATTACGGGCGTCAAACTTACCGACGATTTGCTGAGCTGTAGAATTTATTATTCTATTTTTGGTTCCGATGAGGATAAGAAAAAATCTAACGCGGATTTAAAGAAAAATACCAAGGGAATTAGACGTCAGCTCGCAATGCGTTTAAATTTGAGGCGCACTCCGGATATTGTTTTTGTCTATGACGCCGCTAATGAAAGCGCTGACAAAGTGTTTAACTTGCTAAAAAAAATAGAAGAAGAGAAGTAATGTTTATAACGAATATAGCTCTTGAATATTATTCTTTTGTCGCGGAGGTTTAATTAACGATGAATCTTAATAAAAGCGATATCAAGAAAATATCTGAAATTTCAAAAATAATCAAACAATCAAAAACATTTTTTATAGCGGGGCATGTAAAGCCTGACGGCGACAGCATAGGCTCCGCTTTGGCAATAGCGTCCGTTCTAAACAGAATAGGCAAAAAAGCTTGCGTTTACAGCGTTGACGAAATACCGAAATTTGTTAAGTTTTTGAAAGGTTCAAATAAAATAAAAAAGTCCGCCGGAAAAACAGACAAGTTTGACTGCGCTATAATTTTAGAGTCTGTTAATTTCTTAAGAATGGGCGATATTATAACGACTTCTCAGACAAAAAAAATAATCAATATAGATCATCATTTGACTTATACCGACTTCGGCGATGTAAATTATATCGCTCCTTCCTCATCTTCTACGGCTGAGCTTGTTTTAAATATTTTTGAATATATGAAAATAAAACCTTTAAAGCGCGAAGCCGAGTGTTTGTATACTGGAATTATTACCGATACTGGGCGTTTTCAACAGGTAAACACAACGTCTAATTCTCATATAGCCAGCGCAAAACTTATGGAATGCGGCGTAGATATAAATAAAGTTTACAAAGAAGTTTATGAAAAAGGATCAATAAGCGCGTTGAAGCTTCAGGGGTTAGCTCTTTACGGCATAAAAACAATTTTAAACGACAAAGTTTCTTATATACTTTTAACCAAAGATATATTTAAAAAAACTGGAACTTCAGAAGGAGATTCTGATGGCGTTGTGAATTATACTCTTAGGATAGACGGCGTTATGGTCGGTTGCGTTTTTAAAGAAGTAGACGGAAAAACGACTAAAGTGAGTTTCCGTTCCGTAAGGAGCTTTGATTTGTTAAAAGTTGTCCGCGAGTTTGGCGGCGGCGGTCACAAGAATGCGGTAGGCTGTACTATAAACGCCGGTATTAACGAGGCGGTAAAAATTGTCGCTAACGTTTTGAAGAGGAAATTAAAAATAAAGTAATTTATTATGGCTAAAATTTACAACGATATATCGGGAATCGCGCTTTTAGACAAACCTTCGGGAATTACGTCGTTTAAAGCCGTTCTTAAAATAAAAAAAGCGTTAAACGTAAAGAAAACAGGACATTGCGGCGCTTTAGATCCGGCGGCCACTGGACTTTTGCTTGTTTTAATAGGAAAAGCGACCAAACTACAAGCTGAGTTTATGAAAAAAGACAAACTTTATACTAGTTCTTTTATTTTGGGGACAGTTACGGACACGGGCGATTTGGACGGCAACGTTATTTCTCAAAAAGATATTTCTGATATAAATATTGAAAAAATAAAAGAAGCCGCGAAATGTTTTATAGGAGAGATTTCCCAAATTCCTCCTATGTACTCGGCTTTAAAACATAAAGGGAAGAAGCTTTATGAGCTTGCCAGACAAGGCGTAGAGATTGAAAGAAAACCGAGAAAAATTGTAATAAACGAGTTTGACATAATTTCTTATTGCAACGGCGTTGTAAACGTTAGAGTTTCCTGTTCTAGCGGGACGTATATAAGAACTTTAGCTCAAGATTTGGGAAACGTCTTAGGGTGCGGGGCGACGGTCAAAACTTTGAGAAGAGAACGGATAGACGGTTTTGACGTCAAAGACGCGTTAAAATACGAAGATTGTGAAGATGTGAATAAAATAATAAAAAAACAATGCTTTTTCCTGAAATAGAGAAATGAATATAAAATCAGTCGTAACCATTGGGACGTTTGACGGCGTGCATAAGGGTCACGGGCTTATTATAAATAAAACTTTGCGATTAGCGCAAAAGAAAAATTTAAGAAGCGTAGTAATATCTCTTAATAAACCTGTAAAGACAGTTAGTGGCTTACTTACGACTTGCGATGAAAAAATAGAAGAAATAAGAACTTTAGGCGTTGACGAAATTATTCTTATAAATGTCCCTTCTGAAATTTTAACTTATACTCCCGACAAATTTTTTGACGAAGTTTTGCTTGGCGAGCTGAACGTTTCCGAAATAGTATGCGGTTCCGATTTTGCCTTTGGCAAAGATAGAAAAGGCAATGTGGGTTGGCTTAAGAAAAAGGCGAAAAATAACGGCGTCAGAGTAAATATAGTTAAATATTTGAAAAGCTCTTCAAAACAAATATCTTCATCTTATACGAGGTCGTTGATTGAAAAAGGCGAAGTAAAAAACGCCGCAAAACTATTGGGTAGGAACTACTCTTTTTTAGGCGTTCCGTTTAAAGACAAAGGACTTGGTAAAAAGTTAGGGTTTCCTACTGTAAATTTAAAAGTAGATAGCGATAAGCTTCTTCCCAAAGGCGTGTATATAAGCATGATAACGCAAAAAGACGGAATATATCCGTCTGTTACCAACATAGGTTCTAGGCTTACTTTTAGCAGAAGCGCCAATATTGTTCCTGAAACTCATATTTTAAATTTTGACGGCGTGTGGAAAAAGGATTTGACAAAAGTAATATTGTTGAAAAAAATAAGAGACGAAAGGAAATTCGCAAATTCGGAAGTTTTAAAGTTTCAAATAGCAAAAGACGCGGCAAAAGCTTTAAGATTTTTTAAATTTAGCAAAAAAGATTGAAAATTTGATATTTTTTTGGGTTTTTGATAAAATCTGCAATAACTTTCGCAACTTCAAATGAGGTCTTAATGGCGGACGATTGTCTTTTTTGCAAAATAGCCGATGGAAAAATTCCATCTCATAAAGTTTATGAAGATGAAGACGTTTTTGCTTTTAGAGACATAAAGCCGCAGGCTCCGGTCCATATAGCGATTATACCAAAAAAGCATATAAGCGGATTGAATAACGTTTCTCATGAGGACGAGCAAATACTCGGTCATATTCAAGTTGTAGCTGCAAAAATAGCAAAACAGTTTTCTGAAATGAAAAATGGGTTTCGCGTTATAAATAATTGCGGAGATGACGGCGGTCAAACAGTTTTTCATATTCATTATCATCTTCTTGGAGGAAGAGTTTTTGGCTGGCCTCCCGGGTGATTTTGGTGATAAAAATCAAACTTTTTTAAGAAAGGCGGTGTTTTTAAAAAATGGTAAATATTAAAATTCGCGAAGGAGAATCTATTGAAGATTCCATTAGGCGCTTCAAAAGAGAATGCGAAAGAAATGGAGTTATGCAAGAAATTAAGAAACGCGAATTCTACAAATCTCCAAGCGTTTTAAAGAAAGAAAAGCTTGCTGAAACAAAAAGAAAAATCCGGCGGAAAATGCTTAAAGACAACAGATGGTCAAATAAATGAACAAATAAAAAGGGAGTTATGTTTGGCTGATTGCTAGCTCTTAACTCCTTTTTATTTTAATAACCTGTAGGCTTTAAGGCGGTAAAATGAAATTAAAAGAGATTCGGGATATATTTGTCAAAGAAGGAATCAACGAAGATCCCAGAGGCTTAAAAGCTGTAGAGGCGGATTTATTAAAACGTAAAGCGGAATATGACGCTCTCTCGTCTGAAAAGAAAGAGGTTTACGATATAGAAAGTCTTGAGAATCCGTATTATGATTCAAGAATTATTTACGGCGATAAAGATGCTGAAGCAAAAACTGTTATGGTTGGCATAGACATAGAAACGCAAGAACTTTTGCTAGCTAAAAATCTTATAAATTCAGGAACAAAAATAGATTTAGTCATAGCGCATCATCCCGAAGGTTATGCTTATTCAACGTTTCACAGCGTTATAGGAATGCAGACGGATATTTTAAATAAGCAGGGCATACCTATAAATATTGCGGAAAAAATTGTTTCAGAAAGAATTAGAGAAGTTCAGAAAAGCGTTCTTCCTCAAAATAACGAAAGAATTTACGATGCCGCCAAACTTTTAAATATTCCTTTTATGACTGCGCATTCCGTCGCTGATAACCATGTCGCTTCGTTTTTACAGAGAGAAATAGACGCGTTAAAACCTGTTTATTTAAAAGAAATAGTAGAATTGTTGAACAAATATCCAGAATACCGGCACGCGACCAGAATAGGTCACGCGCCTTTTATTTTGTGCGGAAGCGATTCTTCAAGATGCGGAAAGGTTTTTGTGGATATGACGGGCGGGACGGAAGGACCGTTGGAATCTTTTGAAAAACTTGCGTCGGCCGGAGTAGGCGCTATAGTTGGAATGCATTTAAGCGCGAAAGCCGCTAAAGAAGCGGAAAAATATCGTTTAAACGTTATTTTAGCTGGACATATTTCGTCTGACAATTTGGGTCTTAATCTTTTGTTTGACAAACTTGAAAGTAAAGCCGGCAAACTTGAATTTGTAGAATGTTCAGGGTTTAGAAGATTCAGAAGATAAAATGGCTATATCTGAAGATATAATAGAAAGAATAAGACTCTCAAACAACATAGAGTCTGTTGCGAGGGAGTATCTTCCGGATTTGAAAAGGGCGGGTCGCAACTGGAAAGCCCGCTGTCCTTTTCATAATGAGAAAACTCCGTCTTTTATGGTAAGCCCTGAGAAAGGCATTTTTAGATGTTTCGGCTGTAATGCGGCGGGAGATGTTTTTAAGTTTGTTATGCTTGCGGACAATATGTCTTGGATTGAAGCTGTAAGGAAATTGGCTCAAAAAGCGGGAATAGCAATTGAGGAAATAAAACAAAATACAATAAGAGCGTCAGATAAATCTAAACTATTTGACGTTTTGGAAAATTCGGCTATATTCTATCATAGATGTTTGCTTGAAGATTCAAGCGCAGGCAAGGTTAGAGAATATCTAAAGAGCCGCGGTATAACAATGGATACCGTAAATAAGTTCAATCTTGGTTTTGCTCCGAAAGGGCGGCTTTTGCAATCGGCTTTGAAAAAAGGGCATACTACCGACGAGCTTGCAAGGGCGGGTTTAATGACCAAAACTGAGAGAGGGGCTTTTTTTGAGTATATGTCAGAACGCATTGTATTTCCGATTTATGATGCGCAGGGAAGGGTAGTTGCGTTTGGCGGCAGAAGTATTGGAAATCAAGAGCCTAAATATTTGAATACTCCGGAAACAATTGTTTATTCTAAATCGTCAAATCTTTACGGCTTGCACCAAACTCTGCCCGAGCTTAGAAAAGGAAGAAAGATGATTGTGCTTGAAGGGTATATGGATGTTGTTATTCCGCAGCAGTTTGGCATAGTCGGAGCGGTAGCGACACTAGGCACGGCGTTTACCAGCAATCATGCGAAACTAGTCGCAAGATATTCTGACGATGTAACGTTGCTTTTTGACGCGGATAACGCCGGCAGGTCGGCTACGCAGAGGGCTTTGGAAGTTTTGACAGAGAGCGGCATAGAGTCCAAAGTTTCTTCTTTACCGGAACATGTCGACGCTGATGAATATCTGAATCAGCATGGAAAAGAAAAGTTTTTAAAATTATTGGCAGATAGTTCTAAAAGCGCTATAGATTTTATGATTGACAGAGTTTATCGGGGCGCGTCGCCGGTTGGAAAAGTCGGTTCGCCTGAAACTAAAGCTAAAGCGGTGTCAATTCTTTTAGATTTTGTATCAAAAAGTTCAAATGCAATAATTCAAAGAGAATGGATAAAGAAAATATCTCAACATATAAATGTATACGAAGAGGCTGTTTGGAAAGAGTTTAAAAAGGAGCGAAATCTGAAAAAAAAGAGCTATTTTAACGACGATGTTAAAAATTTGACTTCTGAAGCGGTCAAAAGTAAAAAGATTGCGATGTCTTTGGAAGAAAATCTCTTAAATCTGATTTTAAATAGTAGAGATTATGTCAATAGAGTTGGAGTAGATTTTTCTCAAGATGCGAGATGCCAGAAAGTTTACGATTTGTTGGCTTCAGGCTTAAGCGATGCGGAAATATTAAACAAGCTATCGCCTGAAGAAATCGTATGGTTTTCAGAGCTTACTTTAAATTCAATTGAATATAACGATGTAAACAAAGCTTTTTTAAATATCTTAAGAGACATGGAAGAATATAGTCATAAAAGAAGAAGACAAGAGCTTGAGAAGGAAATTCTTTTGATGACAGAAGGTAAGAAAGAAAAAGACGATGCTTTATTTGAAGAGTATAAAAAATTAACAGTCCTTTTAAAGGGGTCGGGGAATTGAAATGGCAAAAAAAGATTTATTTCAAGATTTAATTGACGTCGGTAAAGAGCAGGGATATCTTACATATGAAGATATAAGCAATAATCTTCCGCAAAAATGTATGGTTGCTGAAAAAATTGACAGTTTTTTTTGCGTTTTGGAAGACCGCGGTATTTGCGTTCTGCAGGATAAAGATGTTGAAAAAGAGAAAAGGAATGCTGCGGAAGCCGTTGAACAGTCCGTAAAAATAACAGAAGAAAAAGAAGATATAAATCCCGTAAGAATGTATTTAAGCGAGATGGCAAAAGTTCCTTTGCTTGAAAGATCTGTTGAAATTGAGTTGGCAAAAAATATAAGAGAAAATGAGAAGAAGCTTAAATTGATAGTTTTGGAATCTCCGCTTATAATAAAAGAAATAAGAAATTGGGAAAATCTTATAAGTCAGCAGGAAATGACTACTAAGGAGTTGATGCCCAGAGGAAGAAAGTCTCAAGCTCAGCTAAGAGGAATGGGTGTAAAAATAAAGACGACCGTAAAGAAAATAAGTCTTATAGAAAAAAATATAAACTTTTGCGAGGAAAAGTTAAAACTTAAATCTATATCTCAGAAAGATAGAGAACGTCATTTAAATAAAGTTAAAGAGCTTCGCGGCGAGATAATAAATCTCATTGTAAGCCTTAATTTGAATCAAGATAAAATTAAAAGGCTTATAAATAAAATTAAAACTATAGCCCAGAGGCTTAACGAGATAAAAGACAGCGTTAGACGATTTGACCGAAGATATAATAATTCTTTTTCAAAAGTTCAGACTTTATTCAAACAGTATGAAGCTGGCAGTATTTCAGCCGCTGATTTTAAAAAATTTACGAGCGCGCCGGTAAAAGACGCGAATGAAGATATAGAAAATCTTAAAATTTTGCTTGAAAAACAAGCAAATATGCAGGAAGGTTTTGTTATAAGCATTGAAGAAATGATAGAAACTGACAGAAAAATAAGAGAGCTTGAAGAAGTTATTCATAGAGATAAAATGAAACTTATTGAAGCTAATTTTAGACTTGTCGTTTCTATAGCTAAAAAACATATAGGCATAAGCAATTTGGAATTGTCTGATCTTATACAGGAAGGAAATCTTGGACTTTCTAAGGCTGTTGAGAAGTTTGAGTGGAGGAGGGGCTTTAAGTTTTCAACTTACGCTACATGGTGGATAAGACAGTCTATAAACAGAGCTATTGCCGATCAGTCAAGAACTATAAGAATTCCCGTTCATATGAAAGAACTTATATCAAAACTTACAAAAGTCAAAAAGAAATTCCAACAGGATATAGGTAGAGAGCCAACAATAGAAGAATATGGCAAATCTTTAAGGCTTTCTACTGACAGAGTAAGAAAAATTTTGAAAATGATGCAGGAGCCGGTTTCTTTGGCTACTCCTATAGGCGAAGAAGAAGATTCAAGGTTAGAAGATTTTATAGAAGATAATAATAGTCCAAGTCCTGTAGCTAAGACGCAACAATATAGACTGCAGCTTGAGCTTGAAAAAGTGTTAAACACCTTAAGTCCTAGAGAGGCTGAAATCATAAGCTTAAGATACGGAATAGGCATTGGATATCCAAACACTCTTGAAGAAGTTGGTAAGAAGTTTGGCGTTACCAGAGAAAGAGTAAGGCAGATAGAAGCAAAAGCTATAAGAAAACTAAAACATCCTAGTAGGAGCAAATCTCTTCGCGAATATTTGGATTAGATGAACTATTTTCGGATATAGTGCAAATAAAACGAGCGTCTTTATTTTTTAAGACGCTCGTTTTATTTGTTTGCTGGTTTTAAACTATGCTTAAATCTATTTCAAATCGACTGTTTCCTGCATTCTTGGACGATGTGCGTTGATCCCGCTGTCGCTTCTTTAATGACTGATAAGTCTACGTCGTTTAAAATATCAGCGTCGTAGGTAGTTCTGAAAAGATGTGGAACTCCTGAAGATTGAATTATTTTGAACGATTGTTTTATCACGTCTAAATCGCCTTTAAAAAATAAATTATATTTGTCCGCAGGCGACTTTATGTCCATAGCGATAAAATCTAAAAGATTTTTATCAATTAAATCTTTTAAAACTTTAGGGTTTGCCCCATTAGTGTCAAGCTTTACAAAAAAATTTAATTTTTTTATTTCTACTATAAATTCCGCTAAATCTTTCTGAAGAGTAGGTTCTCCGCCTGTTATAACAACGCCTTTAAAAAGTTTCTGTCTTTTCTTTAAAAAACTGAAGACTTCTTTATCGCTTATGCTTGTCTCAAACAAACTAGGATAGACTAACTGGGGGTTATGGCAATACGGACATGCCATATTGCAGCCTTGCGTAAAAACAACCGCTGCGGGAACCCCCGGATAGTCTATCAATGATAATTTCTGTAATCCGCCAATTTGCATATTTATTTACAAGGACAATATGTCTTACGTATCTTAAACTCTTCTTTTTTACCTTCATTCCATAAAGAAACGGGTCTCAAATAACCGACGACTCTTGAATAAACTTCGCACTTTGTGCCTTCAATACAATCTCTTTTTGCCTTTAATTCGTTAATCTTTTCCTGAATTTCATTGACGGTCATTTTGAATCTCCTTAGTTTAGTGCGCGTTAGCGCTTGCATATAACGCGCTCTCAAGCGATTTTATTTGTCGGTCTATCTCGTCGTATTTTTCATTTTTACACTTTGGACATTCTTGATGCTCTCCTTCAAGGTACCCGCACTTAGGGCAGACGCTGAAAGTTGGCGTTATTGAAAAATACGGCAGACTGTAGTTTTCGCATACTGTTTTTATAAAAGTTTTTAGAGATTCCGTATCTTTAATTCTTTCGCCCATAAATATGTGCATAACCGTTCCTCCCGTGTATTTGGACTGCATAGAATCCTGCAAATTTAAATTTTCAAAAATATCGTCGGTATAATTTACGGGCAACTGGCTTGAATTTGTATAAAAAGGAGTATCGGCTTTTTCGTTTGCGGAAATAATATCCGGATACTTTTTTGCGTCAATCTTTGCAAGCCTATATGAAGTTCCTTCGGCAGGCGTCGCTTCAAGATTGTAATTATTTCCCGTTTCCTGTTGGTATTGAATTAGCGTTTCTCTCATAAAGTCCAATATTTTTTCGCCGAAAGCTTTTCCTTTTTCGCTGCCGACTCCCTCGCCAAATAGGTTTACGCAAGCTTCGTTCAATCCGACTATGCCTATTGTTGAGAAGTGATTTTTCCAGTACTCGTTAAAGCGCTGTTTTACGCTTCTTAAATAGAAGCTCATATATGGATACAAATTGCTTGCGGTTAGTTTTTCCAAAACAGTTCTCTTTATTTCTAAACTTTGTTTTGCCGTATCCATTACCCGTTTAAGTCTTTCCATAAAATCAGCTTCACTTTTGGATAAGTATCCAAGTCTCGGAAAGTTTACGGTTACAACTCCTATAGATCCGGTTAGAGGAGAAGCCCCAAAAAGCCCTCCGCCTCTTTTTTGCAGCTCGCGATTATCTATTCTAAGACGGCAGCACATGCTTCTTGCGTCTTCAGGCTTCATGTCGGAATTTATAAAGTTTGCGAAATACGGAACGCCGTACTTAGCCGTAATATCCCACAAAGCTTTTATATTAGGATTGTGCCAGTCAAAATCTTGCGTTATGTTATAGGTGGGTATGGGAAATGTGAAAACTCTTCCCTTCGCGTCGCCTTCAAGCATAAGTTCCAAAAAAATCTGATTTAGAATATCCATTTCTTTCTGAAATTCGCCGTACTTTTTATCTTGGTGTTCTCCGCTGATAATAACAGGTTCGTCCTTATAATGCGGAGCTACCGTTAAATCTAAAGTTAGATTTGTAAAAGGCGTTTGAAAACCTACTCGTGTCGGCACGTTTATATTAAACAAAAACTCTTGTAAAGCCTGTTTTACTTCTTTATATGTGAGCTTATCATAGTAAATAAAAGGAGCAAGGAGAGTGTCAAAATTGGAAAATGCCTGAGCGCCTGCGCTTTCTCCTTGGAGAGTATAAAAAAAGTTTACAATTTGCCCTAACGCCGTTCTAAAATGTTTCGCAGGTTTGGCTTCAGACTTTCCTGAAACGCCCTTAAAGCCGCTTATTAGCAGATCTTGCAGATCCCAGCCTACGCAGTAAGCTCCTAAAAGCCCCAAATCATGTATGTGAAAGTCGCCGTCGGAATGCGCTCTTCTTATATTTTCAGGATAAATCTCGTTCAGCCAATATATTTTGCTTATTTCGGAGGAAATATAGTTGTTTAATCCCTGCAATGAATAAGACATATTGCTGTTTTCGTTTACTTGCCAGTCCAATTTTTTCAAATATTGGTCAACCAAGTCTACGTTAAACGCGGAAGTTATTTCTCTGATTTTATTGTGTTGATCGCGGTATAATATATAAGCTTTTGCGGTTTTTTTATACAAAGATAAAAGCAAAACTTCTTCAACCGCATCTTGAATTTTTTCTATTGAAGGTTTTCCGTCTTCTATAGAGTTTTCAAGTACGGATAAAGTTTTGACGGTAAGTTTGTCCGCGATATCTTGCCCAAATTCTCCCGTAGCTTTTCCAGCTTTCGCTATTGCCGCGGCAATTTTTTTAGGATTAAAAGATTCCTTGTTTCCGTCTCTTTTTACAATTGAACTAAAAATTTTTTCATTTTCCACAAAAATTCCTCTTTAAAAAAATAAAAATCTCCATGCCTTTTATCACAAAACTATAAAACCGTATGTAATTTGCTATTTTGAGTTAGTTGGAGTCTCTGACGCGTTTATTTAAATGAGCAAAGTGACGCTGTTTACTGTATAAGAAATGCTATGAACTTTCTGTTAATCCGATTTAGAAGCCAAAAGTCTGCAATGCTTATAACGCTATATGTAGTATGGGTAGCCTTTAGCCGACACAATATATATTATATATTAGTAAAAAATAGATGTCAAGCGTTTATTTTCAACATTTTTGAAATGGGCACGTAAGCTTTTTGTCTAATTTCTTCCGGCACTGACACGATGTTTTTCATATCGGCAAGAACGTTATAAACTTTTGCCAATTTTATTTTTTTCATGTTTGGGCATACGGCAAGGTCTGTCGCGGGGTAAAATTTTTTGCCGGGATTGTCTTTTTGCAGTTTATGCAAAATACCTGTTTCTGTGCATATAATAAATTCTTTTGAATCGCTTTTTTTAACGCGGTTGCGCATGCCTCCCGTAGATAACGCATAGTCTGCCAAGTCAAGAACTTCAGGTCGGCATTCAGGGTGAGCTAGAACCTCTGCTTTAGGGTGTTTGTTTTTAGCTATTTTCACATATTCTGGTAAAATAAAATTGTTGTGGGTAGGACAAAAGCCGTTCCAAACGTTCATTTTTATACCCGACGTCTTTTGAATATATCCTCCTAAATTCCTATCTGGAGTAAAAATAATATCAATATCTTTGCCGAAATTTTCAACTACGTTTTTTACGACGTTTATTGCATTTGAAGACGTGCAGCATATGTCGCTTTCTGCTTTTACGGCAGCCGACGTATTGACATAAGACACGACTACGGGGTTTTTTAACTTTGATTTAAACTCTTTGAGTTTTTCAACGGTTGCCATATCCGCCATAGGACATCCGGCTTCCAAATCTGGCAATAAAACTTTCTTGCGAGGATTAACAATAAAAGCGGTTTCAGCCATAAAATGCACGCCGCAGAACACGATAACGTCCGCTTTTGTTTGAGCCGCTTGTCTGCTTAACTCTAAAGAATCGCCAACGAAATCAGCTATGCTGTGTATTTCGGGGCATTGATATATATGGGCTAAAATTACCGCGTTTTTTTCTTTTTTTAATTTATTTATATTTTGACTAAAGTTCATAGTATTCTCATTGTTATTAAATTTGAATTGTAACTCTCAAAACTTGTCGTTTTTATGTTTGGCGTTTTGCAAAAAATTGTTTCCAGACGCGTCAAAATAATCCATAGCTTTTGTAATGTAGAGATAAGAATTAGCGTCAAATCTTTTTACAAAAACGTCGCTTCTGTATTTCAAATATCCTTCAACTTCAAAATCTGACGTAAACTTAAGCGAACTGTCTTTATCTTTAAGATTTCTTGAGAACTTTTCCTGCATTGATTTGTCGCTCGTGTAGGTTATATGCCCTATCATTCTGGCTATCGCAAGACCTCTCTCGGGCGGATTTTATCTTAATAATCGCCGTTATTCCAGCTAATGTCTGCCATAATAGACTGTCTGGCGACCTCATTAAAGGCGATTTGTTGCGGAGAATGTTTCATTGTTGTGGATATAGGTATGGCTGAGCGTTCCACTATTAAAGATACGTTTTCAGAGCGTTCCGTCACGATTATTCCTTTGTCGTTTTACCGACTCTATAATTAGTTTTTATTTAAGCTTTTTTCTATGAAAGATTGTATAAAATAAGCGGTTTCATCTATGCCAAGAACTGAAGAATTTACGCACAAATGATAAAAATTTATCGCGCCCCAAATTTTTTGCGTGTAATAACTGTAATATTTCGCTCTTTCCTTATCTACGCGTTGCATTCGTTCTTCTGCTTCCTTTTCAATAATATTTTTTTCTAAGACTAGCAGTTGAATTCTGTCTTTGTCGTTTGCGTAAATGAATATGTTTACGCAATACGGATAGTCTCTTAAAACATAGTCGGCGCATCTTCCAACGAATATAGCGGAATCTTTTCGGGCTAATTGTTTAATTATATCGCTTTGTATTTTAAACAAAGAATCGTCAAATATCGGATTTGTATTAAAGGCGTTCGCAGATATTCCTGCTGTCAAAAAATTTTTATCTTCGTCGGCTTTTTCAAAAAAATTTTCTCCGAGACCGCTTTTTTTAGCCGCTATTTGCAAAAGAGTTTTGTCGTAAAACGGTACGTTTAAAGCGTCGGATAATCGTTTAGCTATCATAAGCCCGCCGCTGCCGTATTGTCGAGCTATCGTTACTGCGAATTTTCTTTTCACGGCTCAGCCTCCCGCGTTTATATCATTCCCTGTCGCTTAAATTTCTTATGCTCGTAACTCATTAAGATGACAGTCGCTATGAAAGCGGCTAAATCGGATATGGGCATGGTAATCCATACGCCGGTAACGCCGAAATATTTCGGCAGTATAAGGAGCAGAGGGATTAAAAATATAAACTGTCTTGTTACCGACAGAATTATTGAAAGATTAGCTTTCCCTATGCTTTGAAAAAATACTATAGCTACCGTTTGACAGCCAACCAAACAATAAGTTATAAGGACGTAACGCATTCCTACGGCGGTTACTTCAATAAGTTCTTTGTCTGTGGTAAACAAAGAGGCTATGGCGCGCGGGAATATCTCCGCAATTAAAGAACCTAACGTCATCACGCCTACCGCTATAAAAATTGTCTTTTTCAGGACTTCGGCAACCCTTTTGTATAGTCCGGCTCCATAATTATATCCTGATATTGGCTGCATTCCCTGAGTTAATCCCAAAACAATCATAACAAAGAGAAATAACACTCGGTTTACTATTCCGTACGCTCCTACGGCAATATCTCCTCCATAAATAGAGAGATTTTTATTTATAAGTATTATGATTATGCACGTAGCGGAATTAAGAAGAAAAGGGGACAGTCCGATTGAAAATATTCCTTTTACGATATTTTTCTTTAAAGCGAAAAATTTCTTTTGAAAATGTATAAATTTTGTTTTATCGCTAAAAAATTTTATCTGCCATGCCAACGCCAAAGTTTGAGATATAACCGTGGCAAAAGCGCTTCCGCGGATACCCCAGCCAAACTTAAATATAAACAAAGGATTAAGAACAAGATTTATAAGTATGGTTGCAAAAGTGGCAATCATAGCTTTTTTAGGATGTCCTTCGGAACGCAACAAAGCGTTAAGCCCCATGTATATGTGCGTAACAGCGTTGCCGATTAAAATGATAACCATGAAGTCGTGAGCATGATGGAGCGTTTGCCGGCTTGCCCCAAAAAAAAGAAGTATCGGATCTAGAAAAAGCAATACTACTACGGAAAAAAGGATCCCTATTATTGTATTTAAAACAATAACGTTGCCCAAAATATAATTTGCCGCTTCATAATCCTTTTGTCCAAGCCTTATTGAAAGCATTGCGCCGGAACCGGCGCCTATTAAGGATCCGAACGCAACCGCTAAGTTCATTATAGGGAAAGTTATGGATAAACCCGATAGAGCGGCTACTCCTGCGCCGTGTCCTATAAATATGCTGTCTGTGATGTTATAAAGCGACGTGGCAAGCATTGCCACAATGGCTGGAAGCGCATACTGCGCTAAAAGTTTCCATATATTTTCTGCGCCTAAAGTTAAAGGCGCTGTTCCTTTTTTCATTTGTTTTCTCAAAAACCGCAATCTTTGATTATGCTTTTAATCTTATCTGCTGAAACTTTTAGAGCCGTTAGTTCGTCTTTGGCAAATTCAACCTTCATTACCTGTCTTATTCCGCATTTATGGACTACCGCGGGTACGCTTAAATATACGTCGTTTATGCCGTAATAGTCTTCAAGAAGAGACGAAACAGGCAATACGCTGTTTTGATCTCTTAAAATAGCTTTTGATATTTTTGTAAGCGACAAACCTATTCCGTAAGACGTCTCGCCTTTTTTCTCTATAATTTCATAAGCCGAATCTCTAACGTCTTCAAAGATTTCTTTAAGTTTCTGTTCTCCTTTTTCCTTATTTTGCGCTTCAAAATAATCTCTAAAAAATATGTCGCCGATTATGGCTTTGCTCCACATGGGGAATTCGCTGTCTCCATGTTCTCCAAATATAGACGCGTGTATATTTCTTGAATCTACGTTTAATTCTTTACTTATCAAATATCTAAATCTCGCTGTGTCCAGCACTGTTCCCGAACCTATTACTTCTCGGGAAGGCTTACCTGAGATTTTATACGTTATATAAGATAGAATATCTACGGGATTTGTGGCTACTAGTATAATAGCTTTTGGAGAATATTTTACGATTTCCGGCACTATTGTTTTAAAAATCTCGGCATTGCCTTTAATCAGATCCGTTCTTGTTTCTCCGGGCTTCTGCCCTCTTCCCGCAGTTATAACTGCCAAATCGGAATTGGTCGTATCAGGATAATCGCCGGCGTATATTTTTACGGGAGATACAAAAGGAGCGCCGTGCGATAAGTCCATGGCTTCGCCTTCAGCTTTTTTTCCGTTATAATCTACGAGCGCAATTTCTCTTGCGACTCCGCCAATCATCATTGAGTAAGCGTAACGCATTCCCACATTTCCGCAGCCTACGATACAAACTTTCGGCGAGAATTTTAACATTTATAACCTCCGTTTGGCGTATAGAGATTTTTGCGTTATCTTGTTTAGGGACGTAAAAGAATTGTATAATTCTGTTTCAATATCATAGCATTTTTTAGGAATTTCAAAAATGAAAGGTCGTTTTACAAAGCCTATAATTAAGAGTAAGAAATACTTTTTAATTTTTTTATCCGTTTTTTTCTTGCCTGTATTTAAAGAAAACGTATATGCGGTCGGAAACAATTATGCTTACGCTCAAGGCGTGGCGGCAAGCGTTGCTTTTTTAAATCAAGGCGCTGACATTGCAGGCGATAAAGGGATTATGTCGGCGGTTGCCTCAGTATCTCCAAATAGCGTTGGAAGCCTTGCTTTATTTGGGGCTGTTTTTACCGGAGAATCAAAATATAAAACGGATTCTATAGGAAACCGCGTTGACATAGGCGCGACGTCTTTAATCGTAGGGTTGGCGAAAAGTTTTAATATTGGATTGGGAGAATTAACGCTTGGGCCGTTTTTTGAGCGCGGGGAAAGCTCTTACGACGGATATAGCGATTTAGGCGTCGCCGGACTAGGAAACTCTGATTATAGCGGCGGCGGTTTGTTGGGATATATTGATTTTAAGAACGATTTTTACGGCGAATTCTCGGGCAGAACGGGTTTTAATCAAACGGATTTTGCAATGAATTTGAATGAACCGATAACTAAATACGATTATAGAGCGTTATACGCGGGTTGTCATTTAGGGTTGGGGCATGCGTTTAAAATAAACTCCGTTTTAAAACTTGACAATTACGGCAAATATTTTTTCACGCGCAAGTTTAGCAAAAATGTTAATTTGAACGACGGCGCTTTGCTTAGGTTTTCAGATATTAACTCTCAACGCGCGCGAGCCGGGACAAAGTTATCCATTACGCTTAGCGAGCATTCCGCAGCCTATTGCGGAGCGGCGTGGGAATATGAAACCGTAGGAACTGTCGGTATTAAATATTACGCCGATAGTTTTCCTAAATTGAAAGGAGGAAGCGCTATAGGAGAAGTAGGCGTTTCCGACAGCTTTAAGGATTTTTATTTTGATTTAAGCGCGCAATGTTCCATAGGCGAGAGAAAGGGCGTATCGGCGACGCTTAGAGTTTCTTTTGATTTGTTTAGCAGGATAAAGAGATTTTTAGGTTATTCCGCTGAAAAATTTTATTCGGATAAAACCAAAAGGTTTGTCAAAAATTTTGAGATGTCAAAGAAAGATTGTTTTGACAAAACTCTTGAAATAATAAAAAAACTGAGAGCGAGAGTAACTCGCAAAAATTTTGAAAAAGGATACGCAATAGCTTTTGATTTTGCCAAAAGTTTTGAGGACTGTTGTTTGGATTCAACGGAAGCAGGCGTCTTTATAATCGAAACAAACGCTGATAACGTAACTGTTGAAGTTTGTTCGGACAATAACATACTTGGCGCAAAATTTTCCGTTAAGTTTTTTGAAATGTTGATAAGTAATCCAGATGACTCAAAAGTAAAGAGCCGTACGATAAAAGTAATGCGTAGAGGAGACAGTTATGCCAAAGATTAAAAAAATTATAGGAAGAGAGATTATTGATTCGCGCGGAAATCCGACGGTTGAAGTAGACGTTTTATTAGACGACGGAACTTTAGGAAGAGCGGCTGTCCCTTCCGGCGCTTCAACCGGTTCTAGAGAAGCCCTTGAACTTAGAGACGGCGATAAAAAAAGATTTGGCGGCAAGGGAGTTTTAAAGGCTGTTTCAAACGTTAACAAGGAAATAGCGCCAAAAATAGTCGGACTTGACGTAACTGAACAACAAAAGATTGACGAAACAATGATAAAGCTTGACGGGACTGATTTTAAGAGCAACTTGGGCGCTAACGCTGTGCTTGGCGTGTCTCTTGCCTGCTCTAAGGCCGGGGCGGCTTCAAGCAAACTTCCAGTATACGAGTATGTCAGAAATATTTACGGACTAAAAAGCGATAAGTATGTTTTGCCCGTGCCTTTAATGAATATTATCAACGGCGGCGAGCATGCCGATAACAATGTTGATTTGCAGGAGTTTATGATTGCTCCTGTAAACGCTCCAAATTTTCATGAGGCGCTAAGAACAGGCTGCGAAGTTTTCCACAGTTTGAAGAAAGTGTTAAACAGTAAAGGCTTTGCAACGGGCGTAGGCGACGAAGGATGATTTGCTCCAAATTTAGCTTCTAACGAGCAAGCTTTGGAAGTAATATGCGAAGCTGTAAAAGCCGCTGGTTATGAAGTCGGCAAGGACATAGTTTTTGCTTTAGACGTAGCCGCCAGCGAGCTTTATGACAACGGCAAATATACGCTTGAAGGCGAAATAAAAGATAAAGTAAAAACTTCAAAAAACATGACAGATTTCTATGAAAACTTATTGAAAAAGTATCCGATTATGTCCATAGAAGACGGTTTGAGCGAGTCTGACTGGGACGGTTGGAAAGTTCTTACGCAGGAATTAAAATCCAAGCTTCAACTTGTGGGGGACGATCTATTTGTAACGAATACAAAAATATTCAAAGAAGGCATAGACAAAGGCGTTGCAAATTCTATCCTTATAAAAGTGAATCAAATAGGCTCGCTTTCAGAGACTGTCGCCGCTGTTCGAATGGCTTATAAAGCGGGTTATACTGCTATTATGTCGCACCGTTCAGGAGAAACGGAAGACAGTATAATTGCAGATTTAGCGGTTTCTTTAAATACTGGTCAGATTAAAACGGGTTCGGCTTCAAGAACCGATAGAATGTGCAAATATAATCAACTTTTAAGAATAGAAGAAGAATTAGGTTCAAAAGCGAGCTATTTGGGAAGAGCCGTTTTTTCAAATATAAAGCAATAGAGATTCCAAAAGATGCCTATTTTAAAAATTCAAGATTTTAACAAGTTAATACGGTCAAAAAAAACTTTGCCCGCGTATTTATTGGCGGGCGAAGAAGCTTATCTCATTGATTTATGTCTTAATAATATAGAAAAATTGCTTGCTGTAGGCGATTTAAATAAAGAAGTTTTTTATGCGTCCGATTCAAATTCGGAAGATATTTTAAACGCCGTCTTAACTCTTCCTTTTTTAAGCGAAAAAAGGTTGGTAATAGTAAAAGGCGTAAATAAGATGAGGGCTACAGACGCCGAGCGCATTACGGGATATTTATCAAAAGCTGCGGACGCTTCTTGTCTTGTTCTCTTATATTCGGATAATTATAAAAAAGAGACTGTCGCAAAAAGAAAAGAGCTTGTCAACGCTTGTCTGGCTTCAAAAAATTGCGTCGCTGTGGACTGCAGAAAACAGTATGAAAACGAAGCGAGAGAATTTATAAAATTAGAATTAGCGGATAAAGGCAAAACCGCCTCGTACGATTTGATCTCAAGGATTGTTGATGAAAATGGCACGGATTTGTTGAACATTTCAAGCGAGATTGAAAAATTATCGCTGTATGTCGGAAAAAAATCAAAAGAAATTACAGAAAAAGATTTGGAAAAAGTCGGAGGATACACAAAAGAAGTAAATATTTATGCGTTATCTTCCGATATAGAATCTAAAAATTTAAAACGGGCAGTGTTTGTTTTGGAGAAACTTTTTAATGAAGGCGAAGAGCCGGTAATGATACTTTCGGCAATATCTTCTTCAGTCAGAAAAATGTTAAACGCTAAAAGTATGTTGGAAGAACAAAACATGTCCGCTTCCGAGGTCGCCTCGGCTCTTAGAATTCATAGTTTTTACTCCGGATCTTTTTTCTCAAATCTTAAAAGACATGACGCTAAAACGTTAAGATTAGGTTTGAAGTCTATGCTTGAGGCGGATGTGGCTATTAAAACAGGCGCCAACGATTCTATATCGGCTTTAGAGAAAGCGGTATTGTTTATTTGTAAATAACCGTTAGCTAGCAAACAAAAAAGCCTTTATCTTTTCGCAAAAAGATAAAGGCTTTTCTTATAAGAATGTATTATTTTTTTATTTTAGACACAAGCTTTGAGAGTCTTGCTTTTTGATTTGAGGCGGCTTTAGAATGGATAACGTTCTTTTTTGCAGCCTTGTCCCATTGCGAAAAAGCTGTTGCCAACTGTTCTAGAGCGACTTTAACGTCGCCTTTCTTTACAGCCTCTTCAACTCTCTTTATCGCGGTTTTTATCTTACTTTTAATGCTTGAATTTCTTTCAGTTCTTTTCTCTGCTTTTCTTGCTTCTTTAAGAGCGGATGTGTGTCTGCCAGTTTTAAGCCTTGTCATTTATATCCTCCGAACTTTGTTTACGACAAAACTGATTGTACATAAAATTGATAAACCGGTCAAATTTTATGAGGAAGCGCTTTTTTGCTACAATTGCATCAATTGAATAAGGAGTAAAATTTAATGAAAAGAATTATACTTAAAGCAGGCGGCGGGAAAAGAGTTAAGAATGGTCATAAATGGGTTTTTTCAAACGAGGTTAAACGGGTAGAGGGAAGTCCGGTATCGGGCGATATCGTAAGTTTGCGCGATAATGCTGAAAGCTTTGTCGGTTTGGGCTTTTATAATCCTAATTCTCTTATATCTTTCAGGCTTCTTACAAATAAAGAAGAAAAAATAGAAACGTCATTTTGGCAAAAGAGAATTGTAGATGCAAAACTTTTGAGAGAAGCGCTATATCCGAAAGAAAATTCTTATAGAGTCGTTTTTGGCGAATCCGATAATATGTCCGGCGTTATTTTGGATAAATATGAAGATTATCTTTGCGCTCAATTTGTTTCTTACGGAGCCGATAAATGTAAGAAAGAAATTTTAGAAGCCGCAAAGAATGTTTTTAATCCTAAAGGAATATTTGTAAGAAACGATGCGAATTTAAGAAAGTTGGAAGGTCTTTCTTTTGAAAATGAAATCTATTCCGGAGATATTCCTAAAGATATTATTATTTCTGAAAACAAGATTAAGTTTTACTCAGATATTGTAAATGGTCAAAAGACCGGTTTTTTCTTTGACCAGAGAGACAACAGGCAAAAATTCTCCGCATATGTTAAAGATAAAAAAGTTCTTGATTGTTTTTGCCATACGGGGGCTTTTGGCGTTTATGCAAAGAAAGCTTTGGCAAAAGACGTCGTTTTCGTAGATTCGTCTCGTCTTGCGTTGGATACGGCGGAAAAAAATTACGCGTTGAACGGTTTTAAAGATTTCAACGGCGTTGAAGCCGATGCTTTGGAATATTTAGATTCTCAAGAAGCAAGAGATGAAAAATTTGATTTAGTAAATATTGATCCGCCGGGATTAATAAAAAACCGCAAAGATTTTAACGCGGGATTTAAACATTACGCGAAAGTAAACGAATCTGCGACGAAACTTTTAAAGAACGGCGGGATTTTGACGACGACGTCGTGTTCTCATCATTTAGGCTTTAAAGAATTTAAAGACGCAATACGTCAAGCGGCTGCTAAGGCAAAGAAAACAGCTTTAATTTTGGAGTACGGCTTTCAAGCGAAAGACCACCCTATTTTAGCGTCAATGCCAGAAACTGAGTATCTTAATTTTGCAGTGGTTTTGATTAAATAAATTTTATTTAGCTTTCTATCTAATTAAAGCGAGTTTGCCAAAGAATATCCGCATACCTCTTATGCGGAAGGTCGCTTGGCGTTATTTTTTACGTTAAACGTTTTGTTATATTCTTCAATATACGTTACGTATTCCGCGGCTTTTCTAAACGCGGTATCTATGTTCATAGCAAAATTAGATCTGCCAAGAATATTTATAAACCCATAATTTTTTAATACTTTTAAAGGCTGTTTTTGTATCTGGCATAATATAAGACAAATATTTGTCGCGGCGCATTTTTTGTAAATTTTATACAGGGCGTGGTATCCGGTTGCGTCCATAGCCGGCGCTTTCCTCATTCTAAGTATTATAACTTTGCAATCTTGGGCCTTTTCTACGTATTCTACGAACGTGCTTGCCGCTCCGAAAAAGAAAGGTCCGTTAATTTCATATAAAATTACTCCCGCCATATTTTTTCTGCTTTCAAGTTCGCTTTCGTCAATTCCTTCGTATGCGGCGGCTGACGAAGCGTCAACATTTGCAATGTCAGCCATTCTTTTCATAAACAAGAAAGCCGCCAACACCATGCCTATTTCAATTGCATAAACTAGATCTACAAAAACTGTTAAAGCAAAGGTCGTAAGCATAACTAGAGAATCGCTTAACGGAGCTTTAAATAATTCTTTGAAAGCTTCAAAATCCATCATTCTATAAGCTACGGTAAAAAGTATAACTGCAAGCGTTGCCATAGGTATGAGAACAATGTATTTCATAAACGCAAGCAATATTATGAAAATAAAAATTGCGTGGGCTATTCCGGACAGCGGCGTTCTTCCGCCATTGTTGACATTTGCGGCGGTTCTCGCTATTGCTCCCGCGGCTGGAATTCCGCCAAAGACGGCAGAGCCTATATTTGCTATTCCTTGAGCTATAAGCTCGGTATTTGATCTATGCTTTTTGCCTATCATTCCGTCGGCTACTACGGCCGATAACAAAGATTCTACGCCCGCAAGTATTGCTATAGTCAAAGCAGGCTGGAGTAATTTCTCTATTATTTCAAATTTCATCGCCGGCATTTGCGGCGAAAAAGCCATGCTTCTAGTTATATCCCCAAAATGCGAATATATGGTTTCAACGTTCAGATTTAAAAATTTTACCGAAAGCGTTGAAACGACTAACGCCGCTAACGGCGCCGGAAACAATTTGAATTTTTTAGGATAATAACGCATAAACAGCAAAACGACTAATCCCACGCCGAGCGTTTGAGTATTTATTTTGCCGAAGCTTTTTATATATAGCGCCCATTTGTCAATAAAATTGGGAGGGATAGACGCAAGTCCGAGTCCAAAGAAATCGTTGATTTGCGTTGAAAATAAAACGACTGCAATTCCGCTTGTAAAGCCTATGGTTATAGGATCTGGAACGTATCGTATAATTTTGCCAAACTTTAAAAGACCCATTATTATCAAAAATATTCCAGCCATTGCGGTCGCGGTTATAAGTCCGCTTGTTCCATAGTTTTGTATGATTCCGCAAACTATAATTACAAAAGCTCCGGTAGGACCTCCTATTTGCACGCGACTTCCTCCGAAGAACGAAATAAGAAATCCCGCAATCACGGCGGTTATAAGCCCTTTTCCCGGCATAACTCCGGAAGCAATGCCGAACGCTATAGAAAGCGGAATAGCTATAAAGGCCACTATAAGTCCGGCGTTTATATCTGTGATTATGCGGTTTGCGGTAAATTCTTGAGGACTGTTTTTTAGTAGGGTAAATAATTTCGGTTTAAACATTTGTTGAAGACTTAAATTCCTTATAAGGCAAAAGCGAATCCTGCGCCCGGTTTCTTTTATTATTTTTTATATGTTTTCAAGTAGAGCAATTCTATATAACAAAAACGCTTTCAGCAAGTTTTTGACTTAGACCGCAAAATTTATAAATTTTGAAAGTTTTTAACTTCAAATACGGAAACTTTGAGAAAAGTCGCATTAAAAGAGCCAAACGTATCGTTAAGTTATTTATTAGAATTAACGGCGTTTTAATGCGCTGGTGCGCATTATCGCTAAAATTTTGATATATTAGCCTTAAGTTTTGTTAATTAAGATTTGCGGTCTTATAAATGAGAAATGTAATATACTTAGGCATGGGTTCAAACGTCGGAGACAGGGCTGAAAATATAATTTTTGCTTTGTCTGTTTTGCAAAGCGGCGGTTTTGTTGACGTAAAAAAAATCTCATCTTTTTACGAAACGTATCCAATCGGACCGAAACAAAGAAAATTTTATAATATCGCGGTTAAAGCAACCGCGTCTTTAAATCCGCAAAAGCTGCTTTCTCTTATAAAACAAACTGAAAGCCTTATGGGGCGGAAAAAAACTCTACGTTGGGGACCGCGCATAATAGACATAGATATTTTGTTTTTTAATAATATCGTTATTGCTGAAAAAAACTTGACGGTCCCTCATAAAGAAATACAAAACAGGCTTTTTGTATTAGCTCCCCTTAACGAAATTTCTGGAAATTTCATATGCCCGCTTTCAAATAAAAAGATAAGCCGTATTTTGAGCGAAAAATTGTTGACACTAAGATGTCAAAAAGTTAAAATCTTAGGCTGAAAGACGCTATACAAAAAAAAGGCGAAGAATGAATAAGAAAACTGTTGCGACAATCTTAGATAAAAAACGTAAATCCGAAAAGATAACGATGCTTACGTGTTACGACTACGTTGCGGCAAGGCTTATTTCTTCGCAAGATATAGATATGCTGCTTGTCGGGGATTCCTTGGGCAACGTAAAGCTTGGGTATGAAAATACTCTCCCTGTAACTGTTGACGATATGGTTTATCACACGAAAGCGGTAAAAAGAGGCAATGCTGGAGCTGTGCTTGTTACAGACATGCCGTTTATGTCTTACGAATCAAGCGTTGAAGAAGCTATTAAAAACGCGGGAAGAATTATAAAAGAAGGCGGCGCTGAAGCTGTAAAAATTGAAGGCGGAATAGAGATTGAAGGGCAGGTCAAAGCTATAGTAAACGCTAAAGTTCCCGTAGTTGGTCATCTGGGTTTGACGCCTCAGGCGATAAACATATTCGGCGGCTTCAAAGTTCAAGGAAGGACTCAAGAAGCTCACGATAGGCTTATATCGGATGCAAAAGCGCTTGAAAAAGCCGGAGCGTTTGCAGTCGTGCTTGAGGCTGTGCCGGAACGTCTCGCCAAAGAAGTAACGGAAACTTTAAATATTCCGACAATAGGCATAGGCGCCGGTCGCTATTGCGACGGACAAGTTTTGGTTGTAGACGATATGTTAGGAATGTTCACGGATTTTACGCCTAAGTTTGTAAAGAGGTATGCCAATCTTGACGAGATAATAGCAGCGGCGGTTAAGAGTTATGTAGACGAAGTTAAAGAAGGGAAGTTCCCGAAGGAAGAAAATACTTACGAATGAAAGTTATAAAGAGCTCTTTGCGGATGCAAAAGATTGCCTTCAAACATTTAAAAGCGGGCGACGAGATTGGTCTTGTGCCCACCATGGGAGCGTTGCATAACGGGCATATCTCGTTGATAGAAAAGTCGGCAAAAAACGACGATATTACAATAGTTTCAATTTTTGTAAATCCTGTTCAGTTTGGACATGGAGAAGATTATTTAAAATATCCGCGTCCGGTAAAAAAAGATTTGGAAATTTGCAAAAAAAACCGCGTTGATTACGCGTTTATGCCTTCGGTAAAAGATATGTTCCCCCAAGAGCATAAAGCTTTTGTTGAAGTAAAAGCTCTGCAGGACATAATGTGTGGCGCGTTTAGACCCGTTCATTTTAGAGGCGTAGTTACGGCGGTTTCAAAACTTTTCAACATATCTTTCGCCGACAGGGCTTATTTCGGCATGAAAGACTTTCAACAGCTTAAGATAATAGAGAAAATGGCTAAGGACTTAAGTTTCAGGACAAAGATAGTTCCGTGTCCGATAGTCAGGGAAAAAAACGGATTGGCTCTTTCAAGCAGAAATTCTTATTTGAGCGATGAGGAAAAAGCGGTGAGCTTGAATATTTCTAAATCTTTAAAAGAAGCCGCTAAAGAATTTAAAAGCAAGTCTTTAAGCGCGGTTAAGAATAGCGCGATAAGCAAACTTAAAAAAATTCCAAACAGTAAAATTGATTATGCGGAAATTGTTTCGGCGAGCGATTTGTCTCCCGCTTATAGAAATACGAAAAAAGTTGTTTTTGCGGTTGCGGTTTGGGTAGGCAAAACCAGACTAATAGATAATATACAAATGACAAAATAGGAGTATACGATATGATAAAATCAGATTATTTGGTTATAGGCAGCGGCATAGCGGGGCTTAGTTTTGCTTTAAAGGCGGCAAAATGCGGGGCGGTTTCTTTAATAACAAAAAGGAAACTGCTTGATTCTTCTACGAGTAGGTCCCAGGGCGGCGTTGCCTGCGTTACGGATAAGTCGGATACTTTTGAAGAGCATGCGCGCGATACTCTCGCTTCTGGCGTTGGTCTTTGCAATAAAGATATGGTTAAAAAGATGGTAAAAGAAGCTCCTGAGAGAATAAAAGAGCTTGTGGAACTTGGCGTTAAATTCACAAAGAAAGATGATTTTTCTTTTGAATTTGATTTGGGTTTAGAGGGCGGACACTGCAAGAGAAGAATCCTTCACGCAGGCGACGTTACAGGCGGAGAGATAGAAAAAATTTTGATAAGCAATATTTCTAAATTTAAAAATATAACTATTTACGAAGAGCATGCTGCTATTGATTTGATTTTGGACGATAACGGCGTTTGTTCTGGAGCGTATGTCTTAAATAATGAAAACAATGAAGTAGAAGCGTTTCAGGCAAAAGTCGTCGTTTTAGCTTGCGGCGGAGCGGGGAAAACTTACCTGTACACTTCAAATCCCGACGTCGCCACGGGCGACGGCATAGCAATGGCGTACAGAGCTGGCGCAGATATTGCGAATATGGAGTTTGTTCAGTTCCACCCTACGTGCTTATACAACGGCGAAGCTAAGTCTTTTTTGATATCGGAAGCGGTCCGCGGCGAAGGCGCTGTTTTAAGACTTAAAACCGGCGAACGTTTTATGGATAAGTACAGCTCTAAAAAAGAGCTTGCTCCCAGAGACATAGTCGCAAGAGCCATAGATACGGAATTAAAAGCAAGAAGGGAAAACTTTGTTTATTTGGACATTACGTCAAAAAGCAGAGATTTCCTCGTCAGAAGATTTCCCAATATTTATGCAAAATGTCTTGAGTACGGCATAGACATGGCTAAAGATATGATCCCGGTAATTCCTTCTGCTCATTTTTTTTGCGGGGGCGTAAATATTGACGAACGCGGAAAGACGACTATAGAAAATCTTTACGCTATAGGCGAAACGTCTTGTTCGGGAATACACGGAGCCAACAGACTTGCGTCCAATTCCTTACTTGAAGGCATAGTTTATGCCGACAGAGCCTATAAAGATTCTTTGGGGTTATTAAACAAAGAACATTCTAAAATTAACAATAGGGAAAATAAAATCAATAATTCTTCAAAGCCGTCGCAGATTGTGTTCATGCAGGAATGGGAAGAAATCAGGCGGTTGGCGTGGAGTTATTTAGGCATATATCGCTCAAACGAGAAACTTTTAAAAGCTAAGAAAAGAATAAATATTTTGAAAAACGAAATAGACAAATACTTTGCGGACGCTCCCGTAAGCGTTGACAGCATTGAGTTGAGAAATATATCATGCGTGTCGGAACTTATATTGCGTTCTGCAATGCTTAGAAAAGAAAGCAGAGGTCTTCACTTTAACGTTGATTATCCCTTCATGTTGTCTGAAGCCTATAATACGATACTAAACATAAATAGGAAAGAAACGTTTATACGGCTTGCCGCAGAGGAATAGCATGGATATAATTAAAATCCGCGGCGCAAGACAGCATAATCTTAAAAATATAGATCTCGATATTCCCAGAAATAAGCTTGTCGTTGTTACAGGCTTGTCTGGGTCTGGCAAATCGTCTCTTGCTTTTGACACTATATATGCGGAAGGTCAAAGAAGATACGTAGAGTCTTTATCAGCTTACGCGAGACAATTTCTTGATCTTATGGATAAGCCTGACGCGGATATTATTGAAGGTTTGTCGCCTGCGATTTCAATTGAGCAAAGAAATCCTTCGCATAATCCTCGTTCTACCGTAGGAACGGTTACTGAAATTTACGATTATTTAAGATTGTTATTTGCAAGAGTAGGCGTTCCTCATTGTCCAAAATGCGGTAAAGAGGTAAACCCGCAATCCGCGCAGCAGATAATAGATGAGATTATGAAACTTCCTGAAAACGCTATGATTCATATTTTTGCGCCGCTTATAAAAGGAAGAACGGGAACTTACGAAGAGCTTTTTTCTCGTCTTGCAAAAAGCGGCTACTCGCGAGTAAGAGTTGATAACAATACTTACATGCTTGACGAAAAAATAGAGTTGGACAGATATAAAAAACATTCCATAGACGTAATTATTGACAGAATAAAACTAAATCAAAACTTGCGTTCAAGAGTGGCGGCGTCTATAGAATCGGCTCTTAAAGAATCAAGAGGGATACTGTCGGTAGCCGTTGTGGAAACCGGTAAAATTGCCTCTGAAAATGTTTACAGCGAACAATATTCGTGCGTTGATTGCGGTATAAGCATTTCGGAAGTTGAGCCTAGATTATTTTCTTTTAATTCTCCTTTTGGCGCGTGTCCCGAGTGCTCAGGGCTTGGGAACAAAATAGAAATTGACGAAAATTTAGTGGTGCCGGATAAAAACCGCTCGTTAAAACAAGGCGCGATTGTCGCATGGTCCGAGCCTGTAACTACAAGAACTAACAGATGGAAAAACAGTTGGGGCGGTTACTATTGGGAACTTTTGTCCAAAGCCGCAAAAGACAATAAAATACCTTTAAACGTCGCGTGGAAAGATTTAACAAGAAAACAGCAGGAAATACTTCTCTTTGGCAAAGACGACTTTGAAGGCGTTGTAACAAACATGCAGCGTCGTCATAGCGAGACGGAATCTGATTTTGTAAGGGAAGAAATTTTTAACAAATATATGGATCAAAAGATTTGTCCGTCTTGCAAAGGCAAAAGGCTTAAAAAAGAAGCTCTTTCAGTTCTTATATATGATAAATCTATTGCGGACATAACTAAAATGTCTGTAGAAAAATCTTTTGATTTCTTTAGCAAGGTTAAATTTGGCGGAAAAGACAAAGAAATAAGCAAGACTATTTTAAAAGAAATACGCTTAAGACTGCAGTTTTTAAACAATGTGGGCTTGGGCTATTTAAGCTTAGACAGGGGAAGCGGAACTCTTTCAGGCGGGGAAGCCCAGAGAATACATTTGGCTACGCAAATAGGCTCGGGTCTTACGGGCGTGTTGTATGTTCTTGACGAGCCGTCTATAGGTCTGCATCAAAGAGACAATGATAAACTTTTGGAAACGCTGATAAAGCTTAGAGATTTAGGAAATACTTTGATTGTTGTTGAACATGATGAAGATACGATACGCGCCGCAGACTACATAATAGATTTGGGGCCGGGAGCCGGAATCCACGGCGGGCATATAGTGGCTCAAGGCAGCGCCAAAGAAATAATGAAATCAAAAAAATCTTTAACTGGACAATACTTAAGCGGATCTTTGGCAATCCCCGTCCCAAAGAAGAGAAAACAGCTTCTGGACAAGTGGCTTACGATTGAAGGAGCGCAACAGTTTAACTTAAAGAACTTAAGCGTCCGCGTTCCGTTGGGTCTTTTTGTTTGCGTAACTGGCGTGTCTGGCAGCGGCAAGTCTACTTTGGTTCATGAAATAATATATAAAAATCTCGCCAAAGAACTTTACGGAGCGAAAGAAGCTCCCGGTAAATTTAAAAGTATGGAAGGTCTTGAGAATATAGACAAAGTTGTAATTGTCGACCAATCGCCTATAGGCAGGACTCCAAGGTCAAACCCCGCGACTTATACAGGCGCGTTTTCAATTATAAGAGATTTATTTGCTCAAGTTCCCGAGTCAAAAGCTAGAGGTTATCAGTCCGGAAGATTTTCTTTTAACGTAAAAGGCGGCAGATGTGAAAATTGTCAGGGAGACGGAACGTTAAAGATAGAAATGCAGTTTCTTCCAGACGTTTACGTAAAATGCGACGTGTGCGGCGGAAGAAGGTTTAATGAAGAAACTTTACAAATAAGATATAACGGTAAAAATATTGATGAAGTTTTAAATATGACGGTGGAAGAAAGCGTAAAGTTTTTTGAAAATTTTCCTACTTTAAAAAGAATACTTTCAACGCTTGAAGACGTGGGGCTTGGGTACGTCAAGGTTGGTCAGCCGGCGACTACTCTTTCCGGCGGAGAGGCGCAAAGAATAAAACTTGCCTCCGAACTTTCAAAAAGAGCTACGGGAAGAACGATATATGTTCTTGACGAGCCTACTACGGGCTTGCATTTTTCAGACGTTGAAAAACTTCTTGAAGTACTTCAAAGGCTTTCCTACGCTGGAAACACCGTTCTTGTAATAGAGCATAATCTTGATGTTATTAAAACTGCCGATTGGATAATAGATTTGGGACCCGAAGGCGGCGAAAGAGGCGGAAAAATTATTGCGCAGGGAACGCCTGAAGAGATAATGAAAAATCCGAAGTCTTTTACAGGACATTATTTAAAAGAACATATAAACCGTAACCGCCGTTAAGTCTTTTATCGTCGTTTTGTAATGCTTTGGCGGCAATTTCAGTGTAAGGCGCAAAGTAATTTTGTCGTTATAGCGAAGCGCAAACGGCAACGAAGCGACTCAGTAAGGAATCGTAAGTTGAGAGGATAAAATGCTTTTAAATTTGACGGTAAACGCTATAATATTTTCTATTTTTTATACGTTGATATTTTTGTTAATTTACAAAATAAAAATGCTTAAAATAAAATTTGTGCCGATATTCTTCTTCTCGGCAATTATATATTTTTTTATCGCTTTTATGCTTAAAAAATATGTCAACCTATGAAAATAAATTCTTCTCCAAATTTTATAAAGACTTGCTTTTAAAAGATTTAAAAAAGTATGTTGAACCTGTTTTTGCCGACTGGTGCAGGAAAATTTTGAATATTTGCGAAGGCAGATACGCTCAAGATGATATTCTGCTTGGAGTCCGAGCGCCTAAACTGCGAGCTTTAGCAAAAAAATACGCTAAGTTGGTAAATTTAAAAGAAACTGAAAAATTACTACAAGATAAAATCCACGAACTCAGATTTATTGCATTAGTTATTTTGTCTGAGAAATATAAAAAGTCGGATAATAAATTTAAATCAAAGATAGCAAAATTATATTTAAGAAATTATAAATATATTAACAACTGGGATTTAGTTGATATGTCCGCGCCGCATATATCAGGGCATTATTGGCATAACAATGAGTTGGATAAGTTCTGGGAATTTTCCAAATCAGGACATTTGTGGAAAGAAAGAATAGCTATGCTCTCAACCTTTTGTTTTATAAGACAAAACAGATTCGCCGAGACATTAAAACTTGCTGAAATGTTTTTAAATCATAAACACGATTTAATGCGCAAAGCCGCGGGCTGGATGCTTAGAGAAGTCGGCAAGAGAGATAAGAAAGCGTTGCTTTCTTTTTTAGATAAGCATGCCAGTATTATGCCTCAAATAATGCTTAGATACTCTATTGAAAAACTGCCCGAAGAGCAAAGAAAGTTTTACTTAGAAAAAAGCTCTCATGATTCATAAAAAGTTTAGAGCTGGATATTATTGACTCGTTCGCGCAAGTATTATAGCTTAGGAGAATGTTATTATGTCAACAGATAGGCTAGCGAAGGTGTATTTTAGAACGGGATGAGATAATATGTCAAAAGCAAAAAAAGCGGTAATTCTGTTTTCTGGCGGCGTAGATTCTACAACGGTTTTATATTACGCAATTAATAAAGGATATAAATGCAGTTGTTTGTTATTTGATTACGATCAGAGACATAAGAAAGAGATAAAATCAGCTCTTAAGATTGCAAAAGTTGTTAAAGCTGAACATTCAATTGTAAAGATATTTCTTCCTTGGTCTAACGATGTTTTAACAAATAAAGATAAGAAAGTTCCTGTCCATAAAATTCTTCCTAAGTCTGTTCCGCCTACTTATGTTCCCGGGAGAAACGCGCTGTTTCTTTCTTACGCGCTTTCTTATGCGCAGTCAATAAAGGCGGAAGCAATTTTCATTGGCGTAAACGCTGTGGATTTTTCAAATTATCCGGATTGTACGGCGAATTTTATAAAGGCGTACAACGGCGTGTTAAAAGCTTTAAATACAAAAATAGCCGTTCAAACTCCGCTTTTAAAAATGAATAAAGCTCAAATAGTAAAACTCGGGATGAAGTTAAATGTTCCGTACGAACACACATGGACATGTTACAATGGTTATAGTAAGCCTTGCATGGAATGCGATTCCTGTAAGTTGAGAGCAAAAGGCTTTAAAGAAGCAAAATTGCTTGATCCGGCGTTAGGAAAGGAATAAAGTGCCAGTTGCAACAAAAGCTCCGATATACGAAATGTTTTTTTCATTCCAAGGCGAAGGACCGTATGCCGGACTTCCTCAAGTTTTTTTGCGGTTTGCAGGCTGTAATCTAAAATGCGATTATTGCGACACATCCTATTCAACTGTAGTTTCTAAAAAAGCAAAGTATTTGAATTCCGATGAAATATTAAAAGAAATTTGTTTTATCTATGCCAAGAATAAGAGCGTTTTTAAGCGGTTAGATATTGATAAACCGTCTATTTCCGTTACTGGCGGAGAGCCGTTGACTCATGTAAATTTCTTAGAAGAGTTGTTGCCGAAGTTGCGGGAAAAAGGGTTTAGCGTTTATCTTGAGACAAACGGAACGCTGCCTAAAAATTTAAAAAAAGTAATTAAGTTTTGCGACGTTGTTTCAATGGATTTTAAATTTGCCTCTGACTGCGGGGAAAATTTTTGGAAAGAGCATAAAGAATTTTTGAAAGTTTCTAAAAATAAAACTCTTGTCAAATGCGTTATAACAAAAAATACTAAACTGCAAGAAATAACAAAATCAGCCGAACTTATAAAAAGTATTTCAAAAAATATATCTTTAATACTTCAGCCATCCATTGATAAAAATGTTCCCGCTATGCAAAATCTGCACAGGTTTTACCATCAAGCCCGAAAAATACTCCCCAATGTTTATCTAATGGTTCAAATGCACAAAGTTTACAAAATTAGATAGACGCTCTAGTTAAATCAATAAATTTGAAAGTTAGCAATAAAAACTAAGAAGAAGACGTTGAAAGAGCTTTTATTTCAGCATCTGCAGTCTTTGAATATTTCATGTCGTACTTTTTGGCAAAATTGTAGTTTTCAACGGCTTTTTCTTTATCTGCGCGTTTGGCGTATATTTTTGCTATTCCCGCGTATCCTCCGCCAAATTTTTGGTTCATCTTGATTGTTTTTCCAAAATCTGCAAAAGTCGCGTCGCCGTTGTTTTGTAAAAAGTAAATTTCCGCGTATACGTTTGCTCTCAAAATGTATCCTTTACCGTATGACGGTTCTTCTTGAATGGGAGCATTTGGCTCTTGATTAGGAATTTTTGTTTGCTTTCTTCTATTTTGGCGTCGCTGTTTTGTATTGCTTTTTTATTATTGCGTCTATATTGGCTAATTTGTTTTTTAAGTCGTTTAGTAAAGAATTTTTTCATGGACAGTTGGTTCTTTAGGCGGTTCGTTTTTTCGCAAGCGGTTTTCGTAAGAAATGGATTCTTTATTTTCTTCAGACGTTTGTTGTCGCGGGGCCAAGTTATCGTCTTGTTGAGACAGATGTTCAGGCAGCTTTATTATATTCCGCCCCTGACTATTGCCGCTTTGGGCGTTGTCATTTTGATTGTCAGGCTTTTCCAAATCCGGCATAACGACTACTTGGCAAGCTAATATTATTTGCTCTTCTTTTTCTTCCTCGTTCCAACTATCAATCCCAGAAACATGCCTATTTCTATAGCAAAAATAACGTTAAAAGAAATTGCTATTCCTATGGCAAGCCCTATTGCTCCGCCAATGAGGAGACCTTCTATGTAGTATGTTTTTTCTATGGTTTCTTCTTTTTTTATGTTATCAATACTCTCTTTTTCCGCTCCGCCTTCTTCTTTTTTAATTTGAGGCGGCATTTCTATAGGTTGTTTTTCCTCGGACATTTACCCTCCTACTCAGAGGCGTTTAAAAAATCTTTAAATCCTTCACAGCCTTAATAGCGCCGTTTTTTGTAATGCTTGGGTTTTCTATTTGCAATTCTTCTATTTTGTTTTTTGCAATTTGTATCCATTTTCCAGCAGGTTTATCAAATATTTCCATCAACTCTTTCCCTGAAAACATTTCATCTTTAGGATAGAGTGCATTTTTCAATTTTAAATCTTCAATTCGCGCGGTCAGCTCTGCAAGTTTATTTTCATCGTTTTTTTTGCCGTAATCGGCTTTTGAGATTTCCATTGCCAAATTAAACTCATTTCCGCATCTTTTAACAAATCTTCTTATAGCGCCGTCCGACCAGTTGTTAGTATACATTTTTGGATACATATGGTTTTTTATTATAGAGCATACTCTGCCTATAAAATCTTTCGCATATTTCAGTCTTTTTAAAATAACCTCAGCTTCTTTAGCGCTTTCAGCGTCATGCCCAAGAAATGATATTTTATCGCGGTCTTTTTTATATGTTTTGAATTTTCCTATATCGTGAAGCAACGCCGCCATTCTTAAAGCAACGTCGTTTCTTGTTCTGTCCAAAACTTTTAAGCTGTGCGTAAAAACGTCGTCAGCGTGATACTTTGTCGGCTGTTCCAAATTTTTTAGTCTTGCAAGTTCAGGAAGAAGCTCTTGCAATAAATTTATATTGTCCATCATTAAAAAAGCTTTAGACGGATTAGGTTCAACAACTATTTTGTTTAACTCGTCCCTTATGCGTTCGGGCGAAACTATATCTATGCGTTTTGCCGAAATTTTCATGGCGTTATAAGTTAAAGGCTCTATACTAAAACGCAATTGTAAACTTTGCCGCGCAGCCCGCAAAATTCTTAAAGGATCTTGTCTAAAAATTATTTCTGCGTTTTTCGGCTCCGTCGCTCTTATCGTTTTGTTTTTTATGTCTTTGACGCCGTTAGAAGTGAAATCAAGAATTGTCATGTCGCTTAGTCTTAAAAACAAAGCGTTAATTGTGAAATCTCGTCTTAAAGCATCTTGTTCCAAGCTGCCGAGAGTAGTGTCGGGATTTCTGGAGCCAGAATCATAATACTCTTTTCTCGGCATTACAAACTCTATTTCTTCGTTGTCTATAAATAATTTTGAAGTTCCAAATCTTTCAAAAACAACAGGGTCGCGCAAGCTATATTTTTTTGCGAGAATTTTTGAAAAATTTATCCCTGCAAATCGTCCGTCTTCAGTCTCGTTTTTAGAGCGGACCATAATGTCTAAATCTTTAGGTTCTCTGTCTAAGAACAAATCTCTTACAAATCCGCCGACAATGTAAGCGTCAAAATTATTTTCTTTTGCGGCAAGAACAACCTTATTTACTATTGATATGTGTCTTTCCGGCAAAACTATGCTTTTCATATACGTCGGTATTATAACATATTTAAATTATTTGTAGAATTTCTTTTTATCTTTGCAGCAAGAATCTTTTTTACAACAGCCGCAATTGCGTTTGCCTTCTAATAGACGTTTTATTAGAAAGATAAAAGCAATTGCCACAATAATTGCTATTGCCGCAGTTTGTAACATATCAATATCCTTTCGTTTCTATACGCCTAAATTTAAAAATGTTCCTAATTGAAATACAATGAAAGACGCTATCCAAGCGAAAATAGTGCCGCCTACGACAAGCAGCGTAAGCCACTTCAAACTTGAGCCTGTTTCTTTAAAGAAAACAGAAACCGACGCAATACATGGCAAATATATTAAACAAAAAATAAGGAAAGTTATGCCTTTAAGAGAAGACCAGTCTTTGTCGGAAGCGATGTTTTCTCTTAAAGATTGAGAATTTGCGTTGCCTCCTATAGCGTAAATTGTTCCAAGCGTGCTTACTATAACTTCTTTGGCGGCTAAGCCTGCTAATAAAGCTATCGCTCTGTTTCCGTCCATGCCTATTGGTTTGAATACAGGTTCAAGATATTTTCCCGCCCTTCCGGCAAAACTATGTTTAAGCTGTGCCGCAGCTTGCTCGCTTTGAGATAGGTTTTCGTTTACTGGCGATTTGGGATATTCAAACGCAAACCACACAATTATTGATATGAGGACTATTATGGTTCCTGCTTTGCGGACGTACGACCAGCCTCTTTCCCACATTTTTAAGAACAGTCCCCTTAACGTTGGAAGATGATACGGAGGGAGTTCCATAACAAAGTGAGAGTCGTCTCCGTTTAGAACGGTTCTACTTAAAAGTTTAGCGACGACGAGGGCGATAAGTATGCTTAATATGTACATTATAAACATTATTCCCGTTTGATATTTTGCAGAAAAAAACGCTCCGATAATTAAGGCAAACACCGGAAGTTTTGCCCCGCATATCATAAAAGGAACTACAAACATTGTTATAAGCCTATCCCTTTTTGAGTCCAGCGTTCTTGTAGCTAGTATTCCTGGAACGGCGCAACCATTAGTGGAAAGCATTAAAGGTAGGAAAGACTTTCCATGAAGTCCAAACTTGCTCATGGTTTTATCCATTACGAAAGCCGCTCTTGCCATATAACCGGAATCTTCAAAGAAAGCAATAGCAAGAAACATAAATAATACAAGCGGAAAAAATCCAAGCACGCCGCCTACGCCTCCGATAATTCCGTCGACAACTAAAGATTTTATCGGTCCGGGAGGAAGTAATGCCGAGGCAAGCTGTCCGAATTTGTTAAAAAATAATCCAAAGATTTTTACAAATGGTATTGAAAATAAAAACGTAAATTTAAAAATTATGTTCATAACTAAAGCAAAAAGAGGAATGCCTAAGTACTTATTTAAAGTAAACGCGTCTATAATTTCGCTTATATCTATTTTTTGATTGTATACTTTTTTAATGACTGTCTTTGCTACAGAATTTGCAAAACCGTAGCGTCTGTTTGTAAGTTCAGTTTCCAGTTTTGCCCCGAAATGTTCTTTTAGATGAGATCCGCTTTGTTTCAATTGTTTTAAAATGTCAGATCCTTTATCTGCTTTTGAAACGATATTTAAGGCGAGAGGATCGTTGTCTAAAAGTTTTATTGAAAGCCAACATGAAGGGAATTTTGACAAATCTTTGCTTTTTAAAACAAAAGCGTCGATTTTATCTAGTTCTGTTTTAATATCTTCGCCGTAATCAACCTTAGCTCTTGTCTGACTTTTAAATTTGCCGTTTTTAGAATAGTTAACCAGGCAGTCTAAAATTTCGTCTATTCCTATTGCTTTGTTTGCGACAGTATTAACCACTGGAACGCCTAACAAAGCTTCCATCTTTTTTGTATCTGCAATTTTTCCTTGAGATTTTAAAACATCCGACATATTTAAAACTATAATTATAGGAATGTTTAGTTCCGTTATTTGAGTAAACAAATAAAGATTGCGTTCCAGATTTGATGCGTCTATAACGTTTACTACGACGTCAGCTTTGTTCTCAAGCAAAAAATTTCTCGCGACAACTTCATCATCAGAATACGCTGAAAGACTGTAAACGCCCGGCAAATCAATAAAATTTATTTCAATATCTTTGTATTTTCTCAAAAATTCTTTTTTTTCAACGGTTATGCCAGGATAATTTCCAACATGTTGGTTAGACCCTGTCAAAGCGTTGAAAATTGTGGATTTTCCTATATTAGGGTTTCCCGCTATAGCAACTTGGATAATTTTTTCGGTCGCCATAATTATTTCCTTTTCAATAGTATTTTGTCTGCAACTCTGTGATTTAAAGCTATTTTTGAACCTTTGATCTTTACCATTACGCTGCCTTTGCGCCCTCTGTTTTCTATTACAATTACTTCTTCGTTTGGAACAAATCCCATTTCAAGCAGTCTGCGGGCAAGTTTATCTTCGCAATATATGGCAGAGAATTTATAAGATCCGGGGACAACGTCGCTTAGTTTAGCCATCCTATTATAAGATAGACGCTTATTAAAGAGTTTGAACTTTTGGAAATGAGTTTTAACCCAATGTTTATGTAAATGGTCGTAAATTTGTTTTGTTATTGATTTAATAAAATTCATGCAACCTCTTTTAGCTTTATATAAAAATTTTAGCTTAAACTAACTCAATATTACAATACAAACTAAAAAGATGCTTTAGCTCTATTTATTTCATTCTTTTAAGTAATTTTTTAGGCTTAATAGATCTTCTTCATTTTTAAGAAAGTATTTTTTTAGCAGTAGATGTAGTTTTTCTATTTTGCGTACGGTCTCAAATCCTACGGAATGCTCTATATCGCAAGCTTCTTGATCTGCAGTTTTGTTATTTATAAAAAGAAGTTTGTTTAAAAAATCGTATAAAATATCGTGTTTTTTCTGTATTCCTAACGCAAGCATTTCGCCTTGAGACGTTAAATCCACGTATCCGTATTTTTCATGAATTACAAAATTATTTTTGACTAAAAAGTTTATAGCCACATTAACGCTTGAGCTTTTAACTCCTAAAGCTTTAGCTATGTCGCCGATTCTTGCGTATTTCTTCTCTCTTTTTAACATAGCGATTGTTTCAAGATAATTTTCAAGCGCAGCGCTTAAATTGTTAAGCGAACCGTTTCTCTTTAACTTTGCCATTTAGTCCTCACAGTTCCAAATGTTAGACTAATATAAAATTTTTAGCTTATTGTCAATTATGATAAATGCAAATATTATTTACGCGTCTTTCTTCCTAATAGCCGTTTGCGTAAATAAAGTTAAATCTAAATGACGTTAGGCGGCTGCCGTAAATATATTTATTGACAAGTTTTCGGAATATTTTGTACTTTAAATCGCGATGAAAAAATAAATAGTTTTGTTTATTTTCTTATTTCCATGAGAATATACTTTATGAGAAATGGGACTAGGCGCGGTTTATTTAAAGGACTATCAAAGCGAAAATATGATTAAATATTTACAGGTTGAATGAATAAAAGTGACTAAAATTTTTTTTATTGTTTTGTCAGTCTTTATTTTGTTTTCAAATAAAGCGTTTCCCGCTGTTGCGGGAACGACTGTCTTTGATTTCTTAAAACTTCCCAAAAATGCGATTCAAGCGTCTCTTGCTTCAATGTCATCATTTGGGAAAAACGCTTCTATGCCAAATCCCGCGGTCTTGGGATTAGTGGATAAATATAATATTCAAGCAACTCGCGCCTCGCATTTTGAAGACGTGTCGTACAGTAGCGTTTATTTTGCCGTTCCTATAAAACAAGCCGTTTTAAGTATTATGTACGACGGTTTGGATTATGGCAATATGGATAGAACAACAGAGGCTTCCGATGGGGATTATGTAAAAGACGGTTCTTTTAGCGCTGGCGATTCCTGCGCGCAGATAAACGCCGGACGGCAAATTTCCAAAGAAGTTATTGCCGGCGCCGGTATGAAATACGTTAAGAATGATGTTGACGGCAGTTCTCTTTCGGGCATGGCTATTGATCTTGCGGTTTTGTATTTATCAAATGCTTACTGGTCTTTAGCCGTCGGATTGGAAAATGTTGGATTTAAAGCGGATAAATACAATTTGCCAGGCAACGCGTATATTTCTTACAAAAATAGTTTAGACGAATCTTTTGATATTGGTTTTGAATTGAAAACTTTTTTTGACGGAATAATACAGCTTAAAGGCGCTTTTGAGATTAACAGAGACCATGTGTTTTTTTTAAGAGGCGGATATAGCTATCCAATCAATAACAATAATAATTCTCTTGGGGAATGGTATAAAAGAAATTTGTCGTTTGGGTTTGGAATAAACATAAAGAAAACAATTTCAATAGATTACGCATGGCTTCCATACGGCGAACTTGGCAATACGAGCGTATTTTCTCTTAGAGTAGAATTTAAATGAGAAACATAAGGTTTAAAATCCAGTCTGTTTTGGTTGTTTTAGTTGTTTTCCTATCTTATGCCTCGGGTATTGTTATAACGGAACGTCTAAAAAATGCCTCTGTAAAAGAACAAAGGCGTACTGCCGCCGCTGCGTTTTCATCAAGAGATGAAGTTCGCGGTTACCTTAAAGGCGTTTCCGAACAAGAACAATCTGTTGAAACCTCTGATGATTCTCATTTGAACGGTAAAGTTGAAGTTATTTTTTATCCGGTTGACGACAACTCTGATAATGTGGATACAAGTTTTTTTATTGCGCGCAATATAGAATACGTTAAATCGAAAAGTTTCTTTATAGCGTATGTCCCTATAGATCTGATACCAGAGCTTGAAAAGGTATCGGGCGTATACTATGCGGATATAAGCGACCATGTGAAACCTATGGAAACTGTCAGCGAAGGCAGAGATGCAATCAACGCTACTAAATTTGTTTTAGACGGCGTTGACGGAACCGGCGTAAAAATTGCTGTTATGGATACAGGTTTTAGAGGTTATTTAGATTTACAAAACCGCGGAGAGCTTCCGCCATCCGATAATCTTATTGCTATTGATTTTACGGCTCTTCGGCAGCCCATAAATTCAGCTGTTGGCGACACTCACGGTTCTGCGTGCGCTGAAATAGTTTACGATATAGCTCCCGGGAGCTAAAATGTATTTATGTAAAGTTTCTAATCCAGTAGAATTTCAGACCGCGTTGGATTATTGTTCGGATGAAGGAATAAAAATTGTAAGTTGTTCTGTAGGTTTTGGTGTTCCGTTAAGTTTTATGGCAGGACATAGTGGCGTAGATAATAGTATTGATGACGGTCTTGATAAAAACAAATTTTTATCTGTTATTGCGGCTGGGAATGAAGCCGACCATTCATGGTTTGGAATTTTTCAAAAATCTGAAACAAGCAACTTTACAAAGTTTCCTAACGGAAGCGAATATTTGAATGTTAATGTTCCCGCGGATGCGGATATTATTTTAATGTGGGACGATTATGATAATATAGGAAATAGCAGTTATGACATATTTGTATATACGCAAGATAATGAGCGTATAGGTCGTACATGTTTCAAAGATAATATTGCGACGAACGTTAGATTTGATGACCATCGGCGTCCTAATAGGTTAAAAATAAAAATTCTGAAGAATAAAGATGGAACGAACGAAAGCGGAAGATATATGAGATTAATATTTTCCAAAGGAAATCCGTCAATGGACGTTGTTGAAAATCTTATTGATAGAAATCCCGAATCATCTTTATGTATGCCGGCGGATGCGCGTAAGGCTTTAACTGTTGGAGCTGTAAATGTTTCAAATTATGGTTCAGGTCCTATAGCATGTTATAGTTCTAGAGGACCTGTGCGCAATCCATACCTTCTAAAACCTGAAATAG
>JAITQE010000023.1 GCA_031289055.1 Candidatus Endomicrobiellum porotermitis
TGTTCTGACGGTACTAAAAAATTGAATTTGTTATAATCATCCACCGACTGGGATGAGATGGACGACGGTTCTGACGGTACTAAAAAATTGAATTTGTTATAATCGCGTTGCCCGACTTGACGCGGCGACGGCAGTTCTGACGGTACTAAAAAATTGAATTTGTTATAATTCCCCAACTTTTGCATGCCATTACCGGTCTGTTCTGACGGTACTAAAAAATTGAATTTGTTATAATTGACGTGACGGTTGAATTAATCATATCAATGTTCTGACGGTACTAAAAAATTGAATTTGTTATAATAGACGTGTGCAAAAGCCTATCGCCCGACGTGTTCTGACGGTACTAAAAAATTGAATTTGTTATAATAGAATAGATTTAAAATCAACCAACAAAAAAGTTCTGACGGTACTAAAAAATTGAATTTGTTATAATATGGCATACGCATACTCCGCAGATAAATATGTTCTGACGGTACTAAAAAATTGAATTTGTTATAATTCCCAGTTTGCTTGTATATATAGTCGGTTAGTTCTGACGGTACTAAAAAATTGAATTTGTTATAATAATGAACGACATATTGACGCGCGTCGTAGAGTTCTGACGGTACTAAAAAATTGAATTTGTTATAATGGCAAAACGTCGTCGCATATCGGTTTGACAGTTCTGACGGTACTAAAAAATTGAATTTGTTATAATCGCAATAAAGGACATGTGGCCTTACCTGCAGTTCTGACGGTACTAAAAAATTGAATTTGTTATAATAATACAAAGAAAGAAGTAAAAGAAGAAGTTGTTCTGACGGTACTAAAAAATTGAATTTGTTATAATTCCCAACTCGCGCGAATTTGCCGACGACGCGTTCTGACGGTACTAAAAAATTGAATTTGTTATAATTTCGTAATTTGCGTGATATCTGTGGCATTGGGTTCTGACGGTACTAAAAAATTGAATTTGTTATAATATCCTTTACAAGCATACTATTATATAAATTGTTCTGACGGTACTAAAAAATTGAATTTGTTATAATATTGTCCTTCAACATGAAATGGCAGGGCGTGTTCTGACGGTACTAAAAAATTGAATTTGTTATAATTTTCTCGGTAATAACAACTCGCGTAAATCTGTTCTGACGGTACTAAAAAATTGAATTTGTTATAATAAAGTATCATTTTTTTTCGCGCGGCTTCTGGTTCTGACGGTACTAAAAAATTGAATTTGTTATAATAATTTTGCTGAGCAACGGATGCGAACGTTGGTTCTGACGGTACTAAAAAATTGAATTTGTTATAATTCAAAAAGTTTTTTCTCTTTCAAAGACAGCGTTCTGACGGTACTAAAAAATTGAATTTGTTATAATTCCTTTTAGAGCCATAAGAGATTGGTGGAAGTTCTGACGGTACTAAAAAATTGAATTTGTTATAATAAAGCAGACGCAAAAAACGATTACCGCGCAGTTCTGACGGTACTAAAAAATTGAATTTGTTATAATAACGATTTATTTTATCGGTCTTGAGGATAAGTTCTGACGGTACTAAAAAATTGAATTTGTTATAATGCTCGTCTTCAAGTTTGGTCACGTGCGACAGTTCTGACGGTACTAAAAAATTGAATTTGTTATAATGTGGTTGAATGAGCGACAATGCCCTCTAAAGTTCTGACGGTACTAAAAAATTGAATTTGTTATAATTGCGTAAAGCGCTCTTGCAAATGACCGAGTGTTCTGACGGTACTAAAAAATTGAATTTGTTATAATGTTCGCGTAAATATATCCGTTAAAAAAACAGTTCTGACGGTACTAAAAAATTGAATTTGTTATAATAAACCCGCAAAGATGTAAAATTTCGGACCTGTTCTGACGGTACTAAAAAATTGAATTTGTTATAATAGTCAATATTAATATCGTAATCGTCAATCGGTTCTGACGGTACTAAAAAATTGAATTTGTTATAATAACGCGATAATTTTTTTCATAGCATATTTCGTTCTGACGGTACTAAAAAATTGAATTTGTTATAATGTTGGTAAAATTGATTGCGGAGTTCGGCGAGTTCTGACGGTACTAAAAAATTGAATTTGTTATAATTGTTTATTTGGATAAAAATTGTCCGATGAAGTTCTGACGGTACTAAAAAATTGAATTTGTTATAATTTAAATAATCCAGTTTAAATTTCTGCCATTGTTCTGACGGTACTAAAAAATTGAATTTGTTATAATTTTAAAATTAGTCAAAATGTTGCACGATTTGTTCTGACGGTACTAAAAAATTGAATTTGTTATAATTTCAGAATTTTTGTTATCTTCCAAACCAATGTTCTGACGGTACTAAAAAATTGAATTTGTTATAATAATGTTTATTGAAAAAGTTAATCCGACTGAGTTCTGACGGTACTAAAAAATTGAATTTGTTATAATCGCATTTTAATTCAAATATCGGGGCTGGATGTTCTGACGGTACTAAAAAATTGAATTTGTTATAATGTGACGATTGCCATACTTGCCGCGTTTTCGGTTCTGACGGTACTAAAAAATTGAATTTGTTATAATAAAAAGTTTTAGCGTTATGTTTAATTGTTTGTTCTGACGGTACTAAAAAATTGAATTTGTTATAATCCGTTATGGTTTCAAAATAATTTGTCGACTGTTCTGACGGTACTAAAAAATTGAATTTGTTATAATTATTCTTTTCAAGATGCGAGATGCCAGAAAGTTCTGACGGTACTAAAAAATTGAATTTGTTATAATAACATATCCAAAATTTCCTTTGAAGAAAGCGTTCTGACGGTACTAAAAAATTGAATTTGTTATAATCGTCTACATCGTTATATCTAATTGGCTTTGGTTCTGACGGTACTAAAAAATTGAATTTGTTATAATAGGATTCACTCTTAAAAGCGTTAAAGTACGTATAAGTTTTGCAAAAAGGTTACAAATTTTGTAAAATTCTTCTAAATTCAATTTTTTAGTACCGCCTCAACTAAAGTTAAGACTGTTTTGCCTCTACATCAAAAGTACGCAAAACAGATCTTAATCGCAAACTTACCAAAATTGTAATTGTTCGCTTATGTTGTCTTTGTTATCTATTTGGCGAGCTTTTTTTTCTTTTGCTTTACTAATTGTTATACATTCTTCCCACTGTGTGTCCGTTATGAAATAACATTGTACATTTCCAGTAGTCGGAGCAATTTTTTTAATGTCGCTTATAAAACCTTTCTTCTTATCTAAAATCACAGCACATCTAGCATAAACAGAATACTGAAGCATTAAATAACCCAAATCTAGAAGCCCATTTCTAAATTTTGTTGCTTGATGCCTTTCATCTTTTGTGTCTGTAGGTAAATCAAATAATACAATAAGCCATCCCATGCGATATCTGCTTATATTTTTATTCTTCATTAAATTTTATCGTCTCTAAAGATGGTATATAAAGATTATTTAACGTTTTGGTTCTAAAGCATGATGAAAATGACGTTATGTATTTTTCTATAGCAAGATTGAAGCTAACGTTTTTTGAACCAAATATGTTTATTTTTGAAAAAACAATATCTTTGGCGGCAAATTTTACCCATTCGTTTATTTGTTTACGCATATTTGCCTGTCTAAAACGTAATAACATAAAATCACAAAAAGGACGCAACGGTTCCATAATGTCATAAACTAAAGGATCGGATCTAAATCTGTATTTATGATAAATACCAATAGCAGGATTAAAGCCATGAACCAATAATAGTCTATGACACATAGCAGCTATTACAGCGTACCCATAATTTAACATACCATTTATTGGATCTTCAGCTCCTTTAGTATTTCTATTCCCAGGAGATAGTCTTCCAAATCTTTTAAAATAATGCTTCCAGTAATGTCTTGCGGCATTGCCTTCGTCTAAATTATCAATTTTAATATATTCCCAGAGTTTATGATTAGCGGAGATGTGATCTAAGATATAAGCTTGATTTTTTATCTTTGACAATATGATTTTATCCCACATCTGCTTAAGATAAAAAATATCCTGATGTATATTTATATCTATAAGTTCATTATGAACAACCCTGTGCAACCCCACCGTTTTTCCAATCGGTTTATAGTTATGATCACAGTGTAATACAATACTGTTATGTCTCAATAATGCAGATAAGCATTCAGCTGAAAAACCAATGCCTTTTGCAGCCACTATAACAGCAAGAATATCATCCAAAGGCACTCGTCTTGAAGGTTTCCCATGAATATTGCAAACTAAACAACCTCTATCAACGGATAATCTGCTTGAATGATTTAAAATATGAATTATATGATAGCTCATTGTTTTTTATAAGTGGTCATACCGCATTGCTCTAAAAATATTTCTATATTTTCCGTTAGTGTTTTTTGAGTGTTTAGGTTTTCAATTTTACACCTGCCGCTGCTACTTATAAGAGTCCTAAGCTTATAAACTCCTTTCTGAATATCTTTTCCTTTCTGAATATCTTTATAATTTTCCTTGATCTCTACTAATTGCCCAGATCTAAAAAATTCAACTCTTTTATACTTATCTGTATATTCTTTTCTTTTAATATAAACAGACTCAAACACGTAAATAGGAGCTACTCTCCATTTATCCTTTTCATCTTTATAAACAATTTGTCCTTGGTGGCTATCTTTTCCCTTGATCCACTGCCCCTTTACTGCGCCTTTATCTCCATATTCCCCTATTACATTATTGATAGCGCCATCGGAATTAAAAACTTCAGATTCTTTGAATGCTTTAGAATCTATTATGGCTATTTTTTTGATTCTTTTATAATTGCCAGTATAATCTTCAAGAAACTCTTCCCACTTTTTTTGAGTAAGATTTTCTTCATTGAGTTTTTTCTGAAAATCTCTTTTTATTTTCAAATCAAATATGTAATCAATATTTTTTCTTGCACATTTATCATTGCTTTTGCTACCTTCTAAAAGTTTAAAATTACAAATTGATGAATCAAAATGGGAAACAAAATAATACTTCTTTTCAACCTTATTTGTTTTCTCATCTTTTTCCAATCTACATCTTAATCCGTAAATTGTTTCTCTCAATTTAGGGGTAACCCGTTTAATTGTTTTAGGATATACTTTATTTATTTCATTTTCACAAAATTCCTTATTAAAAAAATCAGGTTTTTCTTTTACTTTTTTGAAATTGAGTTTTATTTCAGGGAGAACGCTTAATACAAGAGCGTCTAACGCATGATGCCTCTTGTTTTTTCTATTTTTATCTTTAAAATCATCGCTTTGTTTAGTCTTTTTGTATTCTTCATCCGTAAGATCTGCAAAAAGTATTCTGTTAAGCTCAAGATTCTTCCTTACACTTGCAGTTTCAGCTCCTGTATAAAATAAAATCTTTTTCTCATCATCCTTTGTATTTAGTCCCCAACCAAAATATAATGAAGACAAATATTGAGCATCTTTTTCTATATAGGATGTTGCCTGCAAATCAGTTTTTCTACTATTAAGCTCAATAGCTTTATCAGATATCAGAAGATTGACCTTATTTTTGCTGTTTTTATCCTTACCAAAAATTTCATTAACATTTTTAAAATAAGTATCCCAGTCTTCAGATCTCTTTTTATGAAACCATTCATAAGGAGTTAATCCCCCTTTATCTTGATTAAATTCTCTTTTTGTTAATATAAGATTAACCAGAGAGTCTGAACCGTTTCTTTCTCTTGGAACAATATGATCAATTTCATATTGATCAAGTTTGGAAATAACTATATTTCTGTTCTCTGTAGTATCATATATATCTTTGCCTTTTTGTCTTATATACAATCTTGCCCGTAAAATATTCGTATCATTAATGCATATCTTATTTTCCAAAAGTTTTTTTGCGTCCGTAATTTCTTTTTTGTTGTCATTTTGAAAACTTTTATATTCAGCTTTTTTCTTCTCGCCAATAAAATCTTCTCTAGCAATTTCAAAAATAATCTTTTCAGGTTTTCCAAATCTTTTATCCAATTCTTCAAGTTTTGATTTTAGAATCAAAAGTCTATGACGCACAATCCTGTTAGATATACTACCTATAATCTTATCTATTTTTTCTAAGGACTGCTCTTCGGTCAGATTTTTATCTTCGTCTCTTGTATCAGGAATACTTATAGAATCCCAATCATTTGGCATATTTAATAGAAAACTATAATCTTTCTCAACTAATCCTTTGGATGTATCTGTATTCTTGTTCGTACTTACAAGTTTTTTATAATAGTCACGCGGGTTTTCTCCTGAAAGAATCAAACCATGAAGAATATTAAGCGCAGGTTTACAAAAACTACTACGTCCAGATAATTTGGGCTGAGGTATAGAAGTCTGATTAGGGTTTACTTCTCCGCCCAAAGAACTAATATATTTTTTCCAGTTTCTTGCATTAACCAACGCTTTTTCTGTTTTTTGTTCATCTGTCTTAAGGTTACTTTTGTATTTCTCAAAAATATCTTTAATTTGTTCATGAGATAACGATTTTGAAGTATTTTGTTCCGAAGCATATCTCATATTTTTTAATTCCAACAAAAAAGTGACTTCTTTATTTAAGAGCTTTTCTGCCTTACATACGTTTAATCTAGGTATAAGTTTGCATTTTGATATTATGCGATTATCAAACCTTGGCACTTTTTGTCCTAATAATCCTTGCCAATCCCATTCTGTCCCTCTATGTTTAAAATATTTTGGATTTTTAAAAGAAGCATACGGCTCTTTTGACGGACCATAAATAATATAATCTTCTCTCCCTTTAAGTTTTGGAAATTGTTTTGCAGCATTCACAAGCAATGCCTTTAACTCATTATATACAAGTTCCCTTGACGGAACGGCGGATTTATCTTTATTCCTAGACGGTTCAGGGTTTTCTTTAAGCTTTCCTTTTAAATTTTTTGGATCTTCCGGCGACCATATACCTTGTTTATATGCTTCATAATAACACGGATAATAATACTCTTTTTTATCACCAAAGGATTTTTCCAATCTCTTATCATATTCATTAGAGGCATCTTCATTTTCTTTCTTATCACTGTCAGTTGCCCATGGTAAATGTGAATCGTATCCTCTTCTTTGTATTGCCGACTTTATGGCTTTAAAAACTTGCCAGCCTTCCAATTTTACATTTTGAAGTAAGGCTATTCTTAATAGGTGTGAAGAATATATAGTTTTATCATCAGTATTTGCTGAAGGAAACTCTCTAAGCATTTTTAAATCTGGTTTAAGACTTGGATTTTCTTTTGTCGGCTGCGCGGTTGACAATACTTCTATTTCCGCTTTCTTAGCTTCTTGTATCCACCATTCTTCCCTTTTCTTATGCGCAACTCTCGTTCTTATTTGTCTGCGACGCTTTGAGGCATCTGTTACTGATGCATAAGTCGCTTCAATAAGTAAAGAATCCAAATAAAGTATTTCCCTTCCCTTTCTTACGCAGACTCCAATACTGCCAGAACCTAAATCAAATGCAAAAACAAGATCGTTTTTCATTGTATTTATCTCCTTTTATATGTTTTAACCGGCGCTTTATTAAAAAATAAACATTAGGCAAATTCTCTCATATCATACAAAATCAACCCATTAAGCGAACATGCCCCCCTCCAAACATAAGCCAATTATAAGTTAGTAAAATCGGTTTGTAAAGACGTCAAAAAAACCGTTGTCTTAAAAACTCATTAGGCTTTAAACCGTTTAAAGAACTTTGATCGCTTGCGGCAATGGTATTGTTATTTGCGATATTTTAAACTCGCGATGATTTGGGAAGTTCTACGAATAAGGTAGCCGGAAGCGTATGTAAAGGCGATAAAGCAATTTATGCGGTTGGCAACATAACCGTTAAAAATGTATAATTACCGACATACCAATTCATTAAAGGAAAGTTACGAAAAATATATCGTCGCAACTCTACAAATAATAGTCCTTTTGTTGGCAGCCGCATTACTTGCCGTAGTATTGACATCTTCCCCCGCTCAAGAAATAATATTTAGAAAATTCACATCCATACAAGAAATACAAAATATAAATATAGTTCTTTTTGTCGGAATAATATGCGCGACAACGGCTATTTTTAGCATAGTATACAGAATATATTATGCCCTGCACAAAGGATATATTCCAAACATTATGCCTGCGATAGCCGCTATCGTATCAATGACTTTAATCGTCGCATTCAACCGTTACTCGCCCGTACGACGCAGCATTTTATCAGCTTTGTTGATTTTCACGCTGCCTCAGCTGTTTTTAGTTTTAATACCATTTATCATAATTTTTAAAGATTATTTCGCAAAAATGTTAAATTTTAATTTTGAAGTCGTAAAATCGTTATTTACAAAAGCTTGGAAATTTTACGGTATAAGTATTCTAGGGTTGGCTTATATGCAAACTGATTATTTGGTAATGTCGCAAACCCTAAGTCCAGACGAAATAGTTAAATACAATATCTTTTCAAGGGTATTCATGTTTTTTACATTCATACACATTACAATGATGCAAGCTATTTGGCCTTTAAGCTCAAAAATGTTTATTAGAAGAGAATTTACAAAAATTATAACCATTATAAAAAAATGTATTGTAAGTACTGGAGCTTTTATAGCAGTAGGAACCATAGTTATAATATTTTTTGCAGATTTTATAATAAAAGTATTGGCTCCAGAGGTAAATATCGCTCCTTCTTTATCTTTAATATTGCTTCTCGGATTTTATACAATTCTATTAGCATGGCAAAATACATTTACAGCGCTATTGCAAAGCATGAATGTATTGAAAATATTCTGGATATATTTGCCTCCAATGGTTGCAATAAACGTGTTATTTCAATATATTATGTCAAAAAAATATGGAGCTAATGGGATTGCTTTAGGAATGTTTTCAGTGAGGAACTTAAAACAAAACAATCTGCCGCAGAATAATAGTCTTTTATATTATTTTGGGATCCGGCAAAAATTACATAATCTTCAATTTTTTCTTTACAAGCAAATTCTTTCAATTCCTGCAATAATTCTCCCGAGCCAACAATCATCAACTTTGCTTTTAACTCGTATTTAATTAAAAAAGAAAAAGCTTTAAGTAAATTTTCATGGTCTTTTTGCAAAGTTAATCGTCCGACGTTAAGAAAAACAAATTCTTTCTCTCTAATGTTATATTGTTTGCGTATATATTTTCTTGCGATATAATTGATTTTAAACTTTGATAAATCTATACCATTGTAAACAGTTAAGCTTTTAGACTTAGAAAAAGCCTTTTGTTTAATAAAGCAACTTGTTGCGCTTTCAGAAACATTTGAATTAAAATCCGACAAAAAATCCGTAATACGATAGACAAACATTCTAAAATTATTGCCTATATTATGTTCTGTGGAAATTAATTTTGGCATTTTGTAGAAAATCTTGAGAATTCTTGCGAAGATATTTGCGTGGAACATCTGCCCATGCACAACATTAGGGGAAAAACTTTTAAGAATTTCGCGCGATTTGAAAATAGCTCTTATAAAACTCCATGGGGTTTTCTTCATATTAAGAGCAAACGTTTTTACGGAAGCATTTATATCCGGTTTATGTAGATTCTCTCCGGTGAGATAAATTATGATTACATTATTGCCTAATCCAGAAATACGGTTGGCAATATCAACCGTTACTCTTTCGGCTCCTCCGATTCCCAGCCCTGTGATTATATATGCAATATTCATTGTAACTCGCGAATATAGTTTATTTAATTACTTTGCTTGCCCATCGTAGACTACAATATATTTTTTCAATTCCTTTTTTAAAAGTTTGCCGCGCTTTGTTCTAAAGCCATTTCAAATGTTTTCACCAAAGCATTGCGATACATTTCATAATCTATGCATCCTTCTTCGCTTTTCATCAACAATCCATAAGACTTTTCAAGCGTCGTTATGCATCTCTTTAAAATTCAGTACTGATTTCGCTCATTTCAACTCTTTATTTATTGCAAAACCCCTTAGAGTTAATTATTAAATTTCTCGCGTGGTCTAGAGCTGTTTTTGATATTTTTTCGCCGGATACCATTCTGGCAATTTCTTCAATATGTTCGGATTCTTTTAAAACTTTCGCTCTTGTGTATGTTCTTGAATTTTCTATTTCTTTGTAAATTTTAATGTGCGTTTTGGCAAATGAGGCAACCTGCGCAAGATGGGTTATAGAAAACACTTGCTTTCTTTTTGCAAGTTTGGCAAGGTTTTCCCCAATTTTTCCCCCTGTTTTTCCGCCAGCGCCTGTATCAATCTCATCAAATACAGAAGTTTGATAGTTTTGAATTTTTGCAGACAATTCTATTGCAAGCAAAACTCTTGAAAGTTCGCCGCCTGACGCAGTACTTTTCAAAGGAAGAATTTTCTCCCCTTTGTTGGCGCAAAACATAAACTCTATAATGTCGTATCCGTTAGCCGAGGGTTCTTTTCTTGCAAATTTAACTTCAAACGCTGCATTTTTTATTTCCAATTCCAAAAGATTATCTTGCACAGATTTGGCTAAAATTTTAGCTGTTTTTTGTCTCTTTACGCTTATCGCGCCGCAAACTTCCAACAAGCGTTTTCTATTTTCTTCAAGATCTATTTTAAGTTTATCTGAATTGTCTTTGTAACCGCTTAAGGAGTTTAACTCTGAAACAATTTTATCTTTGTATTTAATAATTTCTTCTATAGTATTGCCGTATTTTTTCTTTAGCTTTTTTATAAGTTCTGACCGCTCAAGAGAGTCGTTTAACTTTTCAGGGTCTAAACTCGTCTTTGAAAGTATATTTTCAACTTCTCTATATGCTTCTTCCGCCTGATAGTAGGATTGCTCCATTAAAGATAAAGTTTCTGAAGCGTCTTCGCCGTAAGAGTTTATTAATTCAATGTTTTTTTTGGCTTTCAAAATACCGTCTAAAACTGCATTTTCTGAAGAATACAATATTGAAATTACTTCTTGCAATAAGGAAGAAATTTTCTCGGCATTTTTTAATTTAGGAAGTTCCGCTTCAAGTTTTTCATCTTCGCCAAGTTCAGGGTTCGCATCGTCAATCTCTTTAATTTGGAAAGAATACAAATCAATTTTTCTTTCCCTTTCTGCATCGGAGAGATTCATAGCCTCTATCTTTGATTCTAAATCTTTACCTTTCGCATATAAATCAGCTGATTTTTTTAACAAAGGTTTTAAATCTTCGACCTCATTATCCAATATTTCCAGCTGGGAATCTAAATCAAGAAGAGAATGCTTTTCGTTTTGTCCGTAAAAATCTATAAGGAGATCTCCAATAGAAGCAAGGGAAGAGATGCTTACTTGCGAATCATTCATAAAAGCTTTACTTTTCCCTGTGTTTTCTATAGTTCTGCGAATTAGAATCGCGTCATCGTTAAATGGTATTGAAAAATTATTTAGAAACTCTGCAATTTTATCGCTCTTAGACTCAAAAGAGGCGCTTATAGTACACACAGAACATCCCGCGCGTATTAACGCTAAGTCAGCTCTTGCGCCTGTAAGAAGCTCCATAGATTTTATTAATATAGATTTTCCAGCTCCAGTCTCGCCCGTAATCGCTGTAAATCCGCTTGAAAAATCTATATTTAAATCCTCAATCAAAGCGAAATTCTTAACGGACAGAGCGGACAACATTAAATGCTCCAATGCAATTTTGTCTTTAAAGTCTCAAAATAAGATTTACTACGATTTTTTATAAGCTTTAATGGTTTTTTATAGAGAGCAAACTTTACGATAGAACCGTTGAGCAAAGTGTAATTTTCCTGACCGTCTATTGATATCATAATTTTGCCAGACCCGTACTTATTTTTGGCAGCAAAAGAGACGCGACTCTTGTCAGACAATATCATAGGTCTCTGCGTTAATGTGTGAGGCGAAATAGGCGTAAGAATGAACACAGGTATATTAGGATAAACTATAGGTCCCGAAGCGGCTAGAGAATAAGCCGTTGAGCCTGTCGGCGTAGATATAATCATTCCGTCGCATTTATATTCCGCAGTGAAATCTTTGTCTATATTAACATCAACAGTAATGAGTTTCCCCCCTGTTAAAGAACGAACTACGCAGTCGTTTGCGGCTATTGTTTTTATTTTCTTGCCGTTATATGCAAATTCAACCGATAACAAAATTCTTTTTTCTATTTTTAAACCCGAAAAAAACAAATTTTTTAAGAAATCAAAAACTTCATTTGCGTCAGTATCGGTTAAAAATCCAAGAGAGCCGAGATTTATGCCTTTTACAGGCACGGACAAAGGCGAGAATGTCCTTATAACTTTCAGCATTGTGCCGTCGCCGCCGATAGATAGAACAAAATCAAATTTTTTGGGTTTTACGGACATGGAATCGTTTAAAAATACTTTACACTTGTTCTCTTTAAGTCGCGTCGCAATCTCAAGAGCAAGTTTTTTAGCGCTCGCTTTAGACTTGTTATAAATAACGCCGGCATTATATTTCATGCGGTTATTATATAAAATTTTAGCAAAAACTTTTACAACCGCAAGGCGCGTAAATAAGTCTACAAACCGCGTTTGCAGCTATTGAAACAATCCGCAGTTTAAAATATAATTACTTTACATTATGAGATATCAGCTTAAATTAAAAAAAAACGTCTTTTCCAGATTTATTTTTATCACGATATTTTCTGCGCTTGCTATAATCGTTTGCGGTAAAATTATTTCAAATTTTATAGACAATCTTCCGTCAATACAACAACTTGGGGATTATACGCCTAATTTATCAACCAAAATTTACGATAAAGACAACAATCTTATAGCTGAACTTTTCACGGAAAGACGCGTTCTTACTCCTATAAAAGATATCTCTGTAAATTTACAAAACGCATTTATATCCATTGAAGACAACGATTTTTTTAAACACTGGGGAATTTCAATAAAAGGCATAATACGAGCTTGCGCAAGGGTATTATTAAAAGGAAGAGCTGCCGAAGGCGGTTCCACAATTACTCAACAACTTGCAAAAACTATATTCTTAACCCGTGAAAAAACTATAGTAAGAAAAATTAAAGAAGCTTTACTTACAGTACAACTTGAAAAAAACTACTCAAAAAATGAAATTTTGCAATTTTACATAAACCAAATTTATTTTGGAAGCGGAGCGCACGGCGTACAGTCGGCAGCGGAGATATACTTTAATAAAGACGTAAAAGATTTAAATCTCGCCGAATGCGCCATGCTTGCGGCGATACCTAAATCGCCCAATTATTACAACCCTTTTAAAAACGCTAAAGCCGCTATTGCAAGAAAAAACCTAGTCTTATCAAGAATGAGACAGCTTGGCTATATAACGCGGGAGCAAGAAAAAGAAGCTCTTGAAACGACTTTGCCTATAAAAGCTTCTTCGCTAAAAAAAGAAGAAAAGGGACATTATTTTGTAGAAGCTTTAAGACTTATACTTGAACCAAAATATGGAACAAACGTTTTGTTTAGAGACGGTTTGTCAATTTACACTACTCTTGATATGCAAGCTCAAACTGCGGCTGAGAAAGTAATTGAAGAAACCCTTGCCGACTTTGATAAAGGGAAATTAAGATTTTTTGAGATAACAAAACAAACGCCTGTAAAAGTTCAAGGCGCTCTTATAGCAATAGACCCCAAAAACGGCGCGATAAGAGCTATGGTTGGAGGACGCAGTTTTAAAGAATCGCAGTTTAACAGAGCAATCCAAGCAAAAAGACAAGCAGGTTCGGCTTTTAAACCGTTCGTATATCTTACGGCAATACAACAAGGGTTTACGCCCGCGTCCACGCTTGAAGACGAACCTTTAGTGTTTATGTGCAACAGAGGTTCGTGGGACTTAGTTTCAAGAGATATAACCTATATTGAAACAATAGCCGAAAATGTTTTTGAAGACGATTTAATTGACACAAACAAAGTTTGGGCGCCAAAGAATTACAGTAAAAAATTTAGAGGAACAATAACTTTAAGAACGGCTTTAGCGTTATCAATAAACACTTGCGCGGTTGAGTTGATAATGAAAACAACGCCTGTAAAAGTTATTGAATCGGCAAAAAACCTTGGCATAACCACGCCTCTTATAAATTCATATTCTCTTGCGCTTGGAGCAAGCGACGTTATTCTTGAACAAATGGTCTCGGCTTTTGCAGTTTTTGCTTCGGGAGGAATTAAAACAAAACCTTATATAATAACGCGAATACTTGATAAGTGCGGAAAAGTATTGGAAGAAAACATTCCAGAACAAGAAGAAGTCCTCTCGCCTCAAGTATGCTTTATTTTGACTAATATGCTTAAAGCCGTTGTTGAAAAAGGAAGCGGCTGGTATGCCAAAAATTTAGGAAGACCTTGCGCTGGAAAAACCGGAACTACAAACGGTGGAAGCGACGCTTGGTTTGTTGGGTATACTCCGCAACTTGTCGCAGGCGTTTGGATTGGATATGACGATCGTTCAATGCCGCTGGGCGATAGGGTTACCGGAGGAGGTCTCGCGTGTCCTATATGGACCAGATTTATGAAAGAAGCGCTTGAAGGAAAGCCTGTGTTAGATTTTAAACAACCTGATGATATAGAATGGGCGCTGATTGATCCAAGCACAGGCTTATTGGCTTTAAGCAACACGCAAGGAGCGTTTTTAGAGGCGTTTAGAAAAGGGACCGCTCCGACTCAATACTATAATCAATCAACTAAAAATTCCGACGAACAAGAAAAGCAGGATTTGAGCAGAGAAGAAGAAGGGTTCTAGAAAATAGAAAAATCTTATTCAAAAACTATTTGATATTCTTCTCTAGCTACTTCCTGACTTGTTTTTATTTCAAAATCTGCATTAAACAATTCTTTTAGTCTAGACTTTCTTTCTTTGAAATAATCCGCAACGTCAGGGTGAAGTTTTATTTTTATTTTCCCATGATATTCGTCAAATTTCAATTGTTCTATTTCATTGCAAACGTTTATAAAAATACATTCTTTTGACAAAACAAGTCCTAACCCTTTGCATACGGGACACGTATCGCCAAGCAAAGAAAACAGCGATTCTCTTTTTCTTTGCCTTGTCATTTCTATAAGTCCAAGTTTTGTTATAGGCCATATTTTTATTTTCGCTTTATCGCCTTTGGTCGCCTCGCGAAGTTTTTCCAAAACTTTTTGGCGGTTAACAGCTTTTTTCATATCTATAAAATCTATAACTATAATTCCGCCTATGTTTCTGAGTCTGAGCTGTCTTGCTATTTCAACCGCAGCTTCAATATTTGTAACCGTCGCCGTATCTTCTTGAGAAGTTTTTGCCGTAAACTTTCCGCTATTTACGTCTATGGCGCAAAGAGATTCTGCTTCTTGTATAATAAGGTATCCGCCTGATTGAAGCCTTGTTTTATTTGAACGAAGCCTTTTAATTTCTTCTTCAATACCATAAGCCTTAAATATAGGAGACTTGCCGCCGTACAAAACTATTCTGTCAAGCAATTCAGGCGAAACTATTTTTACAAACTCAGTCACGTCGTTAAATTCTTTCGGAGAGGCTATATGCATAAGTCTCACATTATCCGAAAAATAGTCTCTTATCGTCTGGAAAACAACGCCTAAATCCTTATGTATAAGACTCATGGACTTAGCGTCGTTAAACCTTAAAACAATAGACGCCCAAAGCCTTGTCAAATACTTTATCTCGCTTCTGATTTCAGATTCATCGGCGTCTTCTGCTTCTGTCCTTACAATTATACCGCCTGGAATATCTTTTTTTATTTCAGCAATGATATTTTTTAATCTATCGTGTTCTTTTTCATCTCCGATATTTTTTGATATGCCTATATTATTGCTAAAAGGCATGTATACAAGAAGTCTTCCAGGAAGAGAAATATCCATTGTAACTTTAGGTCCCTTCGTACTGATAGGCTCCTTATAAATCTGAACCATCGCATCCTGCCCAACTTTAATCATATTTTCTATATTTTTTTCTTTTCTTTGGGCTATTATATCGTCAATTCCAAGATATGCGCTTTTGCCAAAACCTATATCAATAAAAGCGGATCCTAGCGCAGGCACGATATTTTGCACAACGCCTTTATAAATATTGTTTAAAATCTTTTCTGACTCCCTTCTTTCAATAAATAAGTCAAAAAGCTTGCCGTCTTCAAGCACGGCAACCGTCGTCTCTTCAAGAGTTCTATTTACTACTATTTCTTTGTTCACCTTTTTCCCACTTCAACAAATTACGGCAAAAACAATTCTCCCTTCTTAGTTTCAATATACAAATTTGTTCTTTCTATATCGTATATTCTGCCATAATTTTCTTTATTTTCCAATAATTCATTTAAAACAGCTTCCGGCTTTACGGTTTTGCCGCTGCCAAAACGTATCTGAAGTTTTAAAGCGTCATTTTCACTAGTAAAGTTCCTTATTAAAGGCTTAGCGTCAACAGTTATACCTTTGCCTTTTTTTACTTTTTCAATAATTATTGAATCTCGCGTTAAAAATTCGGCAATTTCATCTCGGCTTACTTCAATGCCTTTTATTTCATATTCTGCAACATTTGACAAAATATCTATTGAAGGAAAATTTAAAGGCACTCTTTTTGCATCAAGCGCTTTAAACCCTTCCGGCAAAACTCTCGCAAACTCTTTTTTAACTTCTTCTATATCAACTTTCCGCGTAAAATATAATTCCACGTATTCGCTTGCGCTTTCCTGCCCTATAGACAACGGCGGACCGTAAGACGATTTCACTTGCGAACTAAATCCTGCCGTAAAGGCTATTGGAAGACCTGAACGTCTAGCAGCTCTTCTAAAAACTTCTATTTGTTCCAAGTGGGATATAAATTTGATCGTTCCTTTCTTTGAAAAACGAAGTCGTAAACGCATAGCAGGAGGCAAAACGGAGATTGTAGGTTCAACATAATTTGCAGGCACCGAGCAGTTTGATTTGTCAAACTGCTCTGCCAAAATATCCGCTGTTTCATTTATGCCTTTAATATAATCTTCGTAAAGATCTTTCTTAGACATGCCGAAAAATAAATGATCCCATGGGAAAATTTCATCAGGCTTTCTTTCTCTGCGCGCGTAAAAATTCAAGTCTATATTGCTTTCGGCAAGAGCTTCGTCCCATATATTATTGCCAAATTTATCAGCCCACTGGTCAAACCTAGCGCCTTTCTGCCACGCTTTATAAATAACTATTGAAAGACGTCTATCCCCTTTTGCTATCAAAGCCTCTAACACGCTTGACCCGAGATTATGGGTTTTAACATCCGCGGGAAGAAATTTATGCAGAAAATCTATTTTTTGCTTTATAGAGTCCGCGCTTGCCATTGACGCCCATTGAAAAGCAGTCTGCGATTTTGGCACAAAAGGAGAAACTGTTACAGTGAAATTTAATCCTCTTGCTTCTTTTTTGACAAGTTTTACCAAGCGCTCAATTCCTGATAAATCTTCGTCAGTTTCCGTAGGGAGACCTATCATAAAATAAAGTTTTATCGCTTTCCAACCCATAGCGTTTGCCGTAAGCAAAGTCTCAACAATCTGTTTTTCGGAAAGATATTTTCCTATGACGTTTCTCAATCTATCGGAGCCCGCTTCTGGAGCAAACGTAAGAGTAGGTCTTTTACTTCTGTTTATATATTGGGCAACTTTTAAAGAACGTTCATTGCATCTTAAAGACGGCAAAGAAATATTTAATTTGGAATCGCCGTATAAATTGTTTGTTTCTATAAGAAGTTTATCTAAGCGTTTATAGTCGCTGCAGGAAAGAGAAGAAAACGCAATCTCTTCAAAACCTGTAGCTTCTATGCCTTTTTTTACAAGTCCCAACAATTTCTCAAGAGGTCTCTGCCTCCAAGGACGATAGTATTTTGAGGCTTGACAAAAACGACACTGTCCCGGACAACCTCTTGCAACTTCAATATTTAATCTGTTGTGCACAGTTTCAACAAAAGGGATTATCTTTTTCTCAGGAAAGTACGCGTTTTCAAGATTTAAAAGCCTCTTTTTTACCACAGGCTTTATATCAGACGAAATAGGCGTTACGGATTTTACCGTATTATCGTCATTATACTGCACATCGTAAAAAGACGGAACGTAAACGCCTTCTACGCTTGAAAGTTTTTTTAATGTCTCAAGCCTTGAAAGTTTATTCTTTTTGGCTTCCTTACATACCCTTATTATATCTTGCAAAGCTTCTTCGCCATCGCCTAAAACAAATAAATCAAAAAAATCGCAAAAAGGCTCCGGGTTAGTTAACGCCGGACCGCCAGCTATTACAAGAGGCTCGTCTTCCTTTCTGTCTTTTGAAAATATTGAAACGCCCGATAAATCCAAAATATTAACAACGTTAGTTGCAACAAGCTCGCATTGTATTGTTATTCCAAGAATATCAAAACTTCTTAATTCGCTATGAGATTCTAAAGAGAATAGCTTAAGATTTTCTCTTCTTAAAATATCTTCCAAGTCCGTATCGGGAGCAAAAGCCCTTTCGCAACGAGCAAGTTTCTTCTCGTTTACTAAGTGGTACAATATTTCAAGCCCTAAGTTTGAAGCCCCAACTTCATAAATATCCGGAAAACACAAAGCTACAGAAAAATCTGCAGACATGTCAGCTGGATGAGAGTTAAGTTCGCTATTTATATATCTTGCTGGTTTTTGTACTAAATTTAATATCTTTTCAATTTTTGATAAATTTTTCATAATGTCGTATATTATACACAATTTACATATCATACCTTTGTTCAATTTTCTTTGGGCGGAATATAAATGCACGAATATAAATTGCTTGAAATTATGGCCATAGGATTTGGTCTTGCGTTAACTTTTGGTTTTATAACCCAAAAAATTGGACTTTCTTCTATAGTAGGGTATTTATTAGCTGGTTTTCTTATAGGTCCGTCTTCGCCTGGTTTTACCGCAGATCCCGCTCTAGCGCTCCAGCTTTCCGAAGCGGGAGTTATTCTTTTAATGTTTGGCGTAGGGCTGCATTTTAAAGTTGACGATTTGATAGCGGTTAAAGGGGTGGCTATTCCAGGAGCCATAATACAAAGCAGCATTGCCACTGCGTTTACTACATTTTTGGCTTTAGCTTTGGGTCTTAGTTTGAAGTCTGCCTTGATATTAGGTTTTGGACTTGCCGTTGCCAGCACCGTAGTGCTTTTAAGAGTTTTGGAAGATAATGATACCGTAAACACAGTACACGGTCATGTAGCAGTCGGCTGGCTTGTAGTAGAAGATATTTTAACTGTGCTAATACTAGTCGTTCTCCCGAGCCTTTCGGCAATCTTATCAAATTCAAGCGCAACAACCGGAAGTCTTGATATACTAAAAGCTATAACCATAGCGTTATTGCGCATAGCTCTGTTATGGATTATCGTAATGAAAGGCGGCGGGAAAATTGTTCCATGGATTTTGTCAAAAATTGTAAAAACGCGATCTCAAGAGCTGTTTACTCTTGCAGTGTTAGTAATAGCCTTTGCAACGGCGGTCCTAGCTGCTTTTGTATTCCAAGCGTCATTTGCTTTAGGAGCTTTCTTAGGCGGAATGGTCGTAGGAAAGAGTAAATTAAGTCATCAAGCTGGAGCCGATATTTTACCACTTAGAGACGCTTTTGCGGTTTTGTTTTTCTTGTCAGTAGGAATGCTCTTTGACTTCAAATTTTTAACTGAATACCCCGCTCTTATATGCGCATGTCTTGTAATAGTTTTATTGATAAAACCGTTAACTGCGTTGATTACTGTTTCCGTACTCGGTTATTCTCCAAAAACTGCTCTTACGGTTGCGGCGGGTCTTGCTCAAGTAGGAGAATTTTCATTTATACTAGCTCAGGAAGCAAGACGTTTAAATCTGGCAGGCAGCGAAGTTTACAATGCAATAGTAGTCTGCGCAATTATTTCAATAACGCTGAACCCTTCAGTATTTTCAAAAATACCGGCAATTGAAAACTTTTTAAAAACAAAGGAAACATTGTGGAATATTTTAAATTTCAATGTCGCGAGAAAAGGCGATAACAATAATAAAAGCAAACAATTTGTACAAAAAATTCTTCCGGCAGAAGACTTTACAGCTCAAAGTAACGCAATAGTTGTCGGCTACGGTCCAACTGGAAAACAAGTTGTAAACGCATTAAAAGAACAAAATGTAAAACCGGTTATTATTGACATAAATATAGATACTATAAACAGTTTAAGCGCTCAAGGATTTTTTGTCGTATACGGAAATTCTTCGCAAAAAGAAATTTTATTTGCAGCAGGAATAAAAAACGCAGATTACTTAATTATTACCATACCGTCTTTAGCCTTAACGTTGGAGACAGCGACTCTCGCTTCATCTTTAAATCCCAAAATAAGAATACTCGCCAGAGCTCGGTTCTTAGACTATAAAGAAAATCTAAAACAAGCCGGAGTTACACAAGTTGCTTTTGAAGAAGCCGAAGTAGCAAAAGCCTTGACCTCATTGCTTCTTGACGACTTAGAGAACCAGAATCTACTCGCCGCAACATCAGAAATGGCTTCCCAACCAACGGAAGAAGAAAAACATAAATAAAAAAGCCTCCGGCCTGAAAGATATACAGTCCGAAGGCTTTTGGTTTAAAAGAATTACTTTTTCTTTTTTTGACTTTCCAATCTTATTATACTAATCCGAATTCAGAATGGGGTTCCGCTCAATTCTAGATCGTCAATCTCACGATTAATCTCAGAAGACTTTGAAAGCGCTCCATTGTCGTAATACGCCGTATGCTAGCGTTTTTCAGCGCATTAATCGCATCCCTTATAGATCCGCATTCTGATACGGCTCAGATGACTTATCCACACTCTCTAATTGTTTTTTAATATCCACTGCTTTGTCTCATCTTCGCTAAGAACCAGCTCCTGCGCCATTGCTCTGCCGCTTACTGAAACCAACATAGTAAAAACTACGACCAAACTTACAAATTTCTTCAACATTTTAATGTTATATCCTTTCTTTTTAAAATAGTCGATGTAGGCAACGTTACAATTTTTGCCGTAAGAATGCTAAAATGAACGTCAAACAAAAATTTTCACTGCCGCCAAATATAAGTTATCCGCAAAAACAGACGTTTACCTTAAACGGCGACGGAGCTTTCTCAAAGATAATGCAAAATATTATCGCTCAGGTTAAATATAATCTTCCGATAATGTAAGAGCCGCCAAATCTATAGGCACAAAAGGATATGCGATAACAAAAAGAGAAATATAAAATGAAAACTCCTAAATATTTGCTTGTTTTTGTAACAACGCCAAACTCAAAAACAACTCAAAAAATTATCAAAACGCTTCTTGAAGAAGAAATGATTTCTAGCGCGCAAATATCAAACAATATAAAGTCTTATTATTGGTGGAACAACAAAATAGAAAAGAAAACTGAAACTCTTATAATAATGATAACGCTTGAAAAGAATTTTAAAAACATTGAAAAAGAAATAATCAAACTGCACCCGTATAAAGTTCCGCAAATAATCTCGGTATCAATATCAAATGCAAATAAAGATTTCCTTAAATGGATAAATCAATACTGCGGTTAAGCAGTATAATAACGGTTCGCCGAAGTTTATGAAAAAAATAATAAACTCAGTCGAACTTTGCCTTGCTCAATTTTCTTTAAGTCCGTCAACGTCTTCTTAAACATCATCCTTATACACAATTTCAGACCTTCTTTCTTTGTAACGGCGTCAGCCGCAACTATACGCTTTACAACTGAGGAATCGCTAGGAATATTGTACATAGCGTCAAGCAAAATTCCTTCTATTATCGCTCTTAAACCTCTTGCTCCAGAATATTTCTTTATAGCCTCTTGCGCTATATTTTATCCAAAGCTTCTTTTTCAAATTCTAATTCAACGTTTTCAAGTTCAAACATCTTCTTATATTGTTCTACCAAAGCATTTTTAGGCTTAGTCAAAACATGAACTAAATCTGAAACTGTCAAACTATTTAAAGTTAGGCGCGGAGAATAGGCGATACGAACCCAAGACGCGAGACATAATTAATGTTCTTTACTTATAGAGCGTTTGGTTTCTTTAATTAAAACATATAATATATATAAACTAATCATTAAATATATTTACTTTAGCATAACTAGATAAAAGCTGGCGAAGATTAAAAAGGAAGTCCTGCAACATCAATGGCATGGTATGCATCCGTTCTGTTTGTTTTAGGATTGACGGATAAATTACGCGATATTGCAGATGCAAATAACGATTTGACAGGGCGTATGCTGGAAACTATCCGATATGGAAATAGAATATATGTCTTCCGCTTTTGAACATAGTGAAATAGAAAAAGCAAAAAAGATTTGATTGCGTATGACAAACAATATTGTCATAAAATAAGCTTGCACGCCGAAATTCGCTACTTTATGCTCCCAATGCTAATGAACGGTCAAGTTTCGATAGGAGATAAAAATGGATATCTTTAACGTTGAAGAATTTCTGGCTTCAAAACTTACCAGAGAACAAAAGAAAATCAGAGAAATTTTAAAAACTTTTAGTTTTAGTAATGATGCGGAATCTATTTATATAGCTGGGATATGTATATTAAAAATTGATAATTTTCCGGCACAGCAATCTATTGTTTCTCACTGTTTTAGAGAACTTATCAATGCCATACTCAGGTGGGAAGAAACTGAATGCAAAGATCAAGCTATAGTTGCTATAACAGATGCTCTAAAAAAAGTTGGTTTTATAAAAAATGGACGACCGACAGATGAGAGGATAAAAGAAACAGTTAATCAGATATGGGATAAAATTAAATCGTTACACAATGAGCGTGACAAGATGAAAAAACTAATTTCAGAAAGACATCCTAAATTAAAAACAGAAGAAATAGATAATATTGTTAACAAAACGAACGAAGCGAAAAAAAAAATAAATGGGTTGAGACATTTTGACAAAGAATTTAAAACAATTCTTTTAGATGAGTTTAATGAGCATATAAAGACGCTTGAAAATTTTATCTTATATTTAGAACCATATTTAGAACAAAAAGAGGTCTCATACGACATCTTGGAAAGTAGCAAAAAAAGGAACGTCCCAACAAAAGATGAAATAGAACATGTTGCTAATCTGAAAAGCAATCTTAAACCATATTTCTTCTCTAAACTTGAAAATCCCGAATGGTTTAAACCGTTAAATGAAAGAGAATTATTATTTCATAGCATAGATACAAACGAGAATGGACAAGAAATTTTTTACTGGGATTCTTTACCGTATTTGATAAAGATTACAGCTGATAAATACGATGATATTTTAGAACTTATTAGACCTATCGTTGAAGATATGGATAAGGGCAATAAAATCAATTCATCTCTTGTTTGCGTTTGCGTTTTTGACATTGCTATGAATATGCCTGATGATAAATTTATATTTATTTGCAAATCTTTTTTTAAATGGTTGAGAAATTCTAATGATATATATTGTTTTTATGAAGAAAAGTTAAAAAAGTTTTTTGAAAAATTAAAATCTATTGATAAAAACTTAACTCTTGATATTATCAAAGAGTTATTGAAATTATCTGTGAATATAAAAAAGGAATCTCCGGGAATTTTTGATAATAATGGTAATCCTATAGAATTTGACGATAGTGAAGTGGTATCAAAATTTGGCAGTCATGAAAGCTACGGATATGAACAATTTGTAGAAATTATAAAGTCTATATTTAAATATGACGACTTTGAATTATTTAAATTGTTTAGAGGCATATATAACGGACTGTTTGCCGGTATATCTAACGAGGAAATAGAGCGATATGAAGATTTGATTAATCATAGACGCTCCGCAATAGAGTATAATCGGCAAGATGGATATAGTCAGGATGAGTCTGTTTATATTATAGTATCCGCTATTCGCGATTATGCTGAAGCTATATTAAAAAATAATGACAAATCAGAAATTAAAGATGTGTTTAATTTGTTAAAAGACGGAAAATTCAATATTTTTACACGAATTATACTTCACCTATTGCGTGTGAGCGATAATTATGAAAAAGCGCTTTTGGCAGAATATATGACGGATAAAAATTTATTTGATAATCCGTCGTATCATCATGAGTATTATCTTTTAGAGCAAGAGAAATTTCGCTCGCTTCCCATTGAATCGCAAAATATGATTTTTGGATATATTGATAAAGGACCAATAGATGAGAATTATCAAAAAGACGACGGCGAATGGACAAGTGAAAAAAAGAAAAATCGTTGGCGGATACATAAATTAGAGCCTATCAGAAAATATTTACCTGAACAGTTGCAAACGAAATATAAGGATATCTTGACAAAGGATGGCGAGCCAATTTATTATAATGGCGTTGACGGACATCCTGAGTTTTTATCTTATAAATTTTCAAGTGATAGTTTATCGCCATTGCCAGAAAATGCGATGTCAAATATGTCAATCGAAGAAATAATTAATTATCTAAAACCAGATAATAAGACAATAGACTCTTCGGACATTCATGGCTTGTCAAATTCATTGCTCGCAGACGTTAAAGCCGCTCCGAAAAAATATTTGGAAAATTTGGCGTCGTTTAATGAAATATCAGAACCCGCGTATATTTATTCTTTGTTATTTGGTCTTAGGGAATATAACAAAACGCAAATTGATTGGGATGCTATTGTTGATTTTGGAAACCGGGTTTTAGAGCAAAATAGCTCTGAGGCTGATTTTTTTGAACATTCAAATTGGCATTGGGCAAAACAAGCGGTTGCTGAATTGGTGGCTGACTTTTTTAGGCAAGCAGCAGATAAAAATATTGATGATATATTTTTGAAGAATTCATTTAAAATATTAAAATCTCTACTTCTTGAAAAAGATAAATATCTTGAGAAAGAAAGAAATGATGAAAGTATTGATTATTATAATAGCGCTATAAATTCAACGTTTGGCACAGCATTTGAAGGTTTGATAAGATATGGTCTGTGGCAACATAATAGCGAAAAATCTAATGATAATCTTAAATCATGTTTAGAGAAATTATTAAGCGATAGCGCTTATTTAGAAACTTGGGCATTGTTTGGCCGCTGGTTGCCTCGGATACGTTTAATGTTTTCCAAATGGACTACGGAAAATATAGACAAAATTTTACCGAAAAATGAACCGAAAAAATTTAAAGCGGCGTGGACAGCATATATTAACTTTGTCAATCCTTCCAATGATATTGATATGTTTGATTTGATGAAACCTAAATTTGAATATGTATTGCAGAATAATAAGTTATTTCTCGGAAATAAAGAAAATAATAAGCTTCGTATCAGTCAACATATAGCAATATATTACGCCAGCGAAAAGATTGATTTGAATGACGACATAATGGAATATGTCTTTAATAGATATGAAAACTCCCAAGAACGTCGGTCATTTATAAATTTCATAGGGGTCTCGCTAAAAAACTCTGATGATGTTCCTAAAAAAATTATTGATAGATATCAAAAGTTTTGGGATTGGCGGGTTTGTAAAATAGAAAGCAATGAGTCGCGATACGTCAAAGAACTTGAGCAATTTGAATGGTGGTATAGGTGTAGAAAATTTGACAGAAAATGGGCGATTGAACAGATGCATAATTTAGTTGTCAATCATAATATTAATATGCGCCGCTATATGATAGAAGAAACGCTTTTAGAAGATTTGCCGACTTATACGCGCCAGACGTTTGATATAGTCAAAAAACTTAGTATCGGTACGATGGAAATGCATGACTATTCTAAAAATAATATTATAGAAGAAACTGTAAAGTATATTAAAGAAAATAAATTTGATGATGAAGCATTAAAAACAGATAAAGATACGTTTATAAATGAGTTTTTGGAAAAGCGCGCTTATGACGCTCAAGAGTGGACTGAGAAACTACAACCATACTTGGAATAGTTCTTATCAGACTTCCAAACCGAACCGAATGACTTTCAAGCGAAGCCACGTAATGGCGCAGATTTCTCCGTAAAAATCTGCTATTCTTGCCAGTTTAGCGCGCTATTCGGTTCGGAAAAAGAAAACCCCCGACGTGGGGTTGCGCCACATTGTGGAATATTTGCAAGAGAGCGTATCTGGGATACGGAGAGAGAGGGATTCGAACCCCCGATACGGTTTCCCGTATATCAGTTTTCGAAACTGACGCCTTCAACCAACTCGGCCATCTCTCCAATTATTTTAGAATTTAAATTAAAACTGAATTAAACTCTTCAGGCATATCTAAAACTAAATCTGCGCGCCAAACAAATACTGCTATAAAACGAATTCCCCGATAAAACTTCCGGATATATTATAGCAAATACAGTTTTTTACTTTTCTCTGTCATAACATTAATCTATCCAAAGCAGAACCACAATTCAGCCATGGATAGAATATTTCTGTAGGATTATCATCGTATCCTAAATTATTGCCGTTTTTACCGAACGGCATGTTAGTTTTCATATCAAATTTAACTTCACAATCCCAGTCGTTAGTTCTCTTTCTGTAAATTAGTCCCAAATTATAGCAATGACAATCCCTGTAAATCTTTAATTCATGCTCATTTAACCTTGAGTACATAACATTCATCGCAATTGCGTTTTTTACGTTGTAATCAAGTCTCCATTTTGGATTAAGCCACAACCCAAACCCTATAATATTGTCTATTCTATTATTCCTGTACGTTTCTCTAGGATTGTTATAACGTTGATAGAAAGCTCCGAAATTGAAATAAGCCTTTGTCAACTCGCCTGTTTTTATATCAACTTGCAACGAATTAAATTTAAAAGACGGGTCTAATTGTTGGGCTTCTTTAGCATAAACGGCAATATAGGATTTTGGGGTCCAAGTTACTTCAGTAATAAGAGGAGAGCATTTTTTAGGAGTAATTTTTCTATCGCGCATAAGATTATAAGTTATGGAGTTTCTAACCATTGCCCTGTCTCCAATATACATATAATTGCTGAAATTTACGTTATTTGCCTCTATTCCGTAATTCCGTAGGTCTTTATCTATATCTAAAGAATTTGTTTTTGTTCTGGCTCGCACTGTGTAAAGAGCATTCCAATCCATCCAACTTGCAGCTCTAAATCTTGTATTAAAAGTTCCTCCGTAACTAGTAAAACAAGCGTTTTTCCACTTATTATTATCGTTTCTGTCGTACCAGTTTTCGGAAACGTCTAATCCTGGCTTTAAAGTAAATCTTCTGCCAACTTTAAAACTTTTGGCGAGAGCATACCTAAACGTCATCGTATTTTTATAAAACGGATCTATTAAAGAATTATATTTTTTATAAATATTGCCATACTCAAAAAACGACTTATGCATTATTCCCCAAACAAGTTCTCTTTGATAGTATGTCCAACTTATTTTTGGAAGATTTATAGACGTTGCTTTTGCTTTGTACTTGGAAGTATTTGCGGCGTATTTGGAAGTATTTTCAAAATTTAATTCTGCGCTTGTTTTGCGACCTTGTCTTGTTAACGAAGCGTAAGACCGTAAATAGTCTGTCGTTCTATCCCAATTGCTTTGATTATAAAAATTATTAAAATTGCGATCGCTTATAAGCTCAGCTCTGGACCTCAGCGTCCAAGCGTTGTTTATCCTCTGAAAATAGTTAGGTCTGAAAGTCCATCTTTCTCTATTGTCAAGCAAATCTTTTACGATATAAGCGTCAATATTTAACATGCATCCGTTCGTTACATAATTAAACTCTCCGCCGTATCCAGTTCCTCTTCCGCCAAGATAATCGTATTTGACCTTGGCTATAGAATTCTCGCTTAAAGCGCAAGAAACTGTTGTCTTTACATAAAAGCCTCCTGCGCCAGTATGCCCCGGCTCAACCGCCAATCTTAAGCGCGAACCAAACCCCCAACCGCCTTTTAAGGATTTTGTTACAAAAGGAAGATAAAATACCGGAATTTTGCCAATATAAAAAACAGCGTTATAAATTGTTATTCTTCTGTTTAATACAAGCTTTCCGCGATTTGCTTTAAAATAGGAATGAGGCTCGTCCAAGTCGCAAGTTGAAAACATTACGCGTTTTAAACTAAAAGTATCTTTGCCGAGCCTGTCCATAGATTTAGAACGTATGTACAATAGATTTGAAGAAGAAGCGAATGTTTCTTTTATTTGGCCGGTTTCGTCATTGTAATTGTATACGGCGCTTTCAGAATGCACTATGCCGCCGTTTTCTTCAATGGTAACATTTCCCGACGCGGTCATACTTTTTTTGTTTATAAAAAATTCAACATGGTCCGCAAAAACTTTCTTATTATTCCAACCCAACACAACATGCCCCCGAGCGACCGCTCTTCCTCCGAGTTCGTCATATTCAAGCTCGTCGGCAGAAATATCCACCTCGTTAGAAGCAAAAACAACAGGCGCTAATAATAAGAATATAAAAATAGCAAAAATAAATTTTTTAAATATTGGCTTGACTATCATTTACTAGCCGCGCGACTTAAGCCGCCGCAAAAAACAACCGTATCAGGGTTGGAAAAATTCATAATTTTGGTTTTTGGATAATTTTTGAGTTTAGAAGCTAAATAAACAACAGAATTTAACACGTTGGAAGATTTTGCATTTACGTCACTAGGCATAGCGATTTCTTCTTTTATAACGCCTTTTGAAGTAACGACAGCTACTTTGATTTGCGTTCCGCCCATGTCAACGCCTAAATACAAGTCTTTGGACATTAAGCTCCCTTTGTATTACGCTTTTGTATAATCTCTAAAACCTCGCCTACTAAATATAAAGAACCTATCGTTATTCCAACTTTGCCGCAATCAAACATACGAAATGATTCCTTAACGGAATTTACCACAAAAATTTTATCCTCTGAAATATGCTTTGAAAATTCATTCTTTAAATCTATTGGATTTACAGCTCTACTATTTTTAATATAGGGAAGTATTATTTTTTCTGCAAAAGAGGCTGTCTTTTTTGCCATCTGTTCATACTTTTTTCCCTTCGTTACCGCAAAAATAAAAATCTTCTTTTCATTTGCAAAACCAAGTTTATTAAAAGTATCAAAAAAAGAATCCAAACCTTCAATATTGTGAGCGCCGTCTATAATCAACTTGAAATTTTTATTATTAATTGAAAGCTCTCTTATGTCAAAACGCCCCGACCATACGGAATTTTTTAAACCTTTCTTTATGTCCGCTTTGCTTAACGCAAAACCTTTCTTTGACAAAAGCTCCGATGCGCAAACAGCAACAGAAGCGTTTATAATTTGATGCGTCCCAAGCAAGCTTATATCAATATTCTTTAAATTTAGGCTTTTGCTTATATAGTCAAATCTTTGGCTTAATACGCCGGCCGCTCTATTATTGCCAGAACTAAAAGCTTTTCCATAAAAATACGGATTTGATTTATTCCTTATAATTAATTCCGCTTTTTTAGGAAGTTTTCCGCAAACTAGATCGCAGTTTTTTTTAATTATACCCGCTTTTTCAAAAGCAATTTTCTCAATAGTATTGCCCAATACTTCTTGATGCTCTTTTGCTATAGACGTTATAACGCAAACAAGAGGCTTTTTTATCACATTAGTGGCATCAAAACGCCCGCCAAGACCCGTTTCAATTACCGCGACGGCAACTTTTTGTAAAGCAAAATATATAAAAGCAAGCGACGTTAAATACTCAAAATAAGACAATTTGCATTTTACGGCTTTATCAAAATATTTCTTTGATAAATCTTTAAATATTTTTTGGGGGATATTTTTTCCGTCAATGCTAATTCTTTCCGTAATATCAATTAAATGAGGCGAAGTGTATAACGCAGTCTTGTACCCTGCGGTTATTAAAATATTTGAGATAAAAACCGCAGTTGAACCCTTCCCGTTGGTGCCTGCTATATGAACGACGTTAAGTGAATCTTGAGGATTGCCGACGCCTTTCAAAAATTTCTTTATTCTTGAAAGACCAGGCTTCATACCTTCGTATTCTTTTAAGTTTTCAAAAAATTTCATTTTTTAACAAAAAACTTTAAAACCTTAGCAAGAACGTCTTTCATATTTTTTCTTTCAACCACAATATCAACCATGCCGTGTTTTTGCAAGAATTCAGAAAGCTGAAATCCTTCAGGAAGTTGTTGTCTTATGGTCTGCTCAATAACTCTTGGTCCCGCAAAACCGATTAAAGCTCCGGGTTCGGCTATATTGACGTCGCCAAGCATCGCAAAACTTGCAGCAACGCCTCCCGTAGTAGGATCGGTCAAAACTGATATATACGCAAGACCGTTGTCGGCAAGCTTTGCAATGGCCGCGCTCGTTTTACCCATTTGCATAAGCGATAATACGCCTTCCTGCATTCTTGCTCCGCCAGAAGCAGAGATAATAATAAGAGGACATTTTCTCTTTATGGCTCTCTCAACGGCTCTTACTATTTTCTCCCCGACCACAGAACCCATGCTTCCGCCCATAAAATAAAAATCCAGCACAGCCATAACAACGTTGTAACCGCCAATCTTAGCCTCGCCTGCAACTATCGCATCTTTTAAAGGAGATTTTTTTATCTTATCGGCATATCCGGAAAAATCCAAGAAATCTACAGGTATTAAATCGCCGTCTATCTCTTTAAAACTTCCTTCGTCCGCAGTAAATTCTATTCTTTTTTGAGCATCAAGCCTTGTGTAGTATCCGCATTTGGGACACACCATTAAGTTCTCTTCAAAATCTTTTTGAAGAAACATTTGTTCGCACTTTTTACACTGCGTCCAAATGCCTTCAGGCAATCCTTTCTTCTCCAACATATTCTCAACCAACGTTTCTGTCATACTCATTATATTCCTCCAACGTTATAAAGCATATTACGCAATACCTTCAACAAGCAAATCCCCCTGGTCTAAAATCCCTATTGGCTCTCTGTCCTCGTTTATCACTGGAATGTTGTCTATATTATACTTCTTTAATACTTCAGCCGCCTCAATCGCAAGAATTTCAGAGGTTATAACTTTTGGATATTTTGTCATAACAGAAGTTATGCTCTTTTTCAATAGTTTCTCGTCAAATGACAAACGCCTGCGCAAGTCGCCGTCGGTAAAAAATCCGACAATTTTACCATCGTCGTCAACAACGCTTACAGCGCCGATTTTAGTGCCCGTCATTACAAGAAGAGCGTCTTCAACAGCGACATTTTGTTTTACGACAGGATTTTGTTTTCCCTTTCTCATCAAATCGCTAACATGCATTGTAAGCCTTTTGCCTATGGCGCCTAACGGGTGCAAAACAGCTAAATGCTCTTTTTTAAAACCTTTCAAATTTGAAACAGTAAGCGCTAATGCATCGCCCATAGCAAGAAGCGCGGTAGTAGAAGATGTCGGAGCAAGATTATAAGGACACGCTTCTTTTTCAACGCTGCAGTCAATAATACAGTTAATACCTTTCCAAGCGAAAGCTTTTGGGTTTCCTGTCATAGATATAATAGCAACTTTCATTCTTATCAGAGCGGGAATAATCCGTTTAACCTCTTCAGTTTCTCCAGAATAGGAAAGCATTATAACAACATCGTCGCTCATAATCATTCCCAAATCGCCGTGCAGACCTTCTGAAATGTGCAAAAACACTGAAGGAACGCCGATTGAAGACATAGTGGCGGAAATTTTTCTTCCCACTAATCCTGATTTTCCCAAACCTACAACCACTACATGACCTTTGCAATTTTTAATTAGAGACACAGCCTCTTCAAAATTTGAATCTAAATGCTTTAACTGGTCTTTTACAGATTGAGCTTCAGATTTAAGCGTTTCTTTGGCAATCTTAAAAATATCTGTCATATTAAATCCTCAGTCCGCGAGCAACTTTTATAAACGCACTCATTTTATCGTAATTTTTTCTTTTAGGCAGATTCGTTTCCGTAGAATTGAACATTTTTTATACCAAACTTCTTTATCCCGCCGTAATCCGGTCATGTTATACAAATTTGCAATAATTCAATATTTTATGTAATAATTTACCGCATAATTAACAGGTCTATTTTCGTTAGCTGTCGGAACGATTCTTGAAGCGTCAAAATACACCGCCCTAGTATCAGAACTCGAACCGCTATTGCTGTTCCCATGCGATACGTCATCTGCGCCATAAAAAGCTCCCAAAAATCCGCTATTAGGTTTTGTTTTTGCAAATCTACCCGTAATATTCCTTATTGCGTCGCCTTGTTGTTGTCCCACTGGAAAGGCGTTGCCACCAGCACCTCTTAAAAACATTCCGCAAAAATTTGGAAGTTTAAATTTTGGACTGCCATTGCCGCCGTAAATTGTGCCTATTGCTCTAAATAAGTCTGGATACATTGATGCGTCAATTTCTCTCCCATCGCAAAGTAAATATCCTCTCGGAGCGCTATTTCCAGCAAAAGCTATAACAGTGCCTGGAGGCACGCCCAAACATTCCTTCTCAGCTTTTTGAGAAGGCTTATAGTACAGACGACTGTTTCCATCCATGCCTATGTATGCCGAATTTTCGCCTATTTCTATTTTTATTTCACTTTCGGAAGATAAATTTTCTGCAGAATATGAATGGAATGAGTAAGGCTGAGCCGTAACTTTTTCTCTAGGAAAAAGTTCTCTTCCGTCAACAACAATTTGAAGCCACAAATCTTTTTTTCTCCAGTCCACCATGGACTCATCAGGCTTTATTATATACGTAAAGACCCCGCTGGAAAGTTTTACAGTCTGATTTCCTGACTCCCAAAGGGCAGTTCCGCCTTCGCTTGCGTCATAGATTTTAAAGTTAAAAGGCATATTTCCGCTAACGGGATAATTGTAAGATTTTAACTTTCCGCTATACCTTATTTCACCTGGAACTCCGGAAAATGCGACAACCGTAAACGAAAAAAAGACAAATAACAAAACCAATAGTCTCTTCACTTTGCCCCTCCCCGCGCGCGCGTTTTAACCCAACGTTAATTATGCATAAACTGAACGTTGTACAAATTTGCGTAATATCCATTTAACGCTAACAGTTCTTTATGAGCGCCAACCTCAACAATATCGCCCGATTCAAAAACATATATTCTGTCGGAGTTTATTATTGTAGATAAACGATGCGCTATAACTATTGAAGTTCTTCCGTTCATAAGTTTTTCAAGCCCTTCCTGAACCATTCTTTCAGATTTCGAATCCAAAGAACTCGTAGCCTCGTCAAGGAGAAGTATTGGAGCATTTTTAAGCATGGCTCTTGCTATAGAAACCATCTGCTTCTGTCCACCGGACAATGCGCCGCCTCTTTCGCCAACAATAGTATCATATCCGTGTTTTTGCTTCATAATAAAGTTGTGAGCGGCGGCATGTTTTGCAGCTTCTATCGCATCATCATCAGTAGCTCCGGGTCTGCCCGTCAAAATATTGTTCTTAATAGTATCATCAAAAAGCACAACGTCCTGCGAAACAAAGGCTATGTTCTCGCGCAGAGACCTTATAGTAACGTCTCTTATGTCCTGATCGTCTATCTCTATACCGCCATCTTTAACATCGTAAAATCTCAGTAACAAATTCATCAGCGTAGATTTGCCCGATCCCGCCGCTCCAACAATAGCCACCTTCTCGCCAGATTTTACTTCTAAGTTAATACCGCGCAGAATCTCAACGCCAGGAACATATTCAAACTTAACTTTTTTAACTTTTATCGCTCCTTTATCCACTTTTAAATCGTAAGCGCCGCGTTTGTCTACAATAAACGGTTTTTTATCCATAATCGCAAAAATACGATCTATTGCCATTATTCCCATCTGCATCGTCGTATTTAAATTCGCCAATGATTTCATAGGCTGATATGCCGCGACTATAGCTATTAAGAAAACTACAAAGTCGCCCGTAGTAAGCGTTCCGCGCACAATTCTATATCCGCCGTAGGCAAGAGTTCCGGCAGCGGCTACGCCTCCGAAAAATTCCATAAGAGGACTTAGTATGTTGCTGTTTTTAGCCATTTTAACTTCAATGCCCGCGATAGCTTCGGCACTGCCTCTAATTTTCTTTGATTCCAATTCTTCCATATTGTAAGATTTTACTATCTTTATACCCTGAAAAGACTGCGCAAGCATCGCATACAAATTCCCGAAAGAATTCTGCTGATTGCTGAAAATTTTCTTTATTTTCTTCCCAAAGTAGACCATTGGATAAAAAGCTATCGGAAAAAGAATAAACATCGCCGACGCCATGTCAAAACTCTTCCAAAACATAAGAATAACCAAAAATAGTACAGAACAAGCGTCTCTGACAACTGTAGTTATGCTGTTTACAATTGCGTTCCTTATAGCTCCCAAATCGCCCATAAAATGCACTAAAAGATTTCCTGAATTGTTCTTGTTGAAGAACTCCAAATCCTGCGCTATAATCATGGCAAACAAATCGCCTTGCAAACGTTTAGTAAAATTTGACCCCATTTTTATCATTGTTACAGATTGCATATACTGAGCCACTCCTTTAGCGCCGAATGCAAATATTACCTGAGCGGCGATCACAAAAAGAATATCTTTATTTTTTTCTATAAAAACTTTATCAAAAACAGGCTTGAGCAAACTAACGGACCAAGCATTTAGAGCCGAATATATTCCCATAAAAACTAAAGATACTACCAAAAGTTTCCATTGCGGCAACATATAAACAAGCCATAAGCGTTTTACTCTTTTAACCGCTTCTGCGCTTGTATTTTTGAAAAGTCTTTCTTTAATAATGAACACCTTTCGCTCCGGGAATTTTATATGTACCGGAACATATTAAATCATATTTTGGGATTGTTGTCTTCTAATTTTTCCATACGGTTTCTAAAACGTTCAGATTCTTTTTCGTATTTTTCAAACACGCACGCAAGTTCCGTATAAAAACTTTCTATTTCCGCTTGAAGAGTCTTATTGAGTTTGGACCCTTCCGATAAGAAAGATATATTGCCATTTTGGGAAGCCTCTATAAGTTGTTGCGTGTTTAGATTAAACTCTTCTTCTTTTTTTGTTATACCGCTTTCAATATTGTTAATCTTTTCTTCCAAAGGTCTTAAAATTCTTGATTTTTCTTGTATAAGCTCAGCGCGAAGCTTCTTTATTTCTTCTTTGCTTTTTTCAAATATCTTTTGAGAAGTTTTCGCCTTTATCTTAGAACTTTCATCTTCCCAACCTGTTTTTTCTAAAAAGTCTTGATACGCACCGTCAAAGACAGAAACTTTATCTCTGTCAAAGATTATGAATTTTGTAGCTATAGCGTGCAGCATTTCCTCATTATGCGTAACTATGATAACTGAACCGCGGAATTCGTTAATCGCGTCTATCAGTCCTTCGCAGGATTCCATATCCAGATGGTTGGTAGGCTCGTCAAGCAGCAAGAGATGGCATGGATTTGCCAAAATTTTGCCAAGCAAAACTCTGCTTTTTTCGCCGCCGCTTAAAACTTCTATTTTTTTAAGCGCGTCATCGCCGCTAAACATCATTGAGCCGGCAATATTCCTCGCTTTCTGAGGCAGGCATTTATCCGATGCAAGAATTTCTTCAAAAACCGTTTTTTGAGGATTTAAATTTGCGCTGTCTGACTGAACAAAATACGCTGTTTTTAAATCAGGGTGTTTCTTTATACTGCCATCGCAAGGCGTAAGCCTCTCCGCTATCAATTTTAAAAGCGTTGATTTTCCCTTGCCGTTTTTGCCTATAACGCAAATTCGCTCATTTTTCAAAACATCAAAACTTAGTTTGTTTATCAAAAGCTTATCCAGGGTATAACCAAACGCCAAATTGTGGACGCCAAGCATTTTTGCCGCGGGAAATTCTAATCCTGAAAAAGAAAAGCCTAAAGTTTCTATTTCATCAAGTTTTTCAAGATTATCTTGTTTTTCAATGGTTTTTAAGCGCGATTGAACCATTCCCGCAAGTCTTGCCTTCGCTCTGAAACGCCTGATAAAAAGCTCTGTTTGCTTGATTCTTTTTTCAACATTTAATCTTGTCTTTTCGTATATTTCTTCTTCTTTTTCTATTTGCTCGTAAAGCTTTTGCGTACTGCCTTCAATTTTTCTGACTTTAGTTCTGTGTATTGCCGCGCAATGCGTTATAACGCCGTCCATAAAGTTTCTGTCGTGAGTAATAAGCATCAATTCGCCTTTCCAAGAACGCAAAAATCCGCTAAGCCACCTTATAGCAACAATATCAAGATAATTGTTTGGCTCGTCAAGCATAAGCATATCCGCATCTGAGAGTAAAACTTTCGCTAAGTTTATACGTATTTTGTATCCGCCCGAAAAATCAACGGGATTCTTTAACATATCGCTTACTGAAAAACCAAGTCCAGAAAGAGTCTTTTCGGCTTTCCAAGACGAATCTTTTTCTTCTCCAGATAAAGCAAGGCAAGCTTCGCCAAGAACCGTATTTTGAGTGAAATTTATATGCTGCTCAAGATACCCCAATTTATAATTTTTAGGCATACTTATAGATCCTGAATCATACTCCATCTTACCCAGAACCATTTTAAATAAAGTAGTCTTGCCATGACCATTTCTTCCCACGACACCAACTCTTTCTTTAGCGTTTACGTTTAAACTAAGATTGTCAAACAACGTCCTGCCGCCAAATGATTTATTAAGATTTACAATTTTAATCATACTTCAATCCCGATTATCCCTCAGTAACTTTCATATCTATAACGCGCATTTGCTTCCATTCGCCATTTTTATATCTGAAATAAAAAATCGTAAAAAAAGCTATCGCGTAAGCCATAGCTATAATCCAGTCCGCATACGCTCATCGCTTAAAAACATTTACGATTAAAACATAAACGGCAATTTTTTAAAATTATCCAAGTCTGCCAGACAACAATAACATAGATTCCGACTTTCGCCGCAGCGACAAAAAGCAATATGAGCTATTATACAAAATTAGCCGACGTTGATAAGTTTGATTTTGTTTGAGAAATGTTTATTTATAAGAGTTTTTAAAACAGCATTGCTTTCTTTAACTAGAAGAGGATCGTCTTCTATAATTTTTGTAGCATGACTTTTTGTAAATTCAATAATATCCGCGTCTTTTATCAAATCCCCCGCTTTAAATTCTGGAAATCCGTGCTGGACTGTTCCCATAAGCTCGCCTGGGCCTCTCATCTTTAAATCCTCTTCGGCTATTTTAAACCCGTTGTTTGTAGATGTTATTATTGAAAGTCGCTTATTGGCATTTTCGCCGTTTGAACTTCCTATAAGATACGCATACGACTGCTTAGCGCTTCTGCCTATCCTTCCTCTAAGTTGATGCAAAGCCAATAATCCGAATCTTTCAGCATGATGTATTATCATAATTGTAGCGTCAGGCGCATCTATTCCCACTTCAATTACCGTAGTAGATATTAAAACATCGTATTCTTTATTTTTAAACTTCCGCATTACTTCATTTTTCTCCGACGGCTTAATCTTGCCGTGTAAAAGTCCGACTTTAAAATCTTTAAACCGCGTTTGTTGTAATTTTTCGGCTTCTTGAACCGCAGATTTTAAAGCAAGTTTGTCGGACTCGTCTGCCAAAGGATAAACGATATAAGCTTGATTGCCGTTTTTTAATTCTTTTATCGCATTCTCATAAGCGCAATTTTCGTTTGAAGAATACGTTTTAATAGGCGTCCTTCCCGGAGTCGTAGAAGTTATTGTAGTCACGTCCATTTCGCCGTATAGAGTCATAGCCAACGCTCTTGGTATAGGGGTTGCCGTCATCATCAAAATATCAGGAGTTTCAGCTTTGTCCAACGCTGCAAATTTTTGCATAACGCCAAATCTGTGCTGCTCATCGACAACTATCAAAGATAGATTTTTAAATTTTATTCTCTCTTCCATCAAAGAATGCGTGCCTATTGCAATCTTTATCTCGCCGTTTTTAAGACCTGACAAAATTTTATCTCTTTGGCTTTTTTTCTTAAGCGTTGAAGACGTAGCTAAAACTATTTTTACATCTAAACCCGAGAGCATATTTGATATTGTCAAATAATGCTGCTCGGCTAAAATCTCCGTAGGAGCAACAATCATTGCTTGATAATTGTTTTCCGCCGCAAGAACAATAGCGCTCAAAGCCACAACAGTTTTGCCAGAACCGACGTCGCCCATAAGTATTCTGTTCATTGGATATAAACTTTGCATATCCGCAAAAATATCATTTATCGCTTTTTTTTGCTCTTTAGTAAATTCAAAAGTTAAGTTATTTTTGAAAGCCGGCAGAAGAGTTCTTCGTATATCGTATTTTTGCGTTTTACAATTCTTCTTAATACTATTTCGCGATAGAGAAAGAACCGATTCTAAAACGAAAAATTCCTGCAAAGCAAACGCTCTACGAGCTTGCTCAGCTTCTTCTAAACTGTTAGGATAGTGAATCTTTCGGATTGCATCTTCAGATTTCATATTAGGAATGCTTCCGAAGTTATGAATTAGTTCAGAAATATCGGGGTACAAGCTGCCAAACATACCTAAAACGCTATTGACAATTTCTCTTATAAACTTTTGATTTAACTTTTCCGTAGCCGCGTATACGGGAACTATTTTATTAAACAATACAGGTTTGACACTCTTTTCTCCAACAACCTCATAGTCTATTGCAGATATAAATCTACCGGCGCGTTCCAGTTTAACTTCGCCGTAAATATAAGCATATGACCCCGGAGTAAAAGCCTTTTTTATAGGAGCGAAAACATCTGCGAAAGAATACGGATTCTTTTTTCTAAAAAACCGAGCAGCCGCCATAGAAGAATCGTCAAATATTTCCACATCCAGCACGCTTAATCCTTTAGACAGACTTCTTTCATAAGAATTACCGACTCTCGCAAACAAGCAGCCGTGTCCATGCTCATAGATATCTTTTACTGAAATAATTTTTGTTCTATCTTGATACTGAACAGGGAAAAAAGTAAGAATATCGCCAATAGTTTGAATGCCAAGTTTTGAAAATGCTTGAGCGCGCTTCGGACCCATCCCTTTAAGATATTGTATTTCAGTGTCTAAATGAATTGTCGCCATGCGGGCATTATACAAATTTGACTAGAACCTGCGAAATAAGATATGATTCCTTATCTAAGGACTTATTGGGGGTGTTTAAAATGTCTTACAAATGCGTAGTTTGCGGCAAAGGTTCAACATCAGGAAATACTATCAGCCATTCAAATAAAGCTTCTAAGAGGCTTTTCAGACCTAATCTTCAAAGCCTCAATATTATGCTTGACGGTAAAAAAAACCGCGAGTATGTTTGCACTTCTTGCATTAAATCAAACAAAGTTAAAAAAGCTATATAAATAAAGCAGAGAATACTTATCGCGTTTAATTTTGCGTATTCTCTTTTTTTGTTTGCGCTATTATTTACTGTTTAAATATTTGACAAGTTTCTGAATTTGGTCTTTTACAAAAGTAGTTTTCGCTTTATTGTAAGCTTCGTTCGCATACGCCTTTGCTTCGCTTATTCTTCCCGATCTATAAGCTACTTTAGCCCTCATAAAATCAACTACGGCATAAGAGGAATCTATAGCGTAAGCTTTATTAAACATTTTCAAAGCTTTCTTGCTTTCTCCTTTCAAATCGTAAAGCGAAGCAAGATAAACATAAACTTTAAAGTTGCCATTATTCATTTTTAGATATTTTAAAAACAAATCTTCCGCCGTATTATAGTCGCTTCTATTCATATAAATCATGCCGAGATCAAATATCAACTCAGAATCATCATGTTCTTTCAAGAATGGTTCTAAAATTGCAATAGCTTGGTCAGTTTTATTTAAATTGATATAACAATCCGCAATCTTTTTTACGACTTCTCTGTCGTAGAATTCTTTAGGGATTTTATTGTAATATTCAAGGGCTGCCGCATAAACGCCTTGTTTATAGAAAACGTTTCCCATTCCTATTTTAGCTTCAATTGAATGTTTATCTGTTTTTAAAGCGTCTAAAAACGCTTTTTCAGCAAGAGTAAACAAATTTTCTTCCAACGAAATATATCCGATTTTAACCATAATCTGCGAGCTTTTTTTACGTATGCACAAAGCTTTTTTATAGTAATCAAAACTAAAAACGTAATTTCTATTGAGACTGTGCAAATCTCCTATTTTTACGTAATATTCAAAAAGTTTCTTTTTGGGAAGTTTCTGCCGTAAAATGCCGTTATACACATTTATCGCTCTATCATAAAATCCTTTATCAGCAAAACTTTTCGCAAGAAGTTCAAGTTCTTTTAGTTTTTCTTTTTTATTTTTAGCGGCGATATCAACTTCAACCGGAGATTCAGCTACCGCCTTAGAAGATGAAGAGTCTCTTTGAGGTTCTAAATCGGCTTTTAACGCAAAAGACGCGCCGACAAAAACAAACATTATTAACGATATAACGCAAATCCTCAAACTATTCAATTAAAAATCTCTCCGATATTTTGCCTATAATGACTTTTTTTACCTCTTTAATAGATTCTTCTGCCGCCTTATAGCCTTTATCTATGGTTTTGTAAGCTCCAGCAAAATTTTCTGCGTTTAAATCGCCGACATCCGGACGAATTACAATATCTGCCATTGCTAAATTATGTTGATCAAGAGATTTTCCTTGTATATATATGGCTTGCATAAGAGTCAAAAAAACATTAGATATATTGTTCTTAGTAATGTCTGCAGCAACCGAAACCGCTATTATAACGTCTACTTTAAAAAGTTTAGCTACGCTTACAGAAATGTTTTCCGACAAACCTCCGTCTATCAAATAGCGCTGCATGTATTCAACCGGTTGAAAAATGCCCGGCACCGTAGCGCTGGCTCTAGCGGCAAAAGCCACATTCCCTTCTCTAAGCAAAATTCTTTCGCCGGTAATCAAATCTGTGGCAACACAAACTAAAGGAATTTGTAAGCGGTCAAAAGTAATATTTCCGATTTTTTCATCTATAAAATTTTCAATCTTTTCGTTTGATAGAAGATGTTCCGTTAAAAACATTCTCAAAAGAGACGGATAAGAAAAATTTGAAATATCTTTTACGTCAAAACCTTTTATATCTTCGGCAAGATGCTCAAAAGGAATACCCGTACAGTACAAAGCTCCAGCTATTGCTCCAATGCTGGTGCCGACAACCAAATTTATCGGAATTTGTTCTTTCTGAAACACATGCAAAACGCCAATATGCGCAAAGCCTCTAGCGCCGCCTCCGCCTAAAACCAAGGCTACGGTAGGAAGTTTTGTTTCTTCCACAGACATGACTTTTCGCCACAAAACGTCCACAAGAAAATCTTCATCGTTAAATCCTTGTACTTCGGCAAACGAGACGCCAACAGAAAACAATGCGGCAAAAATTATAAAAATAGAGGCACTAATAGGAATCAAGGTCAACCCCTACGGCAAGTTCAAGATTGTAGTAACTCTTATTTAAGTTTCTTATCAATTCAATATCGTCTTCATCGTAACGCTTTTTTTTCAACAATTTAGAATCAATAGCGCGGGTTCTCCAAAAGTTGTACTCCAAAAAGGACTTGCTTATGCTCAATCTTACCTCTCTTTCAGCTTTTGCTCTCGCCAAAACAGACTGCCTCACTTTTATCGCGCATTGTTTAAGCTTTGCAAACATAGTGCCGCCGTCAAAAATAGGAATATTTATGTTTAAAGAAATATACCAGCTCATATCGTCTTTAAAAAGTCTTTCTCCAACCCATTCTTGAGCGCCGCCTAACGTTATATCTGGAAATTTCTGAAGAGAAAGCAAGTTAAGCGTCAAAGCGTCTACTTTTTCTTGATTCTGCAATGATTTTAATTCCGGTTTAAACTGATATGCAAGAAATAAGCATTTTTCCAAATTCAATTGTTTGATTTTTGGAGCAAGTCCGCCTGAAATTTTAACGATAGAATTAAGTTCTTTCCCCATAACGGCAAGCAAATTTAAAACTTCCTTCTCATAAGATAATTGTTCTTCTATACATTTTTTTCTCAATTTCTTAATATTTTCTAAAGAAAGATGCGTTCTTCCAAGCTCAACAGATCTCAGTTTTGCAAGATCCGTATCCAATAATTCTTTGTAATACAAACATTCGTTAAAAATCAACTTCACATTGTTTATTATTTTACTTCTAACAATATTTCTTTCGTCTTCCGTTTTTTCTTTATTTATTTTTGTAACCTTGTTTGCAGTTCTTATTCTTCCTCCCGTATAGATATTCTGCCAAACTGAAATTCTTGCAGAATAGCGCAGATTTTGTTCCCCTGTTGGTAAAATGATAGGAACTTGCGACATATTGTCTGAAACAAGCGTTAAAGCTTTATTATTGAAATGGGAAAAGTTTATGTTAAAATCAAAGTTAGGAAAGTATAAAATTTTAGCTTCCATAACCTTTTGCTTTGCATATTCAACTTCTTGAGAAGATTCAAGTATTTCAATATTAGACGACAAAGCTCTTTGGACGCTTATTGCTTCTGTCAAAACTTCCTCAAACATTTGGGCTTGAAGCGACGCTGTAAAACAGACGCAAACCGTCAAAACAAAAAAAATCTCGTTTTTTTTCATTTTAATTTCCGCTTAATGCTTTCTATTTGCCTGACAACAGACTTTCTTGAAGTAGAACCGTAGGAAACTTTCATGTCCGCAATATTTTTAGCGTCTAAACATTTAAAAATATCTTTTTTAAAAATCGGCGAGAATTTATTGAATTCTTCAATGGAAAGCTCATTTAAAGTCTTGGAATGTTTTTTACAATACAAAACAATATCTTTAACTATGCCATGCGCCGTTCTGAACGGAACATTTTTTCCGGCAAGATAATCGGCTATCTCGGTAGCCGCGATAAATCCTTTCTCCGTACTTTTTAAAGTATTTTCTTTAATAAATTTCAAACTTGCTATCATTTCGTTCATTACTTCTAAACATCTTTTTACGCTGTCAAAAGCGTCAAACACTGGAGGCTTGTCTTCCTGCAAATCTCTGTTGTAAGCCAAAGGCAAAGACTTTACAATAGTAAAAAAAGCCGTTAAATCTCCAAAAACCCTTCCAGATTTTCCTCTTATTACTTCAGCGCAGTCCGGATTCCTTTTTTGCGGCATAATGGAAGAGCCTGACGTAAATTTATCATCTATGGTTATATAGCAGAACTCCGGATTCATCCATAAAATTATTTCTTCGCAAAATCTTGTCAAATGCAAAGATATAACAGACATGCAAAAAACAAATTCTATCGCAAAATCTCTGTCGCTAACGCCGTCTAAAGAATTTTCGCTTACGTTCTTAAATCCTAAAAGTTTCGCCGTATAGCGCCTGTCGATTTTAAAAGATGTTCCCGCTAACGCCGCGCTTCCCAAAGATAAAACGTCAACTCTCTTGCAACAATCTTCCAATCTTTCCTTGTCTCTTTGAGCCATATAGGCGTAAGCAAGAAGATGATGCGACGCTAAAATAGGCTGCGCCGGCTGCAAATGAGTAAATCCCGGCATAATCACGTCTATGTTATCGCTTGCTTTCTTTACAAGTATTCTTTGAAAATTGTTTAACAAATTCTCAATTGCTTTTGAGGCGTCTTTAATATAAAGCCTTAAATCTGTGGCGACTTGATCGTTTCTGCTTCTGGCTGTGCGCATTTTACCGCCGACAACGCCTATTCTCCGTATAAGTTCCTTTTCAACCGCAAAATGTATATCTTCCTCTTTGGGAATTTTCCAACCGTTTTTTAAATCTTTCAATATTGACGCAAGTCCTGCGACAATTTTATTACCGTCGGAAGAACTTATAATTTTCGTCTTTACGAGCATTTTTGTATGAGCTATAGAGCCTATTATGTCAACTTCCGCGAGCCGCCCGTCAAAAGAAAAAGATCCAATAAACTGTTCAAGATTTTCCATCGCACAATCCTTATAAATTAACTAATAACCTAAACCCAGCAAATTAATATTCTATACCTCTTTGAGCTTGCATATTTTCCTTATAATAACGTTTTATTTCCTTCATTTCAGCAGCGATATCGGCGACATCAAGCAAACTCCAAGTAGCGCCTCTTCCGGTTACGACAATATTTGACTTCCGGGACAATTGCTTTAAAAGAGCTAAGAATTCTCTTTTATTTATAAATTTATCGCGTAAAGCTATATTAAATTCTTCCAAAATTATTAAATCGTACTTTTTAGGATTAACAGACAGCGATTTTACTTTATCCATAGCTAAACAACAGTCGCTTTTTGCATCTTTGACGCTATTGTTTTTGTTTTATCGATCACTATTCCTCACTGCGGGTTTACTAATGGCAACTCTTTCATAACTTTGTCTTTCTCGTCGCCTACAATTAAGTCAACGTCAACGTAATCGTATTTAATTCCCAAGCCAACTAAAAGACGCGTTGTTTTTTACACCACACGCAAGTGCTTAAAGTGTAAAGAAAAACCGACTTCTTATCATTTTTCCCATTAACATGATTTATCGTCTTAATCTCCTCTTGCCGTAAAATATATACGACTCAGGTATAAAATAGACGATTACCGCGTAAATTTAACCAAATTTTGACTTCTATATCAAATTATGTTCTTTAAAGCTAAAATAATCGTTATTTGAAACTATTATATGGTCTAAAAGAAGAACTTCTATCGCTTCTAACGCTTTCCTTACTGAAATCGTTGCGGCAATATCGCTTTGAGAAGGGCTTAATGTTCCGCCCGGGTGATTATGAGCTATTATTATAGAAGCTGCTTTATTGTTTAAAGCTATTTCCGCTATTTTTCTCGGTATGAGGAAAGATTTATTTACTGTGCCGCTTTCAATCTCTTTGTAAAATATTACTCTGTTTCCAGAATCCAGCGTTAAAACATAAACTTTTTCTATTTTTTCTCCGCTTAAAGAAGAAATTAAAAAATCTTTCACTCTATCCGGAGAGTTTATTTTTTTTTGTTGTTTTACAGCGAGAGAAAGATATAAAGAGGATAGTTTTCTTAAAAATAGTAAGAATCCTGCGGAATAATCCGATAAATTTTTTATCTTTTTTAAATCATTTATATCGGCATCTAAAACTTGTTTTAGACTGCCAAATTCTTGTATCAACGCTTTAGCTTGAGGTTTTACGTCTCTTCTGGGAATTACGTACGTAAGAGCCAGTTCCAAAATTTCGTAATCGGCAAGACCTTTAAAACCCGTTTCCAAAAACCTATTCCTGAGTCTATTTCTATGCCCGAGATAGTGAGGTTTTGACTTTTTTTTAAATATCAATAGCTTACCTTTTCTCGCATTTCTTTTTTACGAGACGTTATTTTTTTATTCCTAAAAAATTTTTCTTTCGCTCGTTTTGAGCGCTTTTTTTTCCGATTGCGTATCTTTTCTATCATTTGGCGCTTTTTTGACAGTTCGCCGAGAATCTTTTCTTCTATCTTTTCGGCAAGCAATCGTCTTGCCAAAAATCTGTTTAATCCTTGCGTTCTTTCGCGATGGTATTTTACTTCCACGCCAGTAGGCAAATGCTTTAAATAGACAGCCGTAGACGCTTTATTGACGTTCTGTCCGCCTTTGCCCGGCGAACGCACAAATTTTTCTTTAATATCCGACTCTTTTATCGCATAACGGTCAAAAATTTTATCTAGTTCGACCTGTTTTTTTAAACTCACGCCAAAATCTATCATATTAAAACCTTTTCTTCCTTAAGTTTTCTTACGAATTCATAAGGTTTAACAAACAAGCAAGCATTGATTCCGTTTCTAGCAGCAGCTTCAATATTTTCTTCCATATCGTCGGTAAAAAATATTTCCGAAGGCAAAATACCATAACGGCTTATTAACTTTTTATAAATTTTGTCTTCCGGCTTTCTCAAATGCATTTTATAAGAAAGAAAAAAATCATTAAAAAGAGCAAACACTTCGGGATAACGATCTTTCAAATAATCAAAATGCAGTTCATTTGTATTTGACAGTATTGCAAGTTTATATTTACCTGCAAGCATAATTATCAATTCTATTGTTTCAGGCATGGGTTCAAAAATATTATTCCAATGAAAAGAAAACTCGTTATACGTCCCAGTATATTCAGTTCGTTTAGCCAAAATATCATAGAAATCAAAAGAAGAAATATTGCCTTTTTCATAAGAATACGCAAATTCAGAATATGTAGGAATCAGCTCGTTAAAATCGGCTATTTTGTGGTTAGGAATTTTTTGGACATAGGCTTTGACAAATTTCATTAAGTCAAATCTGAATATAACATTGCCCAAATCAAATACAATAACTTTTGCAGACATGCGTTAAGCTCTCGGGTGGCGAATATCCTTGCCATGCACCATAAAAATTACATCTTCGCAAACGTTAGTCGCGTGATCGCCAAGCCGCTCTATGCTTTTAGCTATAAACATCAAGTCCGTCGCCCGTTGAATAGTATCCGAATCATGCAATTTAATCAGCACTGTTTTCAATTCGCTTATAATTGCGTCCCTTAAAGCATCTACTTCGTTATCTTTAGATAAAACAGACATGGCTAAATCAGAATCGCTAGTATTAAAAGATTTTATACAATCTATAATCATATTTTGAACAATCCCTATCATCTTTGGAATATTGACGAGAGGCTTGATTTCAGGATACTTTATTAAATCTAAAGACATCTTGGCTATGTTTAAAGACTCGTCTCCCATTCTCTCTAAATCGCTGTTGATTCGCATCGCCGAAGTTATAAATCTTAAATCCGCTCCCGCCGGTTGGTTTAAAGCTATAAGTTTTAAACATTTATCGTCAATAACTATTTCCTGAATATTAACTTCTTTTTCCAAAGAAAGAACCGCGTCTATTTGATTGGGATCTCTGGAAACAAGCTCATTAGTCGCTGCTTGTATCATTTTTTGAACAAGACCCGCCATATCAAGAAGATGATTTTGTAAGTTGCTCATTTCAACGTCAAAGTGCCGCATACCGGTGCCTCCTTAACCAAACCTGCCGCTGACATAATCGTCAGTTTCTTTTCTTGATGGATTAGTAAATATTTTCTCAGTTTTATCAAACTCTATAAGCCTACCCATAAACATAAAAGCCGTCTCTTGCGAAACTCTGGCCGCTTGCTGCATATTGTGCGTTACTATTACTATCGTATAATTCTCTTTGAGCTTAATAATCAACTCTTCAATATTTCTCGTGGCAACAGGATCGAGAGACGAACACGGCTCGTCAAGAAGAATAATACGCGGAGCTATAGCAATAACCCTTGCTATACAAAGCCTCTGTTGCTGTTCCAAAGTTAAAGATAACGCCGACTTACGAAGCTTATCTTTTATATCGTTCCATAACAAAACGGCTTTTAAACTTTTTTCTACTGTTTCATTTATAACGTCTTTATCCGAAGCTATTCTGTTTACTTTAAGGCCAAAAGCCACATTTTCATGAATTGAAATTGGAAAAGGATTAGGTCTTTGGAAAACCATTCCTACGTTTTTCCTTAACATATCTACATCGGTATCTTCAGCATAAATATTACGATTTGAAATATTTATTTCACCGACGGTATAAACATCGTCTATTGTGTCATTAATTCTGTTTATAGACCTCAATAGCGTGGATTTTCCGCACCCTGAAGGACCTATCATGGCAGTTACGCGGTTTTCCCCTATGCTTATGTTAATATCTTTAAGCGCATGAAAATCAGAATAATACAGATTAAAATTTTTTATTTTTATTATGGACATAACAAAACTACTCCTAACCTCTGCAATAACAAACAAAGATTAAAACTGCATATTTCTTAAAATATTTAAAGCGAGCTCTACCGAGTCTCTACCCTGTTCTCCTGAAACAGCGGGCTTTTTGCCTTCTATAACGCTGCTTATGAAGTTATCCAATTCATAAAAAAGCGGTTCATTTGGCGGGAGTTTGGGTTTCTTTACGTCTATATCAAAAAGCGACGTAATTTTTTCTCTCCCATCTTTTTTTGCATAAACTTTAAGATTTTTTCCAGCATAGTCTATTGAAACATAGCTATCAGGCTGGAAAATCCTTATCTTCCTATACTTTTCCATAGAAACTCTGCTTGCAGAAACATCTGCCACACAACCGCCGGCATATCTTAGCCTAACCTTAGCAATATCCTCAGTGTCTGATAGAATTTTGGCTCCGTGAGCTTCCAAAGACACAACTTTATCTTTAACAAGATAAAACAATATGTCCAGGTCGTGTATCATCAAGTCTAAAACCACGCCGATATGATTAGTTCTTGGATCGTATGGTCCAAGTCTGTTAACCTCAATAAACTTAGGGCTGCTGATAAACGGAGCGGCAGCTATGATTGCAGGATTAAATCTTTCAACATGACCGACTTGTAGAACTAAATTTCTAAATTTTGCTATTTCTATAAGTTCTTCCGCCTCGGCAACGTTTAAAGTAAAAGGTTTTTCCACCAAACAATGAACGCCGCTTTGTAAAAGAGGTTTTGCAACTTGATAGTGATACGGCGTCGGAACGGATATAACCGCAGCGTCAACGTATCCGACAAGCTCATTAAAATCTGTTAAGTAATTTGTTTTGTTGGCTTTCGCTATTTTTTTAGCTCTTTCGGCGTCGGCATCTACAACAAATTCAAGTTTTGAATCAGGGCGCTCCCCCAAAATTCTGGCGTGATGTTGTCCTAGAGAGCCAACTCCTATTACTGCGGTCCTTATACTCATTTTTTATAACTCTTTACTACTTTAATTATTTCGTCAACTTCCGCCGCTAAAAGCGACGGATGGACAGGAAGAGACACGACTTCCATCGCGGCTTTTTCAGCTTCTTTACAAAGACCAGATTTATATCCGAGTTTTTTATAAAGCGGCTGCTTATATATTACGCAAGGATAATAAATTCCGCTTCCTACGCCCTTATCGGCAAGACGCTTCATAAAACTCTCTCTTTCCTTTGAAGAAACTCTTACCGTATATTGATGAAAAACATGCCTGCAATTTTCAGGAACGTAAGGGGTTTGCAAAAACTCTAAATCTTTAAAAGCTTCGTTGTATTTTTTTGCATTCGCTATTCTTTTTTCAATCCAACTTTCAAGCTGTCCAAGTTGAGCTACGCCTATAGCCGCAGCTAAGTTTGTCAATCTGAAATTATATCCTAAAACTGTATGCGTAGAATGCCCTTCTCTGCCATGGTTTATAATTTGCCTGCCATATTTATCGGCTTTTGCGTCATTTGTAAGAACTATTCCTCCTTCTCCGGTCATCATATTCTTCGTCGCATAAAAAGAAAATGCCGAAGCGTTGCCAAAAGATCCCGCTTTTTTATTTTTAAATTCCGCTCCATGCGCCTGGCAAGCATCTTCTATAAGCTTAAATTTATATTTCTTTTTCAACTTTAGAATCGCGTCCATATTGCAAGTAAGCCCGTACAAATGCGCTATTATGACAGCTTTAACATTCTTTTCTTTTTTTAACGTCTCTTCCAACTTAATAGAATCTATGTTAAAGGTTTTCGGATCAATGTCTGCAAAAATTGGTTTTGCTCCGCAAAAAAGAACGGAGTTGGCAGTAGCTATAAAAGTAAAAGGAGTAGTAATTACCTTGTCGCCGGGCTTAATGCCAAACATCAAAAGCGCCGTATGGAGAGACGTAGTTCCGTTAGCGTTAGCTATGCCAAATTTAGCGCCGCAATACTCTGCAAAAGATTGTTCAAATTGCGATACGTATTTGCCGCTCGCTAAAATTCTTGAGTTCAAAACGTCGTTTACCAACCGTCTTTCTCTCTCTCCGATAATCGGACAAGCAACATTTATCATTTTTTACCTCTGTTATTTTATATTCCAATTATAGTCGCGCCGAGCTTTTTCGCTTTTTCTATCACTTCATCTTTATCCAACATCAAGGTAACGCCGGACTCTATCGCTATTGCTCTTACTTTGTTTTCTTTTAAAGTATCAATTGTGTTAAGCCCTATAACGGGAACGTCAAACCTAAAATCTTGATTTGGCTTTGCAACTTTAACAACTATAGAATTTGCTCCGCCAAGAGCATACGCTCTTTTAATACATTCATCCGTCCCTTCTACAGATTCCACCGCAAGAACAGACTTATCTTTCACAACAACAGTCTGACCTATGTCAAACCCTGAAATATCTTTAGCTATTTTATATCCAAACTCCGCGTCTTTATTTTCATCTGAAGAAAGCTTCTTTCCGGCTATCAAACCTTTTGGGGCAAGCAAATGTTCTAGATAGGCATGAGACACTATAAGATGCATTCCATCCTTTTCAAATTCGTCGGCAATTGTTTTTAGGATTGTATCAGTTTTCTTATTTATCAAACTTCCCATTACTTTAATAGCGCGAAAGTCCATGCTTATAGCAGAATAAATTTTTACGTGTTGAACTTGCCCCGCCATTATAACAGTTTTCACATTTTCGCTTTTTAGAACATCTATAATTTTCTGAAACTTTCCTACTGAAAGCCAATATGTTTTATCGCAGATTTTTTCCAAATCAGAATCGGCTTCTTCTTTTAGAGCAATGCAAATTACTCTATCGCCGCTTCTTTTTATTTCTTCGGCAACCAAGAACGGAAATCTGTTGTTTCCTGCTATCAAGCCTATATTTTCCACTATCGTAATAACTCCTTAAAAAACTATCCGGGTCTGGCAATACCTCTTTGGGAATTTTTAATAAACGCTACTATTTCTTGCACCGCTATAGATTTACTTTGTCCAAGCTCTGACAAAGCATCTTTGAGCATTAACTTTGACATAAAAAGAATGCGGTACGCCTCTTTCACAGCGTTAATTTCTTCCGTAGGCATTTTTCTTCTTCTCATACCTACCAAGTTCAAACCGTTCGGCGCGGCTCTATATCCCGCACACAAGACGTAAGGAATTATATCCATTGTAACAGTAGCGCCCGAGCCAACCATAACGCCCTTCCCGACTTTAGTAAGCTGATGCAAACCTACGGTAGCGCTTACAAAAGCATCATCTCCAACCTCTACGTGTCCACCTATTGCAGAACAATTTGCAACAATAACATTGTTACCTACTCTAGCGTCGTGAGCCGCGTGCGACGACGCCATAAAATAACAATTTTTTCCTATGATTGTTTTTCCCGTCTTGGCAGATCCTCTGTTAAAAGTTACGAACTCTCTGGCTACGGTCCCGTCGCCTACGAAAACTCTTGAAGGTTCATCTTTATAGCTTAAATCCTGAGGAGCTGTTCCAATAGAAGCTGAATGGTAAATTTTACAATTCTTACCGATTTCGGCGTATTCTATGTAAGCGTTTGAACCAATAATGGCGCCATCGCCTATTACAACATCTTTGCCTATCACCGTATAAGCGCCTATTACGACATTGTTGCCTATAATAACAGATTTATCAATTATCGCAGTTTGGTGTATCATTTTTACCCCTGTCTTGGTCTGGCAATACCTCTTTGGGAATTTTCTATAAAAAGCATCATTTCTTTAACATATTGAGACGATGAGTCCTTAAGCTTAACAACAGCGTCTTCCAGAGACAATTTTGACATAAACAATACTCTGTAAGCGTCTTTTATATCTTCAATTTCTAAAAGTTTCACTTTTTTTCTTTTTAAACCTATGAGATTTAAGCCAACAAGAACGGCTCTATCGCCTTGAGCCGTTACGTATGGAACAATATCCATGCTTACCATTGAACCCGCGCCGATAATTGCGGATTTCCCGATTTTGCAAAATTGATGGACGCCTATTGCAGAGCTTAGTATAGCGCTGTCGTCTATTTCAACATGACCCGCAAGACCCGTAGAATAGCCAATTATAACGTTATCGCTTATTATACAGTCGTGAGCAACATGAGCGCAAGCCATAATTAAACAGTTTTTACCTACAACAGTCCGACCGGCGGCCGCAGTGCCTCTGTTTAAAGTAACGCTCTCTCTGATAGTTGTTCCATCGCCGACTACAACTTTCGTCTTTTCGCCTTGATATTTTAAATCCTGAGGACGTTTGCCTATTGACGAAAAATTAAAAATTTCGCAGTTATGTCCTATTTCGGCGTATTCAATTACAGATTGACCATGTATTTTTGTTCCGCTTTTTACAACGGTATCCGGACCAATAACGGCATAAGGACCTATTTCTACATTATCCTCTATAACAGCACTTTTATCTATTACAGCCGTTTGATGTACCATTTATTTTACCTTTATGTTAATTAACAAAACTAACCGACTTATTAATTATAATATGGACACTACTACCAACTACGCGCAAAACGACAAACTGAAAGGCAAATTTATAATAATAAATCGTTATTGCTCTCTGTCTACAATAATAAACATAAACTCAGCTTCCGTTGCTAATTTCCCGCCGACATAAGCTTCGCCTCTCACCTTTCCGTGTTTTCCGCCGTCTTTGATAATTTCAACTCTTAACTCAAGCAAGTCTCCGGGTCTTACGGGTTTGCGAAATTTTGTTTTATCTATAGACATAAAATACGCAAGCTTTCCCTGCATTTCGGACTTGGATAGAAACATAACGCACGACGTTTGAGCCATAGCCTCAACTATTAGAACGCCCGGCATAATCGGCGCGCCCGGAAAATGTCCCTGAAAAAAACCTTCGTTGCCGCTCACACACTTATAGCCTATAGCTTTAGTAGGCTCCGCGCTATTTATTTTAATTTTGTCTATCATTAAAAACGGATATCTATGCGGTATATATTTTAGAACTTCTTCATGGGATAGAATTCTTTCCGTTCCAGACGTTTCGCAATTTGCGCTCATTCTGCCCTCCGCTTGTTTATCTTCTTCTATAACCGCTTCTTCTAAGAATGCTTTCACAAAAGCAATATTATTTTGATGTCCAGGCTTATCTGCAACTATTTTGGCTTTTATCGGTTTGCCGGCAAGGTACAAGTCTCCAATTAAGTCCAAAATTTTATGTCTTACAAACTCGTCATCGTAACGCAAAGGCTCTTTATTATGAATGCCGTTTAATCCCAAAACAATAGCATTGTCCATAGAGCCGCCAAGGGCAAGACCATTATTTTGAAGAGCCTCTATTTCATAGTCAAAACAAAACGTTTTAGCAGGAGCAATGTTGTTTAAATAATCGTCCTTGCTTACGCTCCCAAAAGACATTTGTTGAAATTTTAACAGCGGATGATCAAAACCTATAGTGCAGTCTATTTCAAATTTATCTGAAGGGTAAGCCGTTATTTTAGTTTTTCCCGACTCGAAGCAAATAGGTTTCTTTATTACATAATATTGTTTGGGAGAATCCAGCGCTTTTAGTCCGCCCTTCAACAAAGTTTCCGCTATTATTTTTGCGCTGCCGTCAAGAATTGGAGGCTCGTTGTTGGTTATCTCTATAATTAAATTATCAATGCCAAGCGCTGCGCATGCCGACATTATATGTTCTATCGTATGAATTCTAACGCCGTCTTTCTCTATAACGCTGCCTCTAACAACAAGACCTGGAGCTGCATTGGAATAAAGAGCCGCAATTTCAGGCTTATTTGGCAAATCTACCCTGATAAATTTTATACCAAATCCAGCAGCGGCAGGTTTAAAAACCACAACGCTTTTATTTCCTGTGTGGAGACCAATGCCTTCAACGGAAACTTCTTTCACAATAGTCGTTTGTTTTGCCATTTAAATTTACTTATCCTCCAAATCTTTCTTTATTTTTCTTAAATCAGAATACATTTTAGGAAGTTTTCTCATTAAGGCTCTTATCTTTATGCTTTGATTCAGCGGAGCCATGGGATTACCGCCGACAATACCTCCATCTTTAACATTTCCGGAAATACCAGATTGGCTTGAAATCATAACATTATTGCCTATTTTTATATGTCCTGCAATTCCAGTCTGCCCGCCTATCGTCACATTATCGCCTAAGTGGGTAGATCCGGATATTCCAACTTGCGAAACTATTATGCAATTCTCGCCTACTTGAACATTGTGGGCTATCATGACAAGATTGTCTATTTTTGCGCCGTTTCCTATTCTTGTAGCGTCAACGGTAGCTCTGTCAATTGTAGTGTTAGAACCTATTTCAACGTCATTGCCTATTTCTACCCTTCCTATTTGAGGAATTTTCTGAGCTTTGCCATCAACAGAAACAAATCCAAAACCATCGCCGCCGATAACAACGCATGGCTGCAAAACAACTCTATCGCCTATCAAAGAATTTTCTCTTATTACGACATTAGGGTATATAAGACAATCTTTGCCGATTTTTACGTCTCTGCCTATGTAAACGTTAGGAAAAATTTTAGCGTTGTCTCCAATTTCAGCCCCGTTCTCAATTACAACGTTCTGCCCTATATAAGGGTCTTTGCCGATTTTGGCTTTATCAGATATTGACGCCGAGCGATGAATTTTTTTATTTATTAAAGATAATCTTTCTTTTTCTATAATGGAAAGAACCACACTGTACGCATACTGAGGATTTTTAACTTTGATTATGTTTTTATTTTTGAACTGGACAGCGTCAGTATTAAGCCCAACAAGAATAGCGCCGGCTCGAGTATTTAGCGCATCATGAAGATATTTCAAATTCCCCAAAAAAGAAACTTCATTGTTTTTTGCTTCTAAAAGACCATTTACGCCTGTTAAAACAACATCTTTATCGCCAATAAGTTCGCCTGAAACAACTGCCGCAAGCTCAAATGCTGTAAATCTCATCTATCTATCCTTTGCCATTTTTATAACTTCATCAGTCACATCTTTACATTTTTCGGTTACAACGACCTGTTTATCTAAAACTATCGTCGCGCCGTATTTTTTAAGTTCTTCTCTGAGCAAAGATTCTATATCCTTTAATACTCCAGCCGTATTCCTTTCTTCCATTAAAACTATTTCAACTTTTGTTCTTTCAGACAAGTCGGAAATATCTGATTTCTTAACGTTTATCAACTCGCCAATATCGCTTAACTGTTTGAAAAGCTCGTCCAAAGGCTTATTTTCAGACTTTGCTTCCGATATTTTTAAATTAACAATTTTCGCTTGTTCTTTAAGAGAATTAAACTCTTTTACAAGGTTCTCGATAGCATCTTTGCGCGTCCTTACAAAAGCTTTTATTTCCTTTTTATACTCTAAAGTCATCGGGTGAGAATTAAAAACCTTCTCCATATCAACAAAAATAATATTATTTTCGGCAGTTTTATTTCTAGCGGGCTCATCAATGCGTTCAACCGCTCCGTTTATAGGTATTTCAAAACAAAAAGCGACTGCCATAAATAAGAAAAAAACAACAACAGAAAATATTTTTCTTAAAACCATTCCCTATCCTAAAAGTTGATTATACAAACATTATCTACGGGAAACCTATGGAGAAGTATACGGCTTGCAAATTCTCTTTTTCTTTATGATTAAACCCGTACGCCCAACCAATTCTTATAGGAAACGCCGGCGTCGCAATTCTCAATTCAAACCCTGCCGAAGAACGAAGATTGTTTTCCTCAGTTCCAAGCCATTTTAGAGTTCCGTGCCTTCCCCAATCGCCGCCTATATCGTAAAAAAGCGCGCCGACTAAAATTGAGTTGCCCCTCTCGGCGACTAGCGGGCATTTATATTCAAAATTAATAACGGCTTTATAGTTACCGCCGTCATCAGGACCGATTTCCGCTCTATACTTATAACCTCTTACGCTTTCTGGTCCGCCTGTGTAAAACCTCTCGTAAATAGGCACTGTCGTTGAACGTCCATAAGATACTATAGAACCGACTTCCACCCTTGCGCTAAATACAAACTTCCAAAATACAGGCAAAAACCAAGAGCTTTTTAAAACCGTCCTTACATAATCAACTTCTCCGCCAAAGTAAGATCCTGCAAGGTTTACGCTCAACGCTTGTCTGTTGCCGCTTGTTGGATCATATCTATAGTCCAACGAATCGTAGACTACTTGCGTAAATACGCTGGTTGTTCTATCTTTAGATAAATCATCTGACGCTTCTTCTATCTTCTGTTTTACTGAATTGTCAATATTGGAAAGCATTACGTTTTCGTATCTGTAGCCAAACATTAAACTTACAAGCGAGCTGATTCTAGGACCTATGCCGACTGAAAAACCTGTTCTATGTTCGTCATAAGCATTAGTAACGTCGGCATAATCCTTCTTTCTAACCATATCAAACGCGCTTAACGTTAAACTTGCATTTTTGTCAAAAATATAAGGCTCCGTCCAACTTATATTGAAATTTGTCTTTTTCTTTCCGTACTCAACCGAGAAATCCAAGCGCTGACCCAAACCAAACAAGTCCATATGCATAAGACCGCATGTAAAAACAACTTCGTCAACTGAAGAATAACCTACGCCAGCATTGACGTTGCCTGGTTTTCCTTCCATAATTTCAATGGCTAAATCTACAATATTAGGAGCGCCGGTAGGCAGCAAATGAGGCTCAACGCCGTCAATGAACCCTAAGTTCCTTATTCTTTGCATACTTCCTATAAGCTTCTTTCTTGAAAATACGTTTTCAGGCTTTAATAATAACTCTCTTCTGATAACTTTTTCTTTAGTGGACTCCAGCCCTTCTATATAAATATTTCCAACATAAACCACTGAATTTTCTTTTATACTCCAATCAACGTCCACAATATCGCCGCTCTTATGAAAATCTGGAACAATCTGAGCTTGAAGATACCCTTTATCCGCATAAGACTCGGCAATCTCCTGTTTTGTTTCGGCAATTTTTTGCTCGTTAAACACTTGTCCCTTTTTAAATTTTACCGTCTTTTTTAACTCTTTGTCTTCTAATACAAAATTACCATCAAAAGCAACTTCTCCTATCTTATATTTGCCGCCTTCGCTTACGTTCAAAGTCAAAAATATTTCCGTTCTAGCTTTGTTGAAAGAAGTCGTAGACGTTGCCAGTTTATAATCTATAAAACCGTTGTTTTTATAAAAAGCCTCTATATCTAATAAATCCTTTTGATAATTTTCATCTTTAAATATTTTCTTAGGTCTTATTTTTTTCATAAGTTTAAGAATTTTTTTCTCAGAGTATGAAATAGCGCCTTCAATTTTAACGCCGCCTATTAAAATTTTATTATTTTCCGTTATAAGGAAAGTTACGGTCATTTTATTTGTATCTACGTCAACGGTTGGATAAGCTTCAATAACGCAATCGGCATACCCTTTGTCGCCGTACAACTTTATTATCTTTTTTTTTGATTCTTCCAGCTTTAAAATATCATAGAACTCTTTTTCTTTTAAAACGCTGACGCCTTTAAGCTTATTTTTTGAAAATTCAAAATTGCCTCTAAAAACAATATTGTCTATATAAGGCTTTTCAACAACGTCAAACGTAAGAACCCCAGTATTTCTATCAAAAGTAAAAGTACAGTCGTCAAAATATTCAAGCTCAGTAATAGAACGAACTGCATCTCTGACTGACTCTAAAGAATATACCTTGCCCTTTTTAAGTTTTATTTCAGATAAAACGCTTTTTTCTTTTACGTTGCGCAAACCTTCAATATTTAATTTAGAAATTATATTATCGGCATAAGCGAACGCGGACATTAACGCGCTAACGCACAGCACTGTCAAAAACAAACGAAGTTTCACAGCGAACCTCCTAAAAATTAAGTTTTTATCAAAAAAATTATACTAACTAACAAACATTACTTAATAATTGCATTTGCGCTTATTTCCCAGATAATACGTATTCCTTCCAGAGTCAAATTGGGAAGAATAACTTCTATTTCCTTTATTTCGCCAAGCATAAGATCTGCAAGCCCGCCTGTGGCTATTATGCGCTTTACCGCCATTTCATTCTTCATTCTCTCAATAAGTTCTTTAACAAGTCCGACATAACCAAAATAAAGTCCAGACTGTATGCACTCCACAGTCGTCGTTCCTATTGATTTTGGAGGTTTCTTCATCTCAACTTGCGGCAACTGGGCTGTTTTCAAATTTAAAGATTGAGCCGATATTACGGGTCCAGGAGCTATAGCCCCGCCCCTGTATCTGCCTTTTTCGTCTATACAATCAAAAGTTGTAGCGGTCCCAAAATCTACGATAATACAACCGCATCCATACATGGAATAAGCGGCGACAGCGTCTGCAATTCTGTCAGCTCCAACTTCTCTAGGATTTTCCACGGCAAAAATAATGCCGCCTGAATTAGTATGGTTTACAAAGAAAACTTCTTTTCCAAAATAATTTCTTACTAAATCTTCAAAAATAAGATTTAATGACGGAACAACGCTCGCTATACCCACAGACGTTGCTTTTTTCGCGTCAAACCCGCAATAAAAGAACATATCCATAAGCATTGTCGCATACTCATCGGAAGTTTGTTCTTTTATAGTAGACATTCTCCATACTTTTAGTGGTCCTGGCAAAACTTTGCCGTTGTGCATATCAAACAAACCTATAGTTATATTTGTATTACCTATGTCTAAAGCTAAAAACATGGTTTCCTCTTACAATACTTACAAAACAGTCTTATTAAAAATATTATTACCAAGACTATCTATCGCAACAACTAAGGGCATATCTTTAACTTCAAATCTATAAACAGCTTCAGGTTCTAAATCTTCAAAAGCCAACAATTCGGCTTTTTTTACTGTCTTTGAAATAAGCGCTCCAACGCCGCCTGTTGCGACAAGATATACCGCATTGTTCTCTTTCAAGGCTTTTGCCGCCAATTCCGTTCTGGCGCCTTTACCTATTAAAACTTTAACGCCTTCTTTTAAAATTCTCGGCGTATAAACGTCCATTCTGGAAGACGTTGTAGGTCCGCAAGATCCCACAATCTCTCCGGGTTTTGTCGGAGTAGGTCCACAATAATAAATTGCCGAATTTTTTAAATCAATAGGCAGCTTTTCACTCTTGTCTAAAATATCTACAATTCTTTTATGCGCTGCGTCTCTTGCCGTATAAATATTTCCGCTAAGTAGAACTTTTTGTCCGGCTTTTACATCTTTAATATTTAAAATTAAATCTTGTAAATTTATTTTCATATAGTGATCGTCTTTCTTCTGCAAGAATGGCATTGAATGCTTACCGCGACAGGAAGCGAAGCTATATGCGTAGGTTTTGCAGCTATAAATACAGCAAGCGCTGTAGTATTGCCGCCCATTCCCATTGGACCTATATTTAATTTGTTGATTTCGGAAAGTAATTCTTGTTCTTTTTTAGCATAGAATGCGTTTTCATTAACGCTGCTTATTTCTCTAAGCAACGCTTTTTTTGATAAAAGTCCAACTGAAGCAAAATCCCCGCCTACGCCAACTCCTATAATTAAAGGCGGGCAAGCGTTTTTTCCTTTATCTTTTACAACGCTTAATACAAAATCTTTCACGCCTTCCCAACATGCAGAAGGCGTAAGCATCTTTAACGACGAGGCGTTTTCGCCGCCGCCGCCTTTGGGAAGAAACGTAATTTCTATTTTTTCTCCTGAAACAATATCAATATAAATATTACTTGGCGTATTGTCAGTTGTGTTTTTTCTTTCCAGCGGATCAGAAACAATGGATTTGCGAAGATAGTTGTCTTTATAACCTAAAGCAACGCCTTTGTTTATTGCATCGCAAATATTACCGTTTTCTACGCGCACTTCTTGACCAAGCTTAATAAAAAAGTTGGCAGTTCCTGTGTCTTGACATAAAGGAACCTTCTCTTTTTTGGCAATAGACGCGTTTTTAGCTATCTGCTCTAATATATCGCGAGCTGCCGAGCCGTTTTCACAGCATATACAATCGCTTAAAGACTTTAGAACGTCGTCCGGGAGATTATAATTTGTTTCAGCGCATAAATCTTTAACGGCGTTTGTTATAATCTCTGACTCTATTTTTCGCACTTTCCTATGTAACCTTTCTTCATCATAGTTTCGGTTATTGCTCTGCTTCTTTTTATTATCTCTTTCGCATCGCTATAAATTTTATCGTAACTTAATTTTTTGACGGCTATTTTTTCTTTTACCGCTTTTACGCCTATAGCCGCCGCTATTTTTGGAAATATTTCCCAATCGTCCATCGTTGGAAGAATTTTGTTAGGTCTTATTTTATTGTCAGGTATACATGAAGCAAGCTCTATTGCCGCGGTTATGCACATCGCGTCGGTAATTGAGGAAGCTCTTACGTCTAACGCTCCTCTAAAAACACCGGGGAAACCCAAAGAATTGTTAACTTGATTTTCAAAATCGCTTCTGCCTGTAGCGACAACGACAGCGCCAGCGTCTTTAGCCTCCCAAGGCCAGATTTCAGGCGTTGGGTTGGCGCAAGTAAAAACTATAGGATTTTTAGCCATAGCTTTTATCCATTCTTTCTTTATCACTCCGGGTCCTGGAGCGGATAAAGCTATGACAACGTCGGCATTTTCCATCGCTTCTTTAGCTCCGCCTCTAATGTCGCTCGCATTTGTTATTGACGCAATATTCCACTGTTCTTTGCACAACTCTAAATCTTGGCGATCTTTGTGAAGCGTCTCTTTTATGTCAACCATAACTATATTCGCAGGATTTGCTCCATAAAGCGTCAAAAGTTTTGATATACAAATATTTGCAGCTCCCGCCCCTATCATTGCTATTTTTATTTTGTTTACTTTTTTACCAACAACTTTTAATGCGTTGATAAACCCTGCAAGCGCTACTAAAGCGGTTCCTTGTTGGTCGTCATGCCACACAGGTATTTTGCATTCTTTTCTTAAGGCATCCAATACGGAAAAACATTTAGGTTGGGAAATATCTTCTAAGTTTACTCCGCCGAAAGACGGCTGCAATATTTTAACCGTTCGTATTATTTCTTTCTCATCTTTAGTGTCAAGACATATAGGGAAAGCGTCCACGCCGCCAAGATACTTGTATAAAAGAGCTTTTCCTTCCATAACAGGAAGTCCTGCTTCGGAACCAATGTCGCCTAGTCCAAGCACTCTCGTGCCATCGCTTACAATCGCCACAGTATTCCACTTATTTGTATATTCATAGACAAGTTCTGGATTTTTGCTAATGTCAGCGCATACAGCTGCCACGCCGGGACTATACCATATTGAAAAGTCGTTTAAAGTTTCAATTCTGCACTTTGGAACAACTTCTATTTTTCCGCGGTAAAAAGGGTGCAGTTTTCTTGCAAGCTTTGCCGGCTCTTGAGCAGCCTTCAAAAGCACAATTTCATCAACTTTTGTTCGTTTTTTCATATGTCTTTCCCGTAAATTATATAATCCAATAATTAAACAATTACACGAGTATTATATATCTTTAGACGCTTGACCGTCAAACAACTAAAAAAGCAAAAACCCGGACGCGAAAAATTCTCTTGCCGCCCGGATTTAAAATGCGCTTTTAATTACGCTGCGGCAGCCAACGCTGTTGCGTATGCTTTTGTGTTAAAGCGCGTCTACCCTTAGCTAACGGGGCCCCCCCCCAGCTCCAACCGTTTGGCAGAGAATTAAAGCAAATTCGGTAGTGGACTTTTTTTTTGTGAAACATAAAAAGAAGAGCATAGCGGTTTTGGTCGGCGCGGTAGCGCTTGTAGTGTGGAAGAAGCGAGGAGCTATCAGAATGATAGCGCTGGCGAAGAAGTTCCGCAGGCGAGAGATTTGAGGGCAAGAGCGGAGCAAATAGCCCAAGAGTTTTACAATTACGAGAGAAAAGTTGCGGATGCTCGGATACGTTTTTTTCCACAAAGCGATGAAATTTGGAAGCGGAACACTTGTGGCGGAACGCGGGGCTAAAGCCGCAGGCGCCGCCGGATAATGCTTTAATGTACATGCGACAATTCCTAGAAACGCGCGTTAGACCGTTATTAGCGCCCAAATTAAGTAAGGATAATAATGACAAGTGGCAGTTAATAGCGAGCCTAAAGCCGTTTGTCCTTGTTAAAGATGAAATTAAGGAATTGGCAGGTTGCAAGTTTTGAAGTTAAAAAACCTTGCATAGTTTTAATAATAG
>JAITQE010000022.1 GCA_031289055.1 Candidatus Endomicrobiellum porotermitis
ATCCAAAGGCGTAAAACAAGAAACTGAAAAATCAGCGGACGTTTTATTTAAAATTCCAACGCCCGGCAAAGCCGAATCTTTAAACGCCGCTATCGCAGCGTCTATAATTATGTACGAAACTGTAAAAAGACAAGTAATACATACAAGAGGGGAAGCGTTATAGATAAGGATGCGGTCTCTACTTTTTTAGATAAGTAGCGAAGCGGGCGCAAAATCCACGATAGAAGCAAGAACTTACCGTAGTGCCTGCCTGTTTTCATTATCGCTTTGCTCATCACTTAATTGCTCCTATCTTTAACAGATTTTTTTAATTCTCTTGCAGTTTCCAGAGACCGGACAGTATTTTGTAAATCCCGAGTCAATGGCGTTTATAGCTGCGTTTTTTATGTTTTGCGGTGGGTCAAAATCTGTCCATCCTATGTCAAAGTTGATAACGTCTACTCCTTGCCGCTTTAAGGCTTTCGCTTTTGCGTCAATGGCAAGCGGCCGCGACGGTTTAATGGATTGGGATCTTTTTGAAACGTTCACTAAGCGCTCCTTTGAAAAGATAAAGACGGGCGTTTGACAAGTTTTTATAAATTGTTGTATATTATACGCTCTGGAAAGGAGTAAGTCAATGTATGCAATAATTAAAACGGGCGGAAAGCAGTACAAAGTAGAAGAAGGTTTAAATTTAGTAGTAGAGAAGCTTAACGAAGCCGAAGTAGGTCGGGAAGTAATTCTTGATGAGGTTCTTTTGCTTGCCAACGGCGATAAGGCAACGGTTGGCAAACCTGTCGTTGAAGGCGCTAAGGTTTTAGCTACGGTAGTAGCGCAGAAGAGAGCGCCTAAAGTGTTGGTATTCAAAAGAAAGCCGAAAAAGGGTTATAAAAAGCTTCAGGGGCATCGTCAGTACGTAACTGAAATAAAAGTTACAAAAATTGATGCTTAAGTAAATTTTTAGGAGACAGTAAAATGGCGCATGTAAAAGCTCAAGGCTCGTCTACCAATGGTCGCGATTCGCATGGTCAAAGGTTAGGCGTAAAGATATACGGAGATCAAAAAGCTCAAGCGGGAGCAATAATAGTCCGTCAGAGAGGGACCAAGTATCACCCCGGAGTAAACGTAGGCATGGGTAAAGATAACACTATTTTTGCTAAAGTCGCGGGAACTGTTAAGTTCATCAGAAAATCAGGCGACAGATGCTACGTAAACGTAGAACGGTAAATTTAGGGGTTATTTCCTAAATGTTTATAGATAAAGTTAATGTTTTTCTTACATCCGGGCGCGGTGGCGACGGCTGTAGTTCTTTTAGAAGGGAAAAGTATGCGCCTTACGGCGGTCCCAACGGCGGGAACGGCGGCAAGGGCGGCGATATCTATTTTGAAGGCGACCCTCATAAAACTACTCTTTTAGACTTATCTTACAGACTTAAATTTAAAGCGGAAGATGGACATAAAGGTTTGCCAAGCGATAAATTCGGCAAATATGGCGACGATTTGATAATTAAAATTCCTTTAGGGACTTTAATTATTAAAAACGGCGAACTTTTTGCCGATATAAAGACTGCCGGCGAAAAAGTTTTAGTTGTAAAAGGCGGTAGGGGCGGTAGAGGGAACGCCTCTTTTAAGACAGGAAAACATACCGCTCCAAGAATTTCAGAGAAAGGCGAATATGGAGAATCTGCCGAAATAAATCTTGAGCTTCGCTTGATAGCTGACGTTGGCTTTGTAGGGCTTCCAAACGCTGGAAAGTCTACGTTATTGTCGCAGATTTCTGCAGCTAGACCAAAAATAGCCGACTATCCTTTTACTACGTTAGCTCCAAATCTTGGGGTTGTAGATTATAATGGCAAAACTTTTGTAGCCGCTGATATTCCGGGTCTTATTGAAGGCGCTCATGAAGGCAAAGGTCTTGGTTTTGAGTTTTTGAGGCATGTAAGACGTACGAAAGTTTTGGCGCATATAATAGACGTAAGCGGTTTTGACGGCAAAGATCCGTACGAAAACTATAAAATAATCAATAGCGAGTTAAAAAAATATTCCAAATATCTTGTTAGAAAGCATGTTATAGCGGTTTTAAATAAAATTGATTTGCCGGAAGCGGCGGACAATATTAAAAAGTTTAAGAAACGCCTAAAGGCCAAAAAATTGTTTGAGATTTCTGCAGCAACAGGCGAAGGCGTACAGTTTTTAGTTAAAGAGATGGTGAAAATGATTGAAAGGCCGACTGTTTTCAATCCTGAAGAAGAAATAGAAACAGTGCCTGTTAAGAAATATATTTATGCGCCTGAATTTAAGGTTCATGTTGACGAGGACGGCGTATTTGTAGTTACGGGAGCAAAAGTTGAAACCCTTACTGAAATGACAAAATTTAATGAGGACGAAGCGTTAAGACGCTATCAAAATATCCTCAAAAAAATGGGATTGGAGATTGAGCTTGAAAAGATTGGCGCAAAGCAAGGCGATATCGTCCGAATCGGCAATTTTGAATTTACTTTCGGAAAATAACCACAATCCAGAAACATTTTAATTTATAAACCCGAACCGCCCTGAAGTTAAAGGCGGAGCGGGTTTTGTCATACGTTTATTCGCGTTTGTCAAAAGTTTAAGTTGTTTCATCTTTGACTTTCCAGCCAAACGTAAGACAAATATAAGTTGGCGAAATCGGTTTGTAAAGACGTCAAAAAGACCGTTGCCTTAAAAACTCATTAGGCGTAAACCGTTTAAAGAACTATGCGGTCTTGTTTCGTTGTAATCAATCCGCCGCGCTTCTATAATTTCTCTCGCTTTCCGCTTTATTTTTTTTATACGCCAATAATCTGTTCCTAGCTAAGCTTGCTTCTTTTCAGAAGTCTGAGCCGACGACTTGGAATACGGTTAAAGGAAAAGCGGTTGCGGCGGGACGGTGTATAGCAAAACACAAATGGAAGCGCGTTATTACGTTTGCGCGCGCGGTTTGCGCCTGCGGCGGCGTGTGTAAGAGGATAGTATTAAAGGATTTTTGGAGCGTTTTTAAGCGGTGGCGGATGATGCAAGATGCCCCCCCCCAAAAAAAAGATAATCAACAATAATCATTACGTCAAAAGAGTAAATGAGCAATCAGGTTCTGAGCTTCAGAACCTGATTGTTTCTAGTTGAAATGAAAGATTTCATAAAAGTCTTGGATATTATGACGCGTAAATTTATTACAAAGCGTTTTGGCAAAGTCGTAAATTGTTGGACTTTCCCGCAAGAGATGCGGCAATCGCAAGTTAGAGAAAGATTGGAAGAATAAAGAAAAAGGGCGTAGGTATGAGGAAAGGACGTTTCAGCGAAGAATTTTAAGGCGACCCTGTTTGCTTTAGACTTGTAACAAAAGTATAACTTTATAAATTTTCATATTTTGTTCCATCCATAGCTTGCAACGCTTTAATTCTGTTTTCAACGGGCGGGTGGGTTGCAAAGAGTCCTGAAACTTTTGCAAAGAATGAGTTTTGTTTGTTTTTAGCCAGAGGATTTGCAATACATATCGGCGATATTGTTTGTTTGTCGCTTAGGTTTTTAACTGTGGAATGCCCGGATATTTTTTGCAACGCGCTTATCAAGCTCTTAGGATTTCTGGTTATCAAAGCCGCTGTAGCGTCAGCATGGTATTCTCTTGTCCTTGATACGGCTAATTTTATCAGAGGCGCTACTAAATATCCGTACATATAAAGAGAGATAGCCAAAACAAACAAAAACGCTTGTATTGCGTTATTGTTATTTTTAGAATTCCCTGACGTTCTTGTAATAAGAGCCATGCGAAGCAGAATTTCTGCAACGACAGTCGCAAAACTTATGCATACTATCATTATAAGCATTAGGCGAACGTCTCTGTTGCCGATATGCGCCATTTCGTGCGCAACGACTCCTTCAAGCTCTGGTTTTTCTAGATTGTTGATAATGCCTTTGGTCAAAACCACGTAAGAGTGGTTAGGATCTCTCCCTGTGGCAAAAGCGTTAAGACCTTCGTCATTTATGGAATAAATTTTAGGCATGGGAAGCCCTGCCGCTATGGCAATATTTTCAACAATTCTTACCACTTCTGGAGCGTTTTGTATCGTAAGCTCAACAGCTCCAGCTGTTGATAAAATAAAAGACTGACCCGCATAATAACTTATCAAAATCCACAAAATTGCAAGAATAGAAATTATTGGAATAATGTATATAGCCGTCTCGTTGGCGACTGCAAAGGCTGAAAGATTATATGCCGCCATGCTTTTGTCTGAAACTTTTATAAAACTTACAAACAGCAAGCATAAGTAAACCAACGCCGCAAGAGTTGACGGAAACAGAGTCATAAGCAACATTGTCTTTCTTGTATTTGATTCTATAAAATCGTAAGCGGTTATTTTTGGCATATAAATTAAAAAGAAACTTTAACGGGTTTTCTTGCTTCTTGTTCGCTTTCGTCAAGTTTAAAGAATTCTTTCTTTGTAAACCCAAAGGCTCTGCCTATTATATTGCTCGGAAACATTTCAAGTTTTGTGTTTATCGATACAATATTTGAATTATAAAATCTGCGGCTTGCTTGTATTTTGTTTTCAGTATCCGCAAGCTCTCTTTGCAATTCTAAAAAGTTTTGGTTTGCTTTTAGATTTGGGTAATTTTCCGATAATGCAAAAAGAGATCTCAATGTTCCCGACAAAGAGTTTTCAGCTTGAGCTTTGCCTGATATGTCTCCAGTTATTTGCATGGCCGCGTTTCTGGCTTTTATCACGGCGTCAAAAGTGTTTCTTTCATGGGCGGCGTATCCTTTTACGGTTTCCACAAGATTGGGGACTAAGTCGTATCTACGTTTCATTTGTACTTCTATATCGCTCCAAGCTTCCTGCACTCTGTTTTTAAGCGCTACAAACTTGTTATAAGTTGCAAGAAGATAAGTTCCGGCAAGAACAATCAAGACGATAACGACTAAAAGTGCTGTCTGCATGTTTTTTCTCCCGTTATTTTTGATTTATATACATGTCTGAAGCGCATATAATTTTCTTGTAGTATTCTAGCATAAATTTGTGTTCGTCAGTTTGTTCCGTTATAGAAAGCATTTTAGATTTTGAGTCAAAATTAAAATATAAAATTTCTCCATTTTCTACGTTGAATAAGACGGCTTTATCGCCGGACAGTATAAAACCGTTGCTGTTAAACGCTATATGCTTTTTGTCTCGGTCCAACATGCTTATTCCTGCGGCTGTGTATTCTACTTCCGAAAGCGACAAATCATAAAGAGTCGGCGCTATGTCCATGTGGCATGCTGCGATATTTGCGTTAAATTCTTTCTTTAATTTTTTTTGGGTATGTATAAATACATCGGAACTGCAGCTCTCCCAAACAATAAAGATAACGTTTGGCTTTATTTTTTCGGCTTCAGCATTCTTAGTTGATATTTTGCTAAATATTGATAAATCAATATCTTTTTCATCTAAGTCAATTTTCTTTGCGATGTTTATTTTATCGCCGCTTTGCTCAATTTTCGCTTGAATTGCATCGGAAAGCGAAGTGGGTAGCCGTTAACGCTACGTTGTTTATAAATGAGTTTGTTGATATTTGCGCATGAAATTTTCCTAAAGGAAACATTGAAACCGTGCCTCTTGCAACAAAAAATGTTAACAGCGCAATAAAGAGAACTCCAAATATTTTTATAAAAATATTCCAATAAGTAAGAGTTTATAAGGCGACGCGTATTAATCAATTCTTTTGCGGTTATGGAAACGATTTTATAGATTGTAATCCATGCTAATTTTTTGAGTAATCTTAGATTTCTTAATAAACAAAAAAGCCGTAAAAATTAAAATCACGAAAGAGTTTATATACGCCAGAGTTGATAAATCAAAACGCAAGCCTAGAACAAATGCCTTAAATATTTCTGTAGAATGTCCAAACGTCGGAATATTTTTAAAATAAAAAAAGAAAAATATTCTGTAAAGACTCATCGCTGAAAGCGCGGCGACGTTTAATGGTATTATTTTAATAAGACAGTCAATATAATTTTCAAAATCAAACTTTTTGGACATATATTCAGGAATAGATTCTTATCAGATATATGAATCTGAAATTATAACGGCGGACGCAATTTTTAATACGTTCTATTTTAGCCAGAGAAGTTTTAAAAGATTTTTTTGAAATAGCAAAGGGACTCGGAACGTCTTGTCTTGTTGAAGCTCATGATGAAAAAGAAATTGAAACGGCGTTAAGTATTGGGGCAAAAAATAATCAAAAAAAGTATAATTTAATACAGAGCTTGAAAAGAAAAGGAATTTTAAAATGAGCAATCAAGAAGAAAGCGTAACCCTTCCTTTGGCACATAAAGGCAAGGTTAGAAATGTTTATGACTTGGGTCAGAGCTATCTTATAGTGGCTTCTGACAGAATTTCGGCGTTTGACCATGTGCTTCCTACTCTTATTCCAAATAAGGGCAAAGTTTTGCACAAACTTTCAATGTTTTGGTTTGATTTTGTTCAAGGGATAGTTCCAAACCACATTATCACCGGAGATTTTAACACATTCCCTACAGGGCTTAAGAAATATGAATATTTTCGCGACAGGTCAATGATAGTGAAAAAAGCAAACAGAGTTGATATTGAATGTATTGTCAGAGGCTATTTGGCCGGCTCAGGTTGGAAAGAATATCAAAAATCCCAAACAGTTTGCGCAATAAACCTTCCCGAAGGACTAAAAGAATCTTCTAAACTTCCAGAACCTATATTTACTCCGTCAAGCAAGGAAGAAGGCGGTAAACGCGATGAGAATATTTCTTTTGAAGAGACTATAAAAAGAGTGGGTAAGGATACTGCGGAAAGCCTAAAGAGAATTTCGACAGAGTTGTATAAAAAAGTCGGCGATTATGCGTTGTCAAAAGGCATAATCCTTGCAGATACAAAATTGGAATTTGGTTTTTACGATGATAATCTGATACTTATAGATGAAATTTTTACCCCTGATTCTTCAAGATTTTGGGAAATAAATAAGTATGAGGAAGGCAAACCTCAAGATAGTCTTGATAAGCAATACATAAGAGATTATCTTGAGAGCGTAAAGTGGGATAAGTCTACCCCCGCTCCGGATCTTCCAAAAGACGTCGTTGAAAAAACTATGAGAAAATACGTCGGCGCTTATGAAAAATTGACTGGAGCAATTTTTAATGTTTGAGATAGAAATTTTTACAAAAAATGGTTTTAAAGATTCCCGCGGCGAGCATGTATTGTCAGCTATTGCCGGGCTTGGCGTTAAAGGCGCGACTAAAGTTGACTATGCGCCTTTGTATATCATAGACGGAGATATAAGCCAGACTGAAGCCATGACCATAGCTTCAGAATTGTTGAGCGATAAAATAACAGAAAAATTTGAAATTAGTTCAAAGCCTCAGTCTGGAAAATCTAAAAATTCCGTTATAGAAGTTTTGTATAAAAAAGGCGTTACCGACACAGTAGCCGAAAGTGTTGTAAAAGCCATAAAAGATTTGGGCGTTACTAAAGAAGTCAAAGTTAAAACAGGGCGTAAGTATTACATATACGGCAATTGTTCGCGTGTTGTTTTGGATAAAATAGCTGGAAAATTATTAGCCAACGCATTAGTTCAAGAGTATAAAATAAAATGAAAAATAAAACTAATTGCAAAATCGTAGAAATATTAAATTTATCAGACAAAGAATTGATAGAGCTTAGCGCAAAGAACGTTTTTTCTTTATCGCTTGACGAGATGAAAGCGGCGCAATGTTATTTTAAAAAGCTGAAAAGAAATCCCACTGATGCGGAAATGGAGACCATTGCGCAGACATGGAGCGAGCATTGCAAACATAAAACTCTTACCGGGATAATAGAATATAGAGAAGAAAAATGCTCTAAAAAAATAAAAAGAACTTACAATAATCTCTTAAAAGAAACTGTTTTTAAAGCCGCTATGGAATTAAATAAAAAATGGTGTTTGTCCGTATTTAAAGACAATGCCGGCGTGATAGAATTTGACTCCAAAAACGGCGTGGCTTTTAAAGTGGAAACGCATAATCACCCGTCGGCTCTTGAACCGTACGGAGGTTCTGCTACAGGCGTAGGCGGCGTTATAAGAGATATTCTAGGAGTAGGACTTGGAGCAAAACCTTTGGCAAATACAGCCGCGTTTTGTTTTGGCAATCCTGATACGAAACCTTCTCAAGTGCCTAAAGGCATGCATCACCCTAAGAGAATAGCCAAAGGCGTTGTCGCAGGCGTAAGAGATTACGGCAATAGAATGGGAATCCCGACCGTAAATGGAGCCGTTTATTTTGACGACGGATATATGGCAAATCCGCTTGTTTATTGCGGCGCCATGGGAATAATTCCTAAAGATAAGATTGAGAAAAAAGTTAATTCGGGCGATTTGATTTTAATTGTCGGCGGAAGAACAGGCAGGGACGGAATTCACGGAGCCACGTTTTCTTCTATACAACTTAATCAAGAGTCTGACGTCGGCTCGGTTCAGATAGGCAACCCGATAGTTGAAAAGAAAGTTTTGGACGCAATGCTTAAAGCTAGAGATTTAAATCTTTATGGAGCCGTTACCGATTGCGGAGCCGGAGGACTTTCTAGCGCTATAGGAGAGCTTGGCGAAAAAACGGGCGTTATTGTTTATTTAGATAAGGTGCCGTTAAAATATGACGGACTTTGTCCGTGGGAGATATGGGTTTCTGAAGCTCAAGAGAGAATGGTGTTTGCCGTGCCTCCGAAAAATAAGAAAAAAATAGTTGAACTATTTAAGAAAGAAAATGTTGAAGCGGTATTTGTTGGAAAATTTACAAAAGATAAAAAATTGACGCTAAAGTACGACGGCGGCGTTGCGGCAAGTATGGACATGTCTTTCTTGCATGACGGAATTCCAAAACCTACAAGACTCGCTGTTTGCAAAATAAAAGAAGAGAAGGTTCAGAAGCCTGTTAAGATGAATTCGGCAGACCTTTCAAAAGCTTTGAAAGCTGTTCTTTCAGACTTAAACGTATGTTCAAAAGAATGGATTGTAAGGCAGTACGACCACGAAGTGCAAGGTCAAACTATTGTAAAACCGCTGCATGGCGCGAACATAGAAGTTTCAGGTCCTGGCGATGCGGCCGTTATATTTCCTTATACAGCGGCAAAGGGAACTAAAAAGGGAGTTGTTTTATCTAACGGATTAAATCCTCAATACGGAAAAATAAATACGTATAAAATGGCTGCTTCTGCCATAGAAGAATCTTTAAGAAATGCTGCGGCCGTTGGCGCAGATGTAGAAAAAATGTCGGTTCTTGACAATTTCTGTTGGGGAAATCCTAACAAATCTGAAATTTTAGGAAGTTTGGTAAGAGCGGCAAACGCTTGTTACGACATGTCAAAAGCTTTTGAAATTCCTTTTATATCAGGTAAAGACAGTTTGCATAACGAGTACTCCATAGGCGGCAAAAAATATTCTATTCCTCCGGCGCTTTTAATATCGGCTATGGGCATTATAGAAAATGCCGCAAATACAGTTACAATGCCTCTTAAAAATGAAGGAAATAAAATATTTATTCTTGGCGTTACGAGAAACGAGCTGGGCGGGTCCGTTCTTGCAAAGATAAAAAATATTAAAAACGGCATTGTTCCCGACGTGTATCCAAAAGAATCAAAAAAAATAATGAAGATGATTTATAAGTCTATAAACAATGGCTTAATAGAGTCTTGCCACGATTGTTCAGAAGGCGGACTTGCCGTCGCCGTAAGCGAAATGGCTTTTGCGGGCGATAAAGGCGTGAAAGTTGATATTGACGCAATCAAGACTAAAGGCGAATTAACCGTTGCAGAAACGCTTTTTTCTGAGTCAAATGGCAGGTTTGCGGTTGAAGTAAGATCTGAAAACGAATCTAAGTTCAAAGAAATTTTTAAAAGTTGCGTTTTTGCAGCAGTTGGCTGCGTGACAGAAGATAAAAATGTAATTTTTGAAAGCGTAAAAAATAAAATAAAAGTAAAAGAAAAATCAAGAAATCTTTTGAATGCCTGGCGCGATACAATAAATTGGTAAATAAGAAGAATTTTTAACGTTAGGATAAAATATGAAAAAAGTAAAGACATTAATTTTGAGAACCGCTGGCACAAATTGCGACTATGAAACGCAAGCCGCCTTTGAGCTGTGCGGAGCAACGGCTGAACGAGCGCATATCAATTCTCTTATTGAAAACAAAAATAAAATTTTTGAATACGACATCTTAGCTTTCCCGGGAGGCTTTTCTTACGGCGACGATATAGCTTCAGGTAAAATATTGGCTAATGAGATCAAAAATAAACTAGGAGATAGAATAAAAAAATTTGCTTTAAGAGGCAAGCCTGTTATAGGCGTATGCAATGGGTTTCAAGTTTTGCTAAAAATGGGATTGCTTCCAGACCCTAAACTTTTTGAACAAATTTCAACGCTTTATTACAACGATTCCGATAAGTTTGAATGTCGTTGGGCGTATTTGAAAACCGAAAAGAAAGTTAAGAATGAATCTAACTGTATTTGGACAAAAAATCTTCCTGACGTAATAACATTGCCTGTAGCGCATGGAGAGGGGAAATTTATTCCCATAAATGCCAAGCTATTGGAAGAGCTAAATAGAAATAATCAGATTGTATTCAGATATTCAACCAAAGACGGCGGAACGCCAGAATATCCTTTGGCTCCAAACGGATCTGTTGAGCAGATAGCCGGTATTTGCAATGCGCAAGGAAATGTTTTTGGTCTTATGCCCCACCCTGAAAGATACGTATTCGCTCTTCAACATCCGGCAAGAGAAGGCTTTGACGGCGAATACGGTTGGGGGAAGATAGTATTTCAAAACGCTGTTGATTTCGTAAAGTAGTAACGGTAGCGTATTATTGAGACGGATTTATTGTCGTTAAGCCGCGTCTTGCCGCAGTTATTATTTCAAAATTATTATTAGGCATCAATTCCCGCGAGAGCGGGAATCTGATTTTATAAGAATGAACATCCGCGCGGTAAGACTTCGCGATATCAGTTCGGCTGATTTTTTCAAACATAGATCCCGGCTTTCGCCACAATGACGCAACGTTGCGCTGTCGCTGCTGGCTTGACCCGCAGTCTGTCGTCCTGAGATGCCAAATCAAGTTTAGCATGGCAGCAAAGACAAAGATATGACAACGGCTGTAAGCGGGTTGACGGCAACGCTGGTTGGAGAAATATAGGAAATTTTATGCCAAATTTGGAATTTGACAACGTTCTTGGCGAGGCTAGCATGAGTAATTCTTATCCGCGCAATCACTGGGGAGTGTATGACGAGGATTTATTTGGGCACTTGTTTGAAGTTTTAAATAAAGATAATAAAAGAAAATTCGTTTACGTAATGACTACTACCAACCACCCGCCGTATTCTTTGCCTGACAATTACAAAGTTATGCCTATTAAAATTCCGAAAGAGTTGGAGCAGAATGTTGTAAACAAAAGTTTAGCTGAAAAAAGGCTTGCTGTTTATCAGTATTCAAATGAGATGCTTGAATGAAAGACTCTTAGACGCTTTAAGCGTTCCTTTCTACTTGTATATCCCTAAGGATATCAAGCCGTTAAATATAGACGTTTCCGTTTTTGGTTCGCATTTAGACATAATGGCCTACGCTTTATAATATTTCCCTTTCAAACAGAGAATATATGGCTATGGGGCAAAGTCTTATATCAGATAAAGCTAAAAATAATATTATCTCTATGGATAATGGAGTAATAATGAGCGATAAAGGCGCTGTTGAATACAACTTTTTTAGTGAAGATTTTTTATATTGCGCTTGGAACAAAGATAAATACGGAGAGCTTATCCCTTCTTCCGATACGCTTTGGGCTAAGGATATGATTAAACATTACCTGTCTGGGATAGCAGTTTCAGAATACCTGATAAAAAATACGGAGAAATAGATTAATTTGTAATATTTTTTCTGTATTTTGTAAAATTTATTAGCTCATTAGATTCAAAAGATTTAAAATTTTGCAAAAAACAGGCGGCAAAATGAGTTATTGCGTAAACTGTTTTTACCAATGGGATACAAGGGGATAATAGTCTTGACGAACAAGGAAACGGCAGAATTTTCTATGAGGTGATAGAAAACTCATTATCTTCAAGCAAAGCAAGCAAGGTTGTTAAACAATATTGGAAGTTAATGCTAATTACATTTATTCTTGCGTTGGTTTCTTTCGCTTTAGTGGTTAAGTTTTTTGGAAAATATATTTTCTGAATTAAATTTTTATATAGGCGGGATACTGAATGAAAGCGTTGGTTGTCGGTTCCGGCGGCAGGGAGCACGCTATATGTTGGAAGTTTGCCAAAAGTTCTAAGATTGAAAAAGTATATTGCGCTACTGGGAACGGAGGAATATCTCAAGTCGCCGAAAATGTAGACATTGCCGTAGATGATTTTAACAGACTTGCCGATTTTGTTAAGATGAACAATATAAATTTTACTTTTGTAGGTCCAGAAATTCCTTTGTCGTTGGGTATAGTAGATTATTTTAAAGAAAGGGGCTTAAGGATAGTAGGTCCTTCTAAAGGCGCCGCGAGATTGGAATCGAGTAAAATATACTCAAAAGAGTTTATGCGTAAATACGGAATTCCTACGGCAGAATATAACGGTTTTTCAAATGTTAACGACGCGTTAAAATTTCTTGAAAGTTGGGAAGCCGATAAGAAAGTTGTGGTTAAAGCCGATGGTCTTGCGGCGGGCAAAGGCGTTTACATGTGTGGCGGTAGAGAAGATGCCGTAAATGCCGTTAAACAAATGATGGACGAAAAAATTTTGGGAGATGCGGGAACCAATGTAATTGTAGAAGAGCATATAGACGGACCGGAACTTTCATATTTAGTATTTACTGACGGCGAAACTTATTGCGCGATGCCCCCTTCTCAAGACCACAAAAGAATAAGCGACAACGATAAAGGCCTAAACACTGGCGGCATGGGCGCTTATGCTCCGGCTCCTTTGGCTACGGAAGAATTAAATAAAGAAGTTGAAGATACTATAATCCGCAAAGTTATTGACGGTATTAAAGCGGAGAAACTTGACTACAAGGGCGTTTTGTACATCGGCGTTATTATGAACGGCTCTACGCCTTATGTTTTAGAGTTTAACTGTCGCTTCGGGGATCCGGAAACGCAAGCCGTACTTCCTTTGCTTGATATGGATTTTGTTGATATTTGCGCGGCAATTTTAGACCAAAATCTTGCAAACTTAAAAATAAATTGGAAAAAAGATTTTTCAGTTTGCGTAGTTTTAGCCTCTGGAGGTTATCCCGAAAGTTTCAAGAAAGGTTTTGAAATAAAAGGTCTTGAAAATATAAAAGACGCCATAGTGTTTCATGCGGGAACAAAGATAGAGAACGAAAAGTTTGTTACTTCGGGCGGAAGAGTGCTGGGCGTTGTTTCAACTGCTTCCGATATAAAAACCGCCGTAGAGAAAGTTTATTCAAATGTTTCTATGATAAAATTTGAGGGAGTTCGCTATAGGAAAGATATTGCATGGAGGGCTTTAAATGGAAAACAGGACTGACGTTGCGGTTATCGCGGGTTCAGGTTCGGATTTAGCTTTAGTTGACGAAACAGTTAAAGTTTTAGATGAGTTTAAGCTCTCGTACAGTTTGAACATCGCTTCGGCGCACAGAACAGCCGAGCATTTAAAGCAGTGCGTAGAAGGAGCGGAAAGTTCCGGAGCGAAAGTTTTTATAGCAGTAGCGGGTATGTCCGCCGCTCTTCCGGGAGTTATCGCTTCGGAAACTATTCTTCCAGTAATAGGAGTTCCCGTAGAGCGCGAGCATTTGGCAGGTTTTGACGCTTTGTTATCCATAATGCAAATGCCTAAAGGGGCGCCTGTGGCTGCTGTTGCCGTAGGCAAAGCCGGCGCAATAAACGCGGCGATTTTGGCTGTTCAAATCATTGCCATAAGTGACGACATTTTGAAAGAAAAATTGAAATCTTACAAAGTTAAGCTTGCTGAACTTGTCGTAAAAGAAGACCTTAAACTTCAAAAAGACGGTTTAGAAAAATATATAACAGGTCTAAAAAAATAAAATGGCGGAAATTATATTAGACGCTCGCGCCTTTCAAGACGCGATAAGAGCGATTTCTACAAAGATTTTTGGCGACAATCGCAATATAAGCGATTTTGCCGTTGTCGGGATACAAAGCAAAGGGGTGTTTCTTGCAAAGAGAATCATTTCTGAAATTGCTAAGCTTGCCAATGTAAAAGAATCTGAAATTCTATTTGGAACTTTAGATATCACTCTTCACAGAGACGATCTTGACGATTTTGAATCTGATATGCCTATCATAAAAGACACGGTTATGCCGTTTGATTTAAACAGAAAAAGTATAATTTTGATTGACGACGTCCTTTATACAGGAAGAACGGTAAGAGCGGCGCTTGACGTTCTTACTGATTTTGGCAGGCCTAAATCCATTCAACTTGCGGTTTTAGTTGATAGGGGCTTTAGGGAGCTGCCTATAGAGGCTAAATACGTTGGAGTTAAATACGAAAGTAAAAAATTTATAAAAGTTGATTGTAAAGAAGCGGACGGCGAAGATAAAGTTCTTGTAAGTTAGCGGTTTTTAAACGCTGTTATAGAGAGAAACATATATAAACAGAGGAGCAAAGATGTCCCTTAACTGCAAAGACTTGCTTGGTCTTGAGCATCTGGATAAAAAAGACTTACAGACGATTTTAGACGCGGTAAAGCCCTTTAAAAGCCTTTTCACGAGATCTGTTAAAAAAGCTCCGACCTTGATTGGAAAAACAGTAGTAACGCTTTTTTACGAGCCTTCGACTCGTACAAGGAATTCTTTTGAAATTGCCGCAAAAAGGCTTTCGGCAGACGTCGTAAATGTCGCGGTTAGTGCTTCAAGCGTAGTTAAGGGCGAAAGTTTAATAGATACGGGCAAAACGCTTGAAGCTATGAAAGCCGATTATATAATTATCAGGCATTCGCTGGCCGGAGCGCCGGATATTCTGGCGAGAAATCTTAACGCTTCAATAATAAATGCGGGCGACGGTTTTCACGAGCATCCGACGCAGGGGCTTCTTGATTTGTATACGATGTATGAGAAAAAGAAAAAAATTGAAGGTTTAAAAGTGCTTCTCGTTGGCGATATTGCTCATTCAAGAGTTGCAAAATCTAATATTTGGGCGCTGGCTAAAATGGGGGCTGAAGTTGCGGTGTCGGGACCGCCCACTTTAATCCCTGAAAATATAAAAGATTTGGGTGTCAAAATATATTATGATTTAGACGAAGCGGTAAAAAAGGCGGACGTAGTAAACATCTTAAGAATACAGCTTGAACGCCAGCAAGAAAATTTGTTCCCGTCAGTTCGCGAGTATGTAGAATTGTACCAATTAACAAAAGAAAGACTTGGCAAAGCAAAGGCAGGAGTTTTAATTATGCATCCTGGACCCATGAACAGGGGTATAGAGATTTCTTCCGAAGTCGCCGACAGCCCAAACGCGGTAATCAACGAGCAGGTAACAAATGGGATAGCTGTTAGAATGGCAGTTTTATATCTTTTAAAAAAGAGGAAAAATGCGTCTTCAAATTAAAAATATAAGAATTGTTGATCCGTCTCAGAATAAAGATGCCGTCGGCGATATTTTTATTGAAGACGGCAAAATAGTTTCAAAGTTTTCTGGAGATGGCAAATTCAAAATTATTGACGGGAGCGGTAAAATTGCGGCGCCCGGTTTAATAGACGTCCATGCTCACTTGAGAGAGCCAGGTCAAGAGGGTAAAGAGACAATTTACACAGGCACGCGGTCAGCCGCAAAAGGCGGAATTACCACTGTTTTGTGCATGCCTAATACTAAACCTCCAATAGACAACGCCCCGACCGTTGAATTTATTATCTTCAAGGCTCAAAAAGAAGGCGTTGTAAACGTTTTTCCAATAGGGTGCGCGACGAGAGGTTCTTTAGGAGTTGAACTTTCAGAAATTGGAGTTCTAAAGAAAGCCGGTATTGTCGCTGTAAGCGACGACGGTCTTCCTATAATGAGCTCTCAGATAATGCGTAGAACTTTGGAGTATACCAAGATGTTTAAGATTCCTGTTATTTCCCATAGCGAAGATAAGGAGCTTAGCAAAAACGGATCAATGAACGAAGGCAAAAATTCAATGATATTGGGTATTAGAGGCATGCCAAAACAAGCGGAAGAAGTCGCGATAAGCCGCGACATAATGCTAGCCGAGCTTACTGGCGGTTATCTGCATCTAGCCCATCTTTCAACGGAAGGCTCTGTAGATTTGGTAAGGCAAGCTAAAAAAAAAGGCGTAAAAATTACTGCGGAAACTTGTCCTCATTATTTCACGTTAACTGACGACATTGTTAAAGTCTATGACGCCAATACTAAAATGAATCCTCCTTTAAGAGAAGAAAGAGACGTAGAAGCTATAAAGAAAGGGCTGGCAGACGGTACGATAGACTGTATAGCTACCGACCATGCTCCGCATACGCAGGAAGAAAAGAATAGAGAATTTGATTTAGCGCCTTTTGGCATTATAGGGTTTGAAACTATGTTAAGTTTGGTTTTAAACGAGCTTGTAGACAAAAGAGTTTTAAGCCTTTCTGAAGCTGTCGCCAAGATGGCTTTAAATCCTGCAAAAATCTTTAATCTTGAAAGCAGGGGTTCTCTCAAAGAAGGCAGCGTTGCCGATATAACGATAATAGATGCTAAATATTCTTATGAGTTTACCAAAGAAAGCATATTTTCAAAAAGCAAGAATTCGCCTTTTATAGGAAGAAAGTTTAAAGGCGGCGCCGTTATGACTATAGTAGGCGGCGACATAGTCTGGCAGAAATAATAACGAGGATCAAGAGTGCGCGCATCTAAGAGATTTGATAAAAGTTATGAGATAATTTCAAATAAAGAGGTTTATGCGGTGTATTTTGAATTAAAAGTTAAAGCGGACGATGTTGTAAAACATTGTTATCCAGGTCAATTTTTTATGATAGAAGTTCCCGGAGTTTTTTTACGTAGACCAATAAGCGTCCATGATGTTAAAAAAGATACGTTAAGTTTTTTATACAAAGTCGTTGGCAAAGGGACGACTATACTCTCAAAGATTTCTACTGGAGCGATACGGCTTTTGGGACCGTTAGGCAAAGGTTATGATTTAGAGACTTACAAAGATTTTAACCATGTTATTGTTGCTGGCGGTACGGGAATAGCGTCGGTTCATTTTCTCGCCGCGAAATTAAACAAGAAAGGAACATTGTACTACGGCGCTCGTTCCCAAAGGGATTTGTTGTGTCTTGATAAATTTGAGAATCTTGGTTGGAAAATAAAAGTCTCAACGGAAGACGGTTCAAAAGGATCTAAAGGTTATATAACGGACGTATTGCAAAAAAATTTGAAATCTGACGACGTAATATTTGTTTGCGGACCTACGCCAATGTTAAAAAAAGTTTTGGAGATTGCCATGCTTAAGAATGTAAAAGGTTTTGCGTCGTTGGAAGAAAAAATGGCATGCGGATTAGGCACTTGCCAGGGCTGCGCCGTAAAAGTTGACGGCAAAACAAAAATGACTTGCAAAGACGGACCTGTATTTAAAATAGAGCAAGTGGAATTATAAATGGCGGAATATTTTCATAGCAATAGTTTTGTTTTGTACAACGGCGATTGTATAAAAGTATTGCAAGGGCTTTCCGAAAATTCCATAGATATGATATTTGCTGATCCTCCGTATTTTTTGTCAAATGGTTCTTTCACGTGTCGTTCAGGAAAACGCGCGAGCGTTAAAAAAGGCGATTGGGATATAGGACAAGGTTCTATTAAAAATTTAGAATTTCATGTAAAGTGGCTTAAAGAATGTAAAAGAGTTTTAAAAGATAATGGAACTATTTGGGTTAGTGGAACATATCATTCCATTTATCAGTGCGGCGTAGCTCTTGAGATGAACGGATACCATTTTTTAAATGATATAACTTGGTTCAAGCCCAATGCTGCCCCAAATTTGAGTTGTCGTTTTTTTACGGCAAGCCATGAAACTTTGATATGGGCTCGTAAAGATAAAAAATGCAAACACGCTTTTAACTATGATTTAATGAAAAATGGAAAGTGGAAAGAAGATTCTTTAAAAAAAGATGGAACGCAAATGCGTAGTGTGTGGTCAATTGGGACGCCAAAACCTTCTGAGAAATTATTTGGAAAACACCCGACGCAAAAGCCGTTAGACTTATTGAGAAGAATTGTTTTGGCAAGCACAAATAAAGGAGATACCGTACTAGATCCTTTTACTGGTAGTTCAACAACGGGGATCGCAGCTGTTGCAAATGGTAGAAATTTTGTTGGGATTGATACTGAAGAGAAATATTTGGACTTATCTATAAAGAGATATAAAGGTTTAGTTTCGGAATATGTTGAAGATAAGAAGGCGGACTGCTTACATAATAAAAGTTTTAGGCAAGAATGTTTCCTTGAAAAAAGTGGAAAATATAAAGCGAATAAAAGAACGAAATGAAGATAATCACAAGAGCTAATGCAATAATCAATCTGCGTAAATACGTCGGGCAGAATTTAAAAGATTTGGCTCTGAAACGCAAGGTTACGACTTTTGAAACAGGCAAACAAAATAAAGGCTGGAAAGGCTTAGTTCTTGAAAAATTGGCAGGATTGGATACTAATACCTCAAAGGCTCCAAACGGATTGAATTTTGAGTTGAAGTCGGTAAGTTTTTGCGAACGCAAAGGCGAATTTGTTCCAAAAGAGACAATGGCAATAACTATGATAAACCCTAAAGAGCTTTTAGAGATGGAGTTTTATGATAGCCATTGTTGGTCAAAATTAAAGTCAATAGTTTTGTGTGCAGTCAAGTGGAATGGCAAAAACGCTGAAGATGCGGAATTGTTGAAAGTAACAAGTTTTGACTTTACAAACGACGGTAATTTAATTGCCGAGATAAAAGAAGATTATGATTTTATAAGAAATAAGCTTAAAAATAGCGGATTTGTTTCTTTGACAGGCAAAGATGGGAAGTGGATACAAGCAAGGACAAAAGGCAGTGGACATGGCTCAATAACAAGAGCTTTTTATGCAAGAAAATCTTTAGTAAAGAGGATATTTGATAATTCAATATGACCCCTGATTTGGGTATAGAATTTGCTGGAATTAAGTTTAAGAATCCTGTGTTTACAGCGTCGGGGACTTTTGGTTATGGTTATGAGCTTGCCGATTTGATATCTTTGGAAAAACTTGGAGCGATTGTAACAAAAACTATAACGTTGGAACCTCGTTTGGGCAATGTTCAACCGAGAATTGTCGAAGTCGCTTCAGGAATGCTAAATACAATAGGTTTGCAAAACATAGGCGTTAAAGCTTTTGTTGAAGAGCCTCTTGATAATTTGCGTAAAACGGGCGTCCCTGTTATAGTAAGCGTTGCAGGAGCCGCGGTAAACGAGTATGTTGAAACTGTAAAGACGCTAAGCGCGCGTTCAGGCGCGTCCGCAATAGAGTTGAACTTGTCTTGCCCGAATTTAAAAAAGAAAATAGTATGTCACGATTTGCCTTTAATGCAGGATGTCGTTAAAAGCGTAAAGAAAGTTGCAAAAGTTCCCGTTATTGCAAAACTGTCTCCGCTTGTTGCTGATATTTCCGAGTTTGCGTTGGCGGCTCAAAACGCGGGGGCAGACGGCGTAACTTTGGCAAACACTTATCCTGCGGTGGCTATAGACGTAAAAACTTTTAAACCGAAACTTTCCACCGTTAAAGGCGGAATGTCTGGAACTTGCGTAAAACCTATGTCGGTACGGTGCGTGTACGACGCGTATCAAAATATAAAAATACCTATAATAGGTTGCGGCGGCATAATGACCGGGGAAGACGCCGTTGAATTCATGCTTGCAGGCGCGTCCGTTGTAAGCGTCGGCAGCGCGAGTTTGCTTTCTCCGGAAAATCTGATAAAAATTATTGATGGAATTGAAGAAATATTGAAAGAGAAAAACATAAAATCCGTAAGAGATATAATAGGCGTCGCCAATGCCGCGAGAAAAGCTTGTTAGTTTTAAGTTAAGGGGATATAATGAAGAAGACAATACTGGCTTTAGACGTTTACGACTTTCAAAAAGCTGAGAAACTTGTAAAAGAAACAAGTCCGTACATAGACGTTTACAAAGTTGGACCTATTTTATTTCTGCAGTCGGGAAAAGAAATAATAAAAATGATAAAAGACAACGGCAAAGAAGTTTTTTTGGATTTAAAATTCCACGATATTCCCGCCACGGTGAAGCGTTCCGTAGAGTCGGCGAAAGATTTGGGCGTTTTTAGTTTAACAGTCCACTCAATCGGCGGAGAAGAAATGCTCGAAGCCGCCTCTTCTGTTGAAAATAGGCCTAAAATATGGGCCGTAACTGTTTTAACGAGCCAGATTACAACGCCCGAAGAAGTTGTAAGAAGAGCGAAACTTACAAAGGCATGCGGTATAGACGGCGTAATATCGTCGCCGCTTGAAATATCTTTAATTAAAAACGAATGCGGTAAAAAATTTAACGTGGTGACTCCCGGCATCAGACCAGCAAAAGCGAACGACGATCAAAAAAGAGTCGCTACGCCTGAAATGGCGATAAAAGAAGGCGCGGATTTTATAGTGGTTGGCAGACCTATATTAGAAGCTGAAAATCCCGCTGAAGCCGCTAAAAATATTTATGAGAGCGTGCTGATACAATGAGGTTGACATCAAAAAAATCAGAAAAGCTGTTTGTTGATGGATTAAAAACAGGTCTTTTACTACAGATTGGCGGAATAGGACCTATTTGTCTGTTAGTTTTTCGTTTGTCTCTCTCTTTGCCTTTAAGCAAACTGATTATAGGCATTATAGGAATAACTCTTGCCGATGTTGTTTATATAAGTCTGGCTGTTTTTTCAATTTCCAACATCATAAAGAAATTAAAGCCTTATCAGAGAATTTTTGACGTTGTTGTCGGAACAGTTCTGATTATATTTGGGGTGTTGTTTATAGCTGCGGGGCGCACGGTAGATTATCCTTCATTTCGTCAAGGTCCTGATTTATTTTTGTGGCTGTTTGGGTTGACTATTGCAAATCCTATAACCATTTTGTTTATTACCGGGATTTTTTCTCTTGAAATAAGCAAGCGAGATATGGATTTAAAAGACTCCGGTATTTTTGCTTTTGGATTTTTGCTTGGGACTCCGATATTTATGATTTTTATTTGTTTGGTCGGCAGTATTGCCGGAAGAGTTTTGCCTAACGTTTTTGTACAAATGATAAATGCGATTATGGGTTGCGTATTGATATTTTTGGGTATAAGAAGCGTAAGAAATAAAGAAACGAAGGATATATAAGATGCTACGGGAAGATGTAAGAGAGCTATTCAAAAAAAATAATGCTCTTTTAAATGGACATTTTAAATTATCCAGCGGTTTACATTCGGATACGTATTTCCAGTCGGCTTTAATTTTGCAACACCCTAAAGAAGCGGAAAGACTTGGCGAAGAACTTGCAAAAAAAATAAGAGAAAACAACGTAAAAGTTGATATGGTTGTTTCTCCCGCAATGGGCGGCGTTGTTATAGGTCAGGAAATGGGCAGAGCTTTAGGCGTAAGAGCCGTATTTACCGAAAGAGTTGACGGTAAAGTTCTCTTGCGAAGAGGATTTTCGGTAAATGAAAATGAAAAAGTTTTAGTGGCGGAAGACGTTATAACTACCGGTCTTTCAACCGGAGAGGTTATAGAAACGTTGAAAGCAAGCGGCGCGCGAGTCGTTGCGGTCGCGTCTCTTGTTGACAGAAGCGCCGGCAAGGTTGATTTTGGCGTTCCGAGATTTTCTCTCTTGACTTTGGAAGTAAAGAGTTATAAAGAAGAAGACTGCCCTATGTGTAAAAAGGGTGGCGTTGCAGTTAAACCTGGAAGCCGTAAGTAAGCTCTTTAAGGTTCGTTAAAAAAGAATATTTTATGCGTGCGATTAGATTATAAGGGAGCGGTTGATGGAAACAGAAGTAATTAACGGTTTATTAACTTTAAAAATCAATATGGTACAAGCTGTCGCTTTGGGCGTCATAATGTATTATTTTGGAGCTTTTATAAGAAGTAAGATTAGATTTTTTGTAAAGCTTTCTATTCCCGCGTCGGCTATAGGCGGTTTAACTATCGCTATAGTCGCGGCGGTTTTACAGTACAATCATATTCTTAGCGTTCAGTTTGATTCAACGTTGCAAAATCTGCTTATGATTATGTTTTTCTGCACTATAGGAATGAACGCTAGCTATAAGTTGTTGATGAACGGCGGGTTGATGATAGTCGCATTTTTGTCAGTTTGTTCTTTTCTTGTCGTGTTGCAAAACACAGCCGGCGTTTGTATTGCAAAGATATTTAATCTAAATCCTCTTTTAGGGATAGTAGGCGGATCAATGTCTATGACTGGCGGTTTGGGAACGGCTGGAACATTTGGCAGTTTCTTTGAAAATACTTTAGGCGTTAATAGCGCTGCGACGGTAGGCGTTGCCTGCGCTACGTTTGGTATGGTCGCTGGCTCTGGAGTCGGCGGACCTTTAGCGGAGTGGATTATCAAGAGACATAAAGTTATTACGCCTCACGCCGAGCTTAATGATCAAGCTGAAATTGATACCGAAGCGCAATCTTCCGAATACGAAGAAGTCGGAGATTTTGCTCAAGAAGAAGGCGTTATACCAACGCCTTCCGACGAAGAGGAAGAAGACGTAGTAAGCGGTCCGCACTTGATGAGGAATCTTGCATGGCTTTTGATCGCTATGGGCGCTGGTTCAGTTTTAAGTTTTTATTTTGGTAAAGCAGGCATAGTCTTACCTTCGTACTTAGTTACGATGATAGCGGCTGTCGTTATCCGCAACATAGGCGACGCGACAAAAATATTTGAATTAGATACTAAAACCGTCGGTATGATATCAGACGTCTCTCTCGCTATTTTTGTTACAATGGCTATAAGTTCTTTAAAGTTGTGTCACTTGATGGATTTGGCTTTGCCAATAATCGTTATGCTTGTTATTCAGATAATTTTAGTGTTACTTGTAGCTTATTTCTTCGTATATAAACTTCTTGGGAAAAATTACAATTCTACGGTTATGGCTGCCGGCTTTGCGGGTTTTGGTTTAGGCGCCATGCCTAACGCATTGTCAAATATGCAGGCTGTTACTAAAGAACACGGCTACTCAATGAAAGCGTTTTTGGTTGTTCCAATAGTAGGTTGCTTTTTGGTAGATTTCACAAACGCAATACTTATAACTTTTTTCGCGAATATATTTAGATAGAGGGAAAAAATGTCTATTACGTATAGGTCCGCGGGGGTAAATATTGACGCCGGAAACGATTTAGTAAAAAAACTTAAGAAAAAATTCCCGCAAATCGGCGGTTTTGGCGGATTGTTTCCGATAAACGGAACAAAATATAATCTAGTTAGTTCAACAGACGGCGTCGGGACAAAATTGAAGCTAGCTTTTTTGCTTAACAAACGCGATACGATCGGCGTAGATTTAGTCGCTATGAACGTGAACGATTTAATATGCGTCGGCGCAAAGCCTCTTTTCTTTTTAGACTACTTTGCTTGCGGAAAGCTAAACATAGGTCAAGCAGAGCAAGTTATAAAAGGCATAGCCAAAGGCTGTGAGTTGTCCGGATCTTCTCTTATAGGCGGAGAAACCGCTGAAATGCCGGGTTTTTATAAAGACGGCGAGTGCGACTTAGCTGGTTTTTCAATCGGAATAATTGAAAAAGGAAAAGAGATAAACGGAAAGAAGATAAAGCCTGGCGACGTTATAATAGGTCTTCCTTCAAGCGGTCCGCACTCAAACGGTTATTCTCTTATAAGAAAAGTTTTTTCCGACGACGAACTAAAAAAATATTCAAAACAATTGCTTGCTCCGACAAAAATTTACGTTAAAGAAGTTTTGGCGGCTTTAGCGAAGTTTAATTCAAAAAGTCAAAATATAGTCGGCATAGCCCACATTACCGGCGGAAGTTTTTACGATAAAATAGAAAGAATCCTTCCAGAAAATATAAGAGTTGTTATTGAAAAAAACTCTTGGAAAGTTCCTGAAATTTTTAAACTTGTTCAAGAAAAAGGAAATGTTGCGCAAGAGGATATTTATAGAACTCTTAACATGGGGATAGGAATGGTTTTGGTTGTTCGTCCCGACGTCGCTTCGCGAGTTAAAAAGTTTTTCAAAGGCGCTAAAGCCATAGGACGCGTTAAGAAAGGCGATAAAGGCGTTGAGATTATATGATAAGGCTTGCGGTTTTAGCTTCAGGCGGCGGCTCTAATATGCAGACTATAGTAGATGCGCATAAGTCTGGCGTATTAAAAGGTTTAGCTGAAGTTGTTTTGGTAATTTCAAATAATGCGAACGCGTTCGTTTTAGAAAGAGCAAAAAAAGAAAATATAAAATCCGTTTATATAGAGAGGAAAAATTTTAAAGACGAAGAATGTTTTAACAAGGATATTTTTTCCCGATTGCAAGGCGCAAAGACGGACATGGTCTGCCTCGCGGGTTACTTGAGAAGGATAGGTCGAGATATATTAAGGGAATATAAAGATAGAATATTAAACATTCACCCTGCTCTTCTTCCTAAATTTGGCGGCGAAGGTATGTACGGGCGATATGTCCACGAGGCTGTTGTAAAAGCGGGTGAAAAAAAGTCGGGAGCAACCGTGCATTTTGCAAATGAAGAATACGATTCCGGGGAAATTATTCTACAAAAAGAAGTGGCGATTTCTGAGAAAGATACGCCTGAAGACGTGGCGAGAAGAGTTTTAGAAATAGAGCGTCAAATATATCCGCAGGCAATTAAAAAAGTTATAGAAGAAAATTTAAGAGGCTAAAAATGATTTCTCGTTATACTAAGCCGGAAATGGCTGCAGTTTGGTCGGATGAAAATAGATTTAAAAAAATGCTTGAAGTTGAAATTTTTGCGGCTGAAGCTATGGCAAAGTTAGGCGCAGTTCCCAAAAAAGCCGTGGAGACTGTAAAGAAAAAAGCAAAAATAAACGTTGATAGAATAGCCGAGTTAGAGCTTATCGTTAAGCACGACGTTATAGCGTTTTTAACATCTGTTGCGGAAACTGTAGGTCATGAAGGGCGCTTTTTGCATTTAGGCATGACGTCTTCTGACGTATTGGACACCGCTACGGGCGCTCAGCTTAGACAGTCAACAAAACTCATTATGGAAGAAACGAAAAAATTGTCTGTTATAACCTCCAAATTGGCGAAGAAATACAAAATGACTCCTGTAATGGGCAGAACTCACGGCGTTCACGCTGAACCCATGACTTTTGGGTTAAAAGCGGCTTCGTGGTACAGTGAAATTATGAGGTCTTTGGACAGATTGAATTTTGCTCTTGAGACTGTAAGCTATGGTAAAATTTCCGGGGCCGTTGGCGCTATGGCCCATTTGGATCCTAGCGTTGAGAAGTACGTATGCCAAAAAATGGGATTAAAGCCCGAACCTGTTTCTACGCAAATTGTTCCTCGCGACAGGCATTCAATTTATTTTTCAACTTTAGCCCATGTCGGAGCGTGTCTTGAAAGAATTGCTGTTGAAATAAGACATTTACAAAGAACGGAAGTAGCGGAAGCGGAAGAGCCGTTTACAAAAGGACAAAAAGGTTCGTCCGCTATGCCGCATAAAAGAAATCCTATAATTTCAGAAAACATCTGCGGACTTGCCCGCCTTTTAAGAGGTTACGCCGTTACCGCTATGGAAAATATCGCTTTGTGGCATGAGCGCGACATAAGCCATTCTTCCGCGGAAAGAATTATGTTTCCCGACGCTTCAATAGTTTTGCACTACATGCTTGTCAGAATGCAAGGTTTGTTGTCAGGTCTTAACGTTTATCCTAAAAACATGCAGATAAATATTGATAATACAAAAGATATTATATTTTCAGGGACCGCGCTTCTTTCGTTGGTAGACAAAGGCGTTTCCAGAGAAGACGCTTATGCGATGACGCAGGCCGCGGCGTTTGACGCGAGGGATAACAAAGTATCTTTTGAAGAAGCGTGCCTTAGGAGTCAAGAAATAAAGAAATATATGAAGCCGGAAGAAATAAAAAAGGATTGCGACGTAAAGTCTCAGTTTAAGAATATTAATTATATTTTCAAACGAGCGTTAAAAAAATAAGCCGACATAATAAGTAAGAAGATTTGTCGTTTGGTAGGAATTGGAAAAAGCTTTTCTATAAAATTAATCTATTGCCATACCGTTAACGCTCGCTCTCGCGTTAAAATTTACGCGAGAGCGGACGTATTGAAAAATAGTTATGTTATAATAATTGACATATATAAAGTTGACTTGTTTAGGGGAAAATTATGATTAGGTTTACTACTGCGGGGGAATCGCATGGAGAAGCTTTGGTGGCAATTGTTGAGGGGATTCCCGCCGGACTTATTATAGACGTTGACAATATAAATTTAGATCTTGCCAGAAGACAGAAAGGTTACGGCAGGGGCAAAAGAATGAACATAGAAACTGATAAGGTAAAAATTTTATCAGGCGTTCGCCGCTACAGGGCTTTAGGTTCTCCAATAGCTATGCTTATTTTCAATAAAGATTTTGAAAATTGGATAGAAATAATGTCGCCTGTTTCAAACGAGTCTGACAATGAACCGCTTTTAAGACCGCGTCCCGGCCATGCAGACTTGCCGGGTCTTATGAAATATGGTTTAAAAGATTTTAGGGATATTCTTGAAAGAGCGTCCGCTAGAGAAACGGCGGCTAGAACGGCGGCCGGAGCCGTATGCAAAGCTTTTCTAAAGGAGTTTGGGATAAGCGTTATGTCTTATACTTCTCAAATCGGGAGCGTCGTTGTGGAAGACGGTTTGATTGAAGATGAAAAGTTTTGGAGTAATGTTGAAAGCTCCGAAGTGAGATCTCCAGATATTGAAGCTGATAAGAAAATGAAAGAGTTGATAGATGAAGCTTCTTTAAAGGGCGATACGCTTGGCGGTAAGATTGTAGTTGTAGCTAAGAATGTTCCGGTTGGTCTTGGAAGCCACGTGCAGTATGATTTAAAACTTGACGGACGTCTTGCCCAAGCCTTAATTTCTATTCAGGCTGTAAAGGTCGTTGAGTTTGGATATGGGGTCAAACTTGCGGAGCTTTTCGGTTCAAAAGCTCATGACGAGATTTTTTACGATAAAACGAAAGGTTTTTACAGAGAAACTAACAGAGCGGGCGGCGTAGAAGGAGGAATGAGCAACGGCGAGCCTATAGTTATAACTTGTACAATGAAACCGATACCTTCGCTTGTAAATTCTCTTAATTCAGTAAATTTAAAAACAAAAGAATCGGCAAAAGCTGAAGCTGTTAGAAGCGACGTTTGCGCAGTTCCAGCTGCGGGCGGCGTTGCTGAAGCTGCGGTTGCCGTAGAGCTTGCTAATGCTTTAACAGAAAAATTTGGCGGTGATTCTATTGAAGATGTTAAGAAAAGAGTAAACGATTACAAAGAAAGGATAAAATTCATATAATGAATTTAGTTCTAACAGGTTTTATGGGCGTCGGGAAGTCTGTTACCGGAAAGATTCTTTCAAAAGAGCTTCGCAAGGATTTCTTTGATACTGACGCCTTGATAGAGAAAAAAATAGGGCTTTCAATAAATATGATTTTTGAGAAGTTCGGCGAGAAAGAGTTTAGACGGACGGAGTCGGAAGTTATAAGGGCTTTATCGCAAGAGGATTCCTCTGTAATATCTTGCGGCGGAGGGGCTGTTCTTAATCCGTCAAACGTTAAGCTTTTAGGAAATAAGGGAATAATAATAAATCTTTATGCTTCGCCCGAAGCGATATACGACAGAATCAAATCCGGCTCTATAAGGCCCCTCTTAAAGCGCGAAAATCCTTTAGATGAAATAAAAAGACTTTTAGAATTGAGAAAAGAAGCGTATTCGGACTGCGATTACGCTTTTAACACTGACGGGTTAACGCCGCGGCAAGTTGTAAATAATATTTTAAGCGTTATAGACAAACTCCTAATCGGTTTTTCCAAAGCGAGAAATTGATTTTAGACGCTGTAAAGTTATATAATTCAGACAGACTTGACAGGAGATATGAATGTTGAAGAAGATATGGGTCTCGTTTGTCGCAGTCTTATTTTGCGTTTCTTTTCTTTATGCCGGCAAAACGTACGTAATTGATACGCCCGCTACGGGGATACTAAGTTACGGCTCGTACAGCGCAGACTTCAGGTGTTTCTCGCGCGGAAATGTGATTTCAGAAATTAATTTCGGCGTTTTCAAGCCATTGGATTTAGGGGTGTCTTGGGAATTAGATAGATTTATTGGCTACGAAAACATAAAAGCGGCGGTTCCCTCTCTCCATGTAAAACTTAGGCTTTACGGAGGAAGTATGACCTTGCCCGGATTTGCTTTAGGCTATGACGGACAGGGAACTTTTATAAATGGAGATTATGACGGCGGATATGCGCAAAGAGGCAAAGGAGCGTACTTTGTCGTCGGAAGAGAATTTTTCATTGAAGGTTTAATATTCAACTTAGGTATTAACGTGAACGATTTTTCTAGCCCAAAAGTTTATTGGTTTTCAAACGCAACGGCGCCTTTATATAAAGAGTTTGTATCTTTTATGCTTGAGTATGACAACGTTAACTATTTTCCTGAGGCAAGGCTTAACTGCGGTTTAAGGTTTTCCGTGACGGAATATTTAGATATAGATTGTGTTGTAAGAGATTGTTGGGGTAAAAAAGACGCGGAAAGAATCCCAAATGAAAGAATGTTAAAGATAAGTTATTTAGGTAAATTTTAGCTTAGGCGGCTTATAAAGAATGAGGATAAATGGACATAACTTTTGATTTTGAACATTCTATAGTGGAAATTGATAAAAGAATTAAAGAATTAAAAAAATCCGCTCAGGAACAGAACGTAGATTTGTCGGAACAGATTAGCGATCTTGAGAAAACAAGAGACGAGTTGAAACAAAAAATTTACGGATCGATATCTCCATGGCAGCGCATACAAATTGCCAGACATCCGCAAAGACCGTATTCGGAAGACTATATAAAACTTATTTTTGAAAATTTTATCGAACTTCATGGCGACAGATGTTTTGGCGACGATCCCGCCCTTTTATGCGGAATCGCCGAGTTTGATGAGAAACCGGTAGCTGTAATAGGGCATCAAAAAGGCAGAACTCTTGAAGAAAACATAGACAGAAATTTTGGCATGGCTCACCCTGAAGGTTATAGAAAGGCTATGAGAATAATGAAGCTTGCCGAAAAGTTTAATCGTCCTATAATAACGTTCATAGATACTCCCGGAGCTTATCCCGGCATTGCCGCTGAAGAAAGAGGACAGGCCGAAGCCATCGCAAGAAATTTAAGAGAAATGTCTAGCCTAAAAGTTCCGATTATAACGATTGTTATCGGCGAAGGTGGTTCCGGCGGCGCTTTAGGGATAGGCGTTTCAAACAAGATGTTGTGTTTGGAGAACTCTTATTATTCCGTTATATCTCCCGAAGGCTGCGCCTCTATACTTTTCAGAGACAGTTCAAAAGCTGCGGACGCGGCGGATTCTTTAAAACTTATTTCAAAAGATTTGCTTAAATTAAAAGTTATAGATGAAATAATAAAAGAACCTCTAGGCGGGGCGCATTATAATCATGCCAAGACTGCTGCAAATATAAAAACAGTTTTGAGCAAATATCTTAAATCTTATAATGGAATGAATAACAAAAAAATTGTTCAAGAAAGGTATTTGAGATTTAGAAATATGGGAATTTACAAGAGATCTTCATCTAAGAAAAACAGCAAGAAAAAGTTGAAAAAAGAATAGGAGGATTATATGGCATTGGCGGCGGCGAAGCAGATTTTAGAAGAAGCAAGAAAGAAAGAGTACGGAGTTGGAGCGTACAACGTCAATAACATGGAACAGATTCAGGCTATTATGGCCGCTGCAAAAGAGACGCGGTCTCCCGTAATTATTCAAGCCAGCAGAGGCGCTTTGAAATATTCCAACTTTACTTATTTAGGTTATTTAATGAAAGCTGCCGTTATTGAAAATCCTGATATTCCTGTCGCTATGCATTTAGACCACGGCAACTCTTTGGAATCTGCCGTAAAGGCGATAGGCTTAGGTTTTTCGTCCGTTATGATAGACGGATCTTTAATGGAAGACGGAAAGACTGCTTCTACTTATGATTATAATATAAAAGTTACTCGTTCTGTTGTGGAGTACGCTCATGCCAGAGGAGTTTCCGTTGAAGCGGAAATAGGAACTCTTGGCGGAATTGAAGACGGCGTTGGTTCAGGTAAAATTCATTTGACTGATCCCAACGAAGCAAAGAAATTTGTGGACGAAACAGGCGTTGATTCTTTGGCTATAGCTATAGGAACTTCGCACGGCGCTTATAAATTTAAAGGAGCGGCAAATCTTGCTTTTGATGTTTTGAAAGAGATAAGAGCTTTGATAGATATTCCTATTGTGTTGCACGGAGCTTCTTCAGTTCCTAAAGAATTGATTGACGAAGTAAACAAATACGGCGGAAAAATGCCGGGAGCGACCGGCGTGCCTATGACTAGCCTTCAAGAAGCGATTAAACTTGGCGTGTCAAAAATTAACGTTGACACTGACGGAAGACTTGCTATTACGGCTGCAATAAGGAAAGTATTTGCGGAAACTCCTGAGAAGTTTGACCCTAGAGATTACTTGGGACCTGCAAGAACAGCTCTTACAAATCTTATAATTTCAAAAATGAAAGATTTCGGAACTGCCGGACACGCGAAGGACTATGCTCCTAAGACTCTTGAAGACATGAAAGGAGAGTATGCTTCTAAATAAGTTTTATTTTTTAGCTTTAAAATTTGACTTTGAAAAAATATTCTGTTACGGTTTTGTTGCAAAGCGGTGTTTTGAGGGGAGGGGAAGGCAAAATAAAGGAGGTTGAAAATGTCCCTTTACGATGTGAAAAAAGTCCAAGTAGCTTCAGTTCTTAGAGTATTGCCTGTCGTTTTTGCAATTTTAGGAGTTGTTATCGGGTTGGTTACATTTTTCTTTTTACCAACCGATTTAGCTGCAGGTCTTGGTTTTGGCGCGAAGTTGTTGTCTTGGGTTATATTTGTAGTGCTTTATACGGTGATAATGGCAATAGGATCGGTTGTTGTGGCGTGGCTGTATAATTTTGTAGCTTCAAAATTGAATAGCAGCGTCGTAATATCTCTTGAGCCTAAAGAGAAATAATAGAGTTTTCAAGCTGCTTTAATGATTGAAAAAGCTAAAGATAGCGGTTTTAATGATATTATCGGAGGGAGGATTGAAAATAATAAAAGATTCTGCAGGGAGACTTAAGTACTTTATAAACAACGTTTTGAGTTTATCGGAAATTAGAGCGGGAAAAGTTAAAGCGAAAGGAATTTTAGCCTATGCAGATGAAGTTGTTAAGAGATCCGCGATTTTGGATCTATTGCGGACATGGAAAAGAAGAAAATTGTAATTGACGTAGCTGATGGTCTTCCTCCGGTGTCGGCTGACGCTGATTCGCTTGGTCTTGCGGTGTCTGCTCTATTTTAAGCAATGCTTTTAAGTTTACCAAGGAAGGCTATACCGTTTCTATAAAAGCCACGTTATCTCAAGAGCGCGGCGATAAATTTGTTGAAGTTTGGATATCCGATACGGGAACAGGCATGCCTAAAGAGTTATTAAAAAAGATTTTTGAGAAGTTTTATCAACTAAAAAGGAGTAAATTTGAAAAATTAAGAGGAAGCGGATTAGGACTTTTTCTAGCAAGCGAGATAGTGGCTTTGTATCGTGGAAATATTTGGGCAGAAAGTAAAGTCTGCGAAGCACACAGTTAAATTTATTTTGCCGGCTTTTAAAAATCAATAAAAGGATTTTTATATGAAGGAAATAAAAATCATTGTGATTGATGATGAAGAAAGTTTAAGAACTTTGGTAAAACAACTTCTTGAATATGAAGGTTTTATGGTTATCGCATGCAAAGATACCGATGAAGGGTATAGTAGAATGTTAATATCTAAACCAGATATTATAATTGTAGATATAAACATGCCCACAATAGGAGGAATGGAGTTTGTAAAAAAGGTAAGGCGAGATCCTATTTTAAGAAATACTCTTATAATAATGCTTACAGTAGAGTTCGCTGAAGCCAATAAAATTGGAAGTTTTGATTCCGGAGCTGACGATTATTTGACTAAACCTTTCAGCAATAGAGAGCTTATTGCTAGAGTTAAAGCTTTGCTAAGACGCGTCAGACGCAAAAATAGAGGCGATAAATTTGAAGTAGATGGTTTGGTATTATCTTTGAAATCAAAAACTGTTCTTTTAAAAGGAAAAACAGTTCATTTGAGACCAAAAGAATTTGATTTGCTTTATTTGTTTTTACGAAACCCTGACATTGTTCTAGATAGAGAGCTCATTTTGGAAAACGTTTTTGAATATAACATTTCGGCTAGTACTAGAACTATTGACACGCACATAAAGAATTTAAGAAATACTTTAAAAACTTGGGGGGAGCGACATATTAAAACCGTTTTTGGAGTTGGTTTTAAATTTAATTCAAATAAGAAATAAACGCGTACACAATACCCGGAAGCAGTTCTAACTTTACGGAAGTCTGTTGTTATTTTTAACAAGGGCGGAAATGTTAGAAAAAAGATTAGTTTCTTTAGCTGCGGCTTTGATTGTATTGTTAGGATCCGATCCTTCCTCTTTCGCCGCTGCAGGCACAGATGTATTCGTATAATCCAAATCCTCTTCAGCTATGGGTATGGGCGTGCGGGCGTCGCGTTGATTTCAGGAAACGCGCCTTCGGCAGCCTTAAATCCAGCGTCAACAATAGGCGCATACAGAATAACAGGTTCAATAAACAACTCTTTAATATTTAGTGCAATTCAATAAAAAGTAGATTTAGAAAAAAGAAATCCTGATTACACATTTGATGAAAAATGGGGAATTGATAAAGAAGATGGCTCTGATTTTAAGTCTGATTCAGTACTTGAGCGAGATGTAGATGTTTACGCTAAATGGCGGTATGTAGATTTAAAGGGAAATTAAGGAGAATTTACTTTTGGATCTTTAGGAACAAAAATAGAGCGAAATATGACTATATTCCCGGAAACGGCAGGACCTTTTAATTTGAGCTTAGATTTAGGAGTAGAAGGTCCTAATGGTCCGAGTATAGTAGGATTATTAGGGAGAACAAAATTAGAAAAAGGAAGTTTCTTTAAAGATGTTCCAAGTTGGATAGTCCATGGAGAATTTATCGGTATTGAGGCAAAAGAAAGCTTGATTAGAAGACCGTGAGCGCAAAGAACGGTGGCGGAGCAAAAGAAAGAAGCCGTAGAGTTTGTAAACGGTTTGATTGAGAAGTTTGACCAAGAAGGAATGGTTACAGATGAAAGCGATAGACTCCCTGCGTTGCAGATAGCAATAGCTGTAATAGACGACTACGCTCTCGCCTTACCATCGGTTCTCGTCTTATATAATATTGCCGCCATAACGCAACCGCATACGCCAACCGCGCACGCTAATCCAAACCACCACCGCATACTCGCTATTTTCCTTAGCACCTCAATCTCCTTTACTTCTCTTCTATACGTCTCTTTCCAGTTTTAGTATATTATGAGCGTACTTGTTAAATTTTCTTTTTTCTCATACAAATGAAAACTTTTTGCAAAATATATTATCCCGACTTGACCGCTTTATCAGCGGAATCTTCCGGATAGTAGCTTAATAAATAGTACGAATAGGATTCGCATAGGTAGGTGAAGATACGAATTTTTGATAGAATATGCGCTATGACAAGTGGTATTTATTCCATATTAGATAAAGTAATCAAACTTCATTCTTTAAATGAAGACGACATATTGCGTCTTTTAAAAACAGAAGAAAATAACAATCTTTTTTCGGCCGCGGATAAAGTAAGGAAAGAACATGTCGGCGACGAAGTTCATTTACGGGCGTTGATTGAGTTTTCAAATTATTGTAAACAAAATTGCTTGTATTGCGGGCTTAGAAGAGATAACCCAAAAATAACGAGATACCGTTTAGAACCTCAAGAAATAATAAATTTGGCAAAAAAAGCGGCGGATTACGGATATAAAACCATCGTTTTGCAATCCGGCGAAGATCTGTATTATACCGTAGATAAAATATCAAAAATAATTTCTGAAATAAAGAATTTTGACGTTGCCGTTGCTTTAAGCATAGGCGAGAAAAGTTTTGAAGAGTACAAAGCGTATCGCCGAGCGGGAACGGACAGATACTTGTTGCGTATAGAAACGACAGACGAAGCTCTTTATAACAAGCTTAATCCTAGCATGAGTTTGCAAAACAGAATGATATGTCTTGAGAATATAAAAAAACTTGGTTATGAAGTAGGCTCAGGAATAATGGTCGGGCTTCCTGGTCAAACGTTGGAAAGCATAGCCAAAGACATACTTTATTTCAAGTCTATACCTGTTGACATGGCTGGAATCGGGCCTTTTATTTATCACCCTGACACCCCTATTAAAAAAACAGAAGAAAACTTTTTTGAATTGGCGCTCAAAGTTATGGCGATATTGCGCTTGCTTATGCCTGATATAAATATCCCGGCAACAACGGCAATGGAAACTTTAAATCTTAACGGACGGCTGATAGCGTTGCAATGCGGGGCAAACGTAGTTATGCCAAATGCTACGGAAACAGCATACAGAAAGCATTATGAAATTTATCCCGGCAAAATTTGCATAGGCGACTCGCCGAAACATTGTAGGTTTTGTATAGAAAATAAAATTAAGTCAATAAATAGATGTGTGGGTGAAAATAGAGGTTATCATAGGTCAAACAGTTAATCTTTTATTAGAAAAAATACTAAAAGGAAACAAAGAATGAAGATACTAGCGGGTTTAAGCGGCGGCGTTGACTCGGCGATAACCGCGTATTTATTAAAAGAACAAGGACATGAAGTAATAGGCGCGATGATGTCTGTTTGGGACGGCTCTATTCCTGCCGCGCAAAACAAAGGCGTTGACGCTTGCCTAGGACCAGAAGATGAAGACGTTGAGACTGTGCATAAAATAGCCGCTTTCCTTAAAATCCCCGTATATATTTTAGACTGCAGAGAAGAATACAAAAAAGTCGTTATTGAAAACTTTAGAAGCGAGTATAAAAAAGGACGCACGCCAAATCCCTGCGTTTGGTGCAACGCTTATATTAAATTCGGCGTTCTTCCGTTAACGGCAAGAAAAAATAATATATCGTTTGATAAATTTGCCACAGGTCATTATGCAAACATAATATTTAATGCTTCATTAAATATGTATCAATTATGTAAAGCAAAAGAAGCGGCCAAAGATCAAACTTACTTTCTATATAGACTTACTCAAAAAATATTGTCGGAAACAATTTTTCCTATAGGGCAACTTACAAAAAAAGAAGTGCGGGACACTGCAAAAAAAATACGACTCCCCGTGGCAGAAAAACCTGATAGCCAAGACTTTTACTGCGGCGACTACAATGACATACTTCAATTCCCCAAAACTCTGGGAAATATTGTAGATAAAAACGGTAACGTCGTAGGCAAACACGCGGGCATATGGAATTATACCATAGGCAAACGCAAAGGTTTGGGGCTTTCGGGCGGAACGAAAGAGCCTTTATACGTTATAAACATTTTGGGTAAACAAAATGTTGTAGTCGTTGGAACTAAAAAAGATTTATATTCCGCTTCTCTTACGGCAAGAAAAGTAACATGGAGTTCAATTCCCATGCCAAAAGAGCCTATTGAAGCAAACGTAAAGATACGCCGACAGCATACGCCTGCGAAAGCGATTATCACTCCTCAAGGAATTGATGCGGCTAAGGTTGAATTTACTGAACCGCAGATGGCGGTTACTGCCGGACAAAGCGCCGTATTTTATAAAGACGACCTTGTTCTTGGCGGCGGAATTATTGCTTAGCAGAAAAGAAGAGACAGACTTCGCAAAGTCTGTCTCTTGGCAATATTTATTTATATTACATTACGTCAAACGTCTCTTTGCTGTTAAACTACAAAGATTTTTACCCCAAATGAAGAAGATTAAACGCGTAAATTAAAATTACCAGTCCGCAAAAAACATAGCGACCCGCGGGAATAAGCCACTTGCCGACCATTTTAGAGCGTCCGCTTTGCGCTTCTCGGACAACTCTTCTTGACGGCAATATCCAAAACACAAAAATACCGGTTATCAAAGCGCAAAACGGAACTAAATGAATTTGCAAAATGTCCATAAGTCCATCTATATGTCCGTCCGCAAGCGTACTAAAAACAGCCGCTATCGTTGTTGAAATTAAAACTGCGGTTAAGCGGGACAGTTTAAATTTACTTTGTAAAGATTCAACTATAACTTCAATTATGCTGATAAGCGATGTTATAGCGGCAAAAAAAACAGCTACAAAAAAAACTACCATACATAATTGCCCCATCGGCATAGTCTTAAAAATATCCGGTATAGTGATAAACATTAAAGATGGTCCTGAGTTTAAATCTTTACCAAACGAGAATATTGCAGGAATAATTGCCAAAGAGGCGAAAATTGACGCAAAAGTACTCAATATAACAACGCTTTTTGCAGAATAGACTATGTCTTCGCTTTTTCTTGCGTAAGATCCGTACACTATCAAGATAGATCCCATTATAGAAAGCGAATAAAAAGACTGACCTAACGCCAAAATCCAAATCCTTGAGTTAAGAAGCGTGTCAAATTTTGGTATAAGCATAAACTTGTAACCCTCTATAGCTCCAGGGAGAAAAGCTACTCTTATAACCAAGAAAAGAAACAATACAAAAAAGGCTGGCATCATAAACTTATTCGCTTTTTCTATGCCTTTCTCTACTCCCCCCAACATAGTAAGACCTACTATAAAAAACGTCAAAACAATCCAAACGGCAATGCCATTGCCCGCGATTGATTCAAAATAGACAACGCTGTTAGGAGCAGAAAAAGCTACGCCAGTAAGCGAGCCTGCTAAAAAACGCAAAACCCAAGCAACTACAACCGTGTACCCAAGAGCAATAATGAATATTACTATTACAGGAACCCACCCGATCAGTTCGCCGACTTTGTTATGTCCGCCGCTAAGCCTAAGAGCTTTTTTAAAAGCTCCCACAGGACCTTTGACTGTAAGCCTGCCAAACGTTATTTCTCCAATTACCGCTGCCAATCCTAAAACAAAAACGCATACTATGTACGCAATCAAAAATGCAGAGCCGCCAAGCTCGCCTGCTCTGTAAGGGAACAACCAAATATTTCCCATACCTATTGCGGAACCCGCCGTCGCAAAAATAAAACCCCATCTTGATGAAAAAAGATCTTTTGAAGAATCAGCCATTATTCTTCCTTTTAGAAATAATTATCATTATACAAAAATAAGCGGCTTGTACCGTACAAATTTTGCATAGTATAAATTGACGTAAAAGCCTCAGAATGGATATTATGCTCAACGCTAGTTTATAGCCGCGGCGCCCGTTTCTTTAGTGCGCGCTCTCATAACGCTGCGTAAATCATAACTAAATATTTTGCCGTCGCCAGGGTTGCCGGTAAAAGCAGCTTCTTGTATAGCTTTTATAGTCTTTTGCTCCCATTCTTCGGAGGACACTATAATTTCAAATTTAATTTTTGGAAGCATAGTAATGCTCACTTCCATACCTCTTACAAGCTCTTTATAACCTTTTTGCTTTCCGCAACCCATAACTTGCGAAACAGTTACTCCATTCACTTCTATTTTAGCAAGCGCTTCTTTTATATCTTCCAATTTTTCTTCTCTAACTATAGCTTCAATTTTTATCATATATTTTCCTCCCGCACATTATAACATATGCTAATCCAATCCTGTAAACGAAGGATACGCGCTTTCGCCATGTTCTGACATATCCAAACCTACAAGCTCTTCTTTCCTTTCAACTCTTAAAGGCATTAACATTTTGACGATACGTACGCAAATTAAAGTCCCTAAAACAACAGCTGCAAAAGTTATAAGTATTCCTTCAATCTGAGCAAAAAACTGCGCGAATTCTCCGTAAATAAGTCCGGGCTTTCCTCCGTTTATTGAAGGATTTGCAAAAACGCCTGTAAGTATTCCGCCCCAAATACCGCCTATTCCGTGACAACCAAAAGCGTCTAAAGCATCGTCAATTTTAAATACCTTTTTAATAAGAGCTATGCCACAGTAACATACAGGGCTTACTGTCAACCCTATTATTAGAGCCGCCCACATATCGACAAATCCCGCGGCAGGCGTTATGCCGACTAATCCTGCTATAACGCCGGTGCATGCGCCTATAAGCGTTGATTTGCCTGTTTTAAATATATCTAACAAAATCCATACCAACATTCCTGCCGCTGCTGCTAGAGCTGTGGTCATAAACGCATGAGCGGCAAGACCGTTTGCGGCAAGAGCGCTCCCAGAATTAAAACCAAACCAGCCAAACAACAAAAGAGCCGTTCCCAAGAAAACAAATGGCATACTATGCGTTCTGTATGAAATTTGCATGTAATCCACTCTCTTGCCTATCAAAATAGCAAGCACAAGTCCCGTAGTTCCGGAACTTATATGAACAACATCGCCCCCGGCAAAATCCAAAGCGCCTAGGGTATTGCCGATTAGCCCTCCGCCCCAAACCATATGAGCTAGAGGATAATATACAAGAACAGACCACAAAGCTATAAAAAGAAACAACGCCTTAAATCTCATTCTTCCTGCGACAGAACCTGTTATAATAGCTGGCGTTATAAGAGCAAAAGCCATTTGAAATGCAACAAAAGCAAAAGTAGGTATAGAACGTGTAAGAGAATCCGCATTTATTCCAAAAAGACAGAAATTTTTGAGAGAGCCTATAAAAGGATTGCCGCTCTCGCCAAAAGACAAAGAATAGCCAACTAACATGTACAGAACTATCCCTAACCCCATTATAGACGCCGAATTCATCAAATTATTAACCATATTTTTCCTACGCCCCATACCGCCGTAAAAAAACGCCAAACCGGGCGTCATAAGCACAACCAACGTCGTACAAAGAATGATAAACGACGTGTCTCCTGAACTAAACATCTTCCATCTCCTTTAATGTAAAATACTGAAATAATCTATTTTTAATGTTTTACATCTACAATTTTAATTTTATTTATTTTTATCAAACAAAAGGCGCCCAAATACATATTTTTTGTACTTGAACGCCTTAGAATGCCAAATCAAGTATAACAAGTATATTAACTTTAAGATATCTTGTCAATAAATCTCCGCGCAACAAGCGAGGGTTTTTTTATTCATTTAAAATTACTTTCCCTTTATGTGAAACTGCTTCTCCAACATTCTTTACTAGTTTATTACCTAACTGGCTGGCATACTATCGGATATATTCCTCGCCATAAAGCCCGATTATTTTGTCTTATATCCCAAATATGTCACTCTGTCCTTTTGCCGCTATTTATTTATAAGGATGGTTATACTATAATTTTGAAGCGCCGGGATTGATGTTTCATGATTGATATTTAAAATTTTGCGGCGACAACGCGATTTGACTATTAGGTAAAAGTTTTGCATAATAAGCTTGGATTATGATAATCTGTAACAAATAAAAGGAGACGTTAAAAATGAAAGAAGGAATCCACCCAAAATACGAAGAAAGCGTAGTTTCTTGCGCTTGCGGTTATACTTTTAAGACTCGTTCAACCAAGCCTTCCATTAAATTGGAAATATGCTCAAACTGCCATCCTTTCTTTACTGGTAAGCAGAAGCTTATAGACACCGCCGGAAGAGTTGAAAGGTTCCAGAAACGTTTTGCCAAAACTGAGGGAAAGACGGTATTAAGAAAAAAGGCAGAAAAAAAGGTTGCAAAGCCTAGAAAAGCTACGGGAAAGATACTTACCACGTCTCCTAAAAAGGCAAAGACGGCTCCAAAGAAAAATAAAGAAGCTAAGGGCAAATAGTTTAAAATATTGTTATGGCAGAATCTTGTTTTGAAAGAATGGGGTTCTGCTGTATTTTTGCGGACAATAATTTATGTTTTTAGAAAAATTAAAATCGTTAAACAACCAATTTGAAGAAGCTGAAAAACAACTTGGAGATTCTTCTGTTGTAGCTAATCAAGAGAAATACAGAGATCTTACAAAACAGCGTTCTTATTTGCGCCCTATAGCTGAAAAATGCGCTCAATATTCCAAACTTTTAAGCGACATAAAAGGCGCTGAAGAACTAAAGAAGTCCGACGATGCAGGAATAAGAGAAATGGCGTTTGCAGAATATAACGATTTGGCTGCCAAAAAGGACAAACTTGAATCCGAAATAAAAGTTTCGCTTATACCGCCAGATCCTAATGAAAATAAAAATATTATTGTTGAAATCCGCGCGGGAACTGGCGGCGACGAAGCCGCTTTATTTGTAGGCGAGTTGCATAGAATGTACGCAAGATTTGCCGATAGAAACGGTTGGAGGCACGAAGTTATAGATTCAAATCCTACGGGTCTTGGCGGGTATAAAGAAATTGTGTTTGAAATAAACGGCGATAAAGTATGGCGTTATTTCAAACTTGAAAGAGGGGCGCACAGAGTTCAAAGAGTTCCGGCTACGGAAGCGTCTGGAAGAGTTCATACTTCGGCTGTTACTGTGGCTGTTCTTCCTGAAGCTGAAGAAGTGGACTGCGAAATAAAGATGGGAGATTTGAGAATAGATACGTACAGAGCTTCAGGCGCGGGCGGTCAGCACGTAAATAAAACGGATTCGGCTATAAGAATCACGCATTTGCCTACGGGGCTTGTAGTTGCGTGTCAAGACGAAAGAAGCCAAATAAAAAATAGAGCCAAAGCTTTTAAAGTTTTAAGAGCAAAGCTCTACGAACAAAAAGTTTGGGAGCATGAAAAACAGCTTTCAAACGAGCGCAAACAGCAGGTAGGCTCGGGCGACAGATCTGAGAAAATCAGAACGTATAATTTCCCTCAGAATAGAATAACGGATCATAGAATTGGCTACAGCGTTTATAACATTACAGAGGTTATGGACGGAGATTTGTCGGAACTTGTAAACAAATTGATAGAAGCTGATGCGGAAGCTAAACTTAAGGAAAACAATATCTAAATGTTGGACGGCGAAAACGTTTATACATTATTAAAAACAGCCGAAGAGCTTTTAAAATCCAAAGGATTATTCAACCCAAAATCTGACGCTGAAGTCTTATTGAGTTTTGTATTGCAGACAAAGCGTTCCAAACTGCCTTTGTTAAGAAATCAAAAACCAAGCAATAAACAAATATTACAATACGAAGATTATATTCTAAAACGTTCAAATCGCGAACCTGCGGCATATATAACAGGCTTTGCCGGTTTTATGGGTTTTGAATTTAAAGTAGATAAAAACGTCCTTATACCAAGACCAGAAACTGAGCTTTTAGTTGAAGTTGCGTTAAAGATGGCCAAAGAAGAGAATAAAAAATCTGTATTGGATTTATGTACAGGTTCAGGTTGTATAGCTGTAAGTTTGGCTAAACTTGGAGTTTTTGAAGATATTGTGGCTTCAGACATAAGCGTTAATGCTTTGGCGATTGCAAAAGAGAATGCGCAAATTAACAACGCTTCCAATATCAAATTTATTGAAAGCGATGTTTTTGGAAAAATATCGGACCGCAAAATTGATATGATAGTTTCCAATCCTCCCTATGTTGCAGAACCGGAATATGCTGATTTGGAGATTGAGCTTAAGTTTGAGCCGAAAAACGCTCTTACAGCGCAAGACGACGGTTTGTTTTTTTATAAAGAGATAGCGGCAAATGCATCCAAATATTTAAATAGCGGCGGGTATATTTTTCTTGAATTAAATTCAAATAAAGCGGAAGATATACGGCAAATATTTTTGGATAACAAATACGCGGATATTGAAGTAATAAATGATTACTCTGGGCTTCCTAGAATATTAAAAGCTATAAAATCTTGATATTTATAATTTATCTTAACCTTTCTTCTGCGCGAAGTCGCGGAAAATGCGCTTTCTTTAGGATTGCTGATTTAAGCTTTATTTTGTTTTGTATAGATGTTTTTATAAATATAAATAAAATCATTGGGATTAAAATGGATAAAATAATAATACGCGGCGGAAAAAAATTGAAAGGCGAAGTTATTATTTCGGGATCAAAGAATTCTGCCTTGCCTATTTTGTTTGCGACTTTGCTTACTGATGAGCCTTCTGTAATAAAAAATGTTCCTTCTCTTGCGGATATAAACACAACCGTTGAGTTTTTGAATTTCATAGGTAAAAAAACCGTTAAAAAAGGAAATACCGTAAGAACTTATCCTTCAGAAAAATATAGGCATATAGCTCCTTACGATTTGGTCAGAAAAATGCGCGCCAGCATTTTAATAATGGGTCCGTTGCTTGCAAGGCTTAACCGTGTTGACGTTTCTTTGCCCGGAGGCTGCACTATAGGGGCAAGACCTATAGACATACACTTGGACGCGTTTAAGAAGCTCGGAGCTGGTATTTTCGTTGAAGGCGGGTATGTTAAAACTTTAGCTGAAAACGGGCTTAAAGGCGCTGTTATAGATTTAAAATTTCCTAGCGTCGGAGCAACAGAAAATATTTTGCTTAGCGCGGTTTTAGCCAAAGGCAAGACTACCATAATTAATGCGGCTAAAGAGCCTGAAATAGAAGATTTGGCTAATGTTTTGAATAAGATGGGGGCTAAAATAAACGGCGCGAGTACTGGAAAAATAGTCATTGACGGGGTTGACGGCTTACGCGGATTTACGCACGAAGTAATTCCCGATAGGATAGAAGCTGCGACATATATGATAGCTGCGGCTATTACAAAAGGAGATATTGTTCTTAAAAGTGTTATTCCAAAACATATTGAAGCGGTAAGTAATAAATTGAAAAAAAGCGGATTCTTTGTTAAGGAAAATAAAACAAGCATTAGGGTTAAATGGGTTAAAAGTTTAAAGCCTCATAATATAAAAACGGAAGTCTATCCAGGGTTTCCTACCGATGTTCAAGCGCAGTGGATGGCGCTGATGTGTCTTTTAAAAGGACATTCAAAAATAGAAGAAACCATATTTGAAAACAGGTTTATGCATGTTGCGGAATTGCAAAGGTTTGGAGCGAATATAACGGTAGACTGTAAGGTCGCCAATATAACCGGAGTTGAGAAATTCTCGGGAGCGCCTGTGATGGTTTCAGATTTAAGAGCGGGCGCAGCTCTTGTATTGGCTGGACTTGCGGCGGAAGTCAAGACAATAGTCTCAAGAATTTATCATCTTGACAGAGGCTATGAAATGCTTGAAAAGAAACTTAAAAAACTTGGCGCGGATATAAAAAGAGTTCATAGTTCGTGATTGGAGGTAATTGGCATAGTTAAAAAATTTTTTTTAACAGTATTTTTGATAGTAATCAAATTGAATTGTTATGGGAATAACTTGCAAATTGATAACAAAATAAAATTTTGGGAAACTCGTAGAAAAGGCGCAAACGTTTTTAATGTTCACGTGTTAAAAAATGATATTTTAGACGCAAAAAAATATAATATACAATTTGTCAGATTAGCTGTGGATAAGTTTCCAACGAAAGAAAGAGATTTTCTTATTGGCAATGCGGACAACTATTCTGAATTAGTGAAAGATGATCTTGAGTTATTAAAGAATATTTTAAATTTTTGCGATAAAGCGGGCGCGCACGTTGTTATAACGATGCTTAGTCTTCCGGGTCATCGTTGGTCGCAAAATAATGGAAATAAAGATGACTTAAGACTTTACAAAGATGCAAAGTTTCAAAAGCAATCAGCAATGTTTTGGAAAGACTTGGCGAGAGAACTTCGGATTTATAAAAATGTAGTAGGGTATAATATTTTAAATGAGCCTCATCCTGAAAGAATTTTTAATAAGCAAGATATCCATATAGAGAAAATTAATCAGGATCAAGTCCAAAATATGTTGTTTGAATTCTATAATTTAATAGTTAAGTCTATAAGAGATGTTGATCAAAATACTCCAATTATTCTAGATAGTTCAGCCTATGCTGATCCTAATACTTTTAAATATCTAAAACCTGTAAATGATAGCAATGTGATTTATTCATTCCATATGTATGAACCTTATGAATATACAAATCGTGAGCGTAATAAAAATAAATATTCTTATCCTAATTGCATAATAGAAGATATTTGTTGGAATAAGCGATCTTTGGAAAAATATATGATAGAAGTATATAAGTTTCAAACAAAGTACAAAATTGCGCATGGTAAAATTTTAGTAGGAGAGTTTGGTTGTTTTAGAAAACAAAAAGGCATAGAAAAATATTTTGAAGATTTAATTTCAATTTTTGATAAGTATGAATGGCATTTTGCATTTTATGCATTTAGGGAAGATTGTTGGGATGGTATGGATTACGAACTTGGCGATAAAGATTTGCCATGGAGTTATTGGCAATCTTTAGAAAAAGGAAAATCATATAATCTAGAGAGAAAATCTACATATCTTCAGTTTAAGGTATTAGAAAAAGCCTTAACTTCATAAACCAAGCGAATGGAAGATTTACAATTATTTTGCGTTTTGCATACCCCCCCAAAAAAAAAAAGAAAAAAAGACTATTATATGCTCATGGGAGATATTTTCTTACAAAATTTAACTAAGGAGCGTATTATGAAGAAAGTAACGAGCGTGTTGTTAGCGTTGTTGGTTTCGCCCATGAAAACAGCTTTTGCCGAGGGATGGGATACTTATTTGGGAAGATTTAAAGGAAAAGCGTTTGCGGCTGGACAGAGAGCGGGTATCAGAAAACAAAGCGAAGTGCATTGTTGGATTAGCGTGCGCGGTTGGCGTATGCATCGGCGTGTATAAGATGGATACTATTAAAGAAATTTTCTTTCAGAAAAAACCTCTTCTTGTGGAACAAGAACAAAATGAATCCTCCAACGTCGTCTGGTTTTGAAATAACTTATATTTCCGTTGACTTATGAAACAAGAACAAAATGAGGTTGACGTCTACCAGATCAAGGCGCTAGTCCTAAGGATGAGTAAATAAGCCGACTAAGATAATTAATGATTGATCTATAATCATTACGGCAAAAGAGTAAATGAACAATCAGGTTCTGAACCTCAGAACCTGATTGTTTCTAGTATTTCGTCAGAATCTTGGATATTAAGGTAGCGCTTGACTATGCGTGAACGCTCAAGTCTTTTCATTTTTGAAAAGACTTGAGTATTATTTTGACGTTATAAAAGGAAAATAGAGAATAAATACTTAGGCTTTATGTTTTTTTAGTTTCCTCCCCAAATATGCAATTATGCAGTAGTATTGCATATTTGCATATTTAGTGTTATACTTAAATGCTTAAAGAGGTATGCTATATGCACAAAAAGAGAACTCTAAAAAATACTCTATTAGAGTATTCCAATTCATTTAAAGTTATTCTAATAACAGGCGCTAGGCAAGTAGGAAAAACTACTTTTTTAAAAAATTCTGCTCAATCAAACAGAAAATATGTTAGTTTAGACGATCCTTCAGAATTGCTAAAGGCAAAGACAGATCCAAAAGGTTTTCTTATAACTTACGAACCCCCGGTTTTTATAGATGAAGTTCAGTATGCGCCAGAAATCTTTAAATATATAAAAATGCTAGTAGATGATTCTGATAATCGCGGACAGATATGGCTTACAGGTTCTCAAGTATTCAATATGATGCAGGGGATTACTGAAAGTCTTGCCGGTAGAGTAGCTATTGTCAATATGTTTGGTTTTTCAATATATGAAAGATTTGGTAAAGGAGATTTACAAAAACCGTTTTTACCTGCTAAAAAAAATATAACTTCTGTGCTTAAATATAAATCTCCTAGCGAAACTTTCCGCATAATTTGCCAAGGGTCGTTTCCTGATGTAATAGAAAAGAATCCAAAAGAAAGAACCGCTTTTTATGATTCTTATGTGAAGACGTATCTTGAACGAGACGTTAGGCAAATAATAAATATTAGCGACGAAATTTCGTTTATTAAGTTTTTAAAGGCAATTGCTGCAAGAACAGGACAAGAGCTTAACTTAACAGATATTGCAAAAGATGTTGATATTTCTACTAATACAGCAAAAAGTTGGATTTCAGTTTTACAAATTTCAGGATTGATTTTCCTATTACAACCTTATTTTAGGAATGTTGTAAAGAGACTTATAAAAACTCCAAAATTATACTTTATGGATACGGGGCTTGCGGCATATCTTGCAGGGTGGACAACGCCAGAATCTTTAGAAGCTGGAATTTCTTCCGGGGCTTTTTTTGAAACGTTCGCGATAAGCGAAATTATTAAATCTTATAATCACAATGGGCTTACTCCAAACTTATATTATTATAGAGATAATAATAAAAATGAAATAGATTTACTTATAAATCAAGACGGACAGTTTTATCCTATAGAGATAAAAAAGACCGCCACGCCTAAAGAAGATGATATAAAAGCTTTCAAAGCTTTCTCAAAGATGGAAAAAGTTGCGTTTGGGAACCTAATTTGTTTGGCTGACAAGAGCAAACCTTTAAATGAAAATGCGACTGCAATTTCTATTTGGGATATATAATAAAAACTGTCAGTTCTTGAAAATAATTATGGGTTTTTGATAAAATAATACGAATTTTAAGGTAATTCCTAAATAAGCACACAATCGGATTTGCCAAACGGTCTCAAAGGGAAACTTTGAGGTTTTGGATGTTGAAGATTGTGGAAGCCGTGAGACGGAAAATCCGTCTTGAAACGGAAACCGCGACTGCGGTAAAAACCAAAGGAGACAATTATGGCAAACATCACAATGAAGGCTTTGCTGGAAGCCGGCGTTCATTTCGGACACCAAACCAGAAGATGGAATCCAAAAATGGGAAAGTTTATTTTTGGAACTAGGAACAAAATTCACATCATAGATCTTCAGAAAACCCTTAAAGAACTGAAGAAAATCTACAAAGTCGTAAGAGATCTTGTCGCTGAAGGCAAAGAAATCGTTTTTGTAGGAACAAAGAAGCAAGCTCAGGCTCCAGTAAAAGAGGAAGCCAAGCGTTGCGGCGCTTTTTTTGTAGCTGAAAGATGGCTCGGCGGAACTCTTACAAATTTTGAAACTTTGAAGAAGTCTATAGCTAGATACAGAGAAATAGAAAAAATGAAAGAAGACGGCGTTTTCCAGATTCTTTCAAAAAAAGAACAGTCTCAGATTGAAAGAGAGAGAATTAAACTTGAGAAATCTCTGGAAGGTTTGAAGAATATGACAAAACTTCCCGGACTTATATTTGTAGTTGATTCTCACGAAGAGTCTACGGCTGTTTCAGAAGCAAGAAAACTTAATATTCCTATCGTCGCTATTTGCGACACTAACTGCGATCCCGATTTGGTCCACTACCCTATACCTGGCAACGACGATGCCATAAGAGCGGTAACCCTTTTCTGCTCAATCATAGCCGACGCTGTTTTAGAAGGCAAATGCATAACTGAAAAGAAAGAAGGCGAAGGCGAGGGCGCGGAAGTCGCTGCGGTTGAGCCTGCAAAAGGGAAAGTAGAGGAAAATAAGGAAGAAACCTCTCGGGAAGGATAGGTAAATAATGTCAACTGAACTTATAACAAAACTCAGAGAAAGGACGGGCGCAGGCATAATGGACTGCCGCAACGCTCTCAAAGAGTCGGATAACGACGTAGAAAAGGCTTGTCAGTGGCTTAGAGAAAAAGGAATAGCTTCTGCTGTTAAAAAAGCGGGAAGAGCTGCAAAGCAAGGCTTAGTACATTCTTACATACATGGCAACGGAACTCTTGGCGTTTTGGTTGAAGTAAACTGCGAAACGGACTTCGTGGCAAAAACTGAAGATTTTCAGGCTTTAGTTAAAGAAATAGCTATGCAGATTGCCGCTGTTTCCCCAACGTATGTTTCTCGCGAGCAAGTGCCTGAAAGTATTTTGAACGCTGAAAAAGAAATTTATAAAGCTCAGCTCAAGGAAGAAGGAAAGTCGGAAAAAGTTTGGGATAAAATCATTGAAGGTAAAATTGAAAAATTCTATAGTCAGATATGCTTGTGCGACCAGGTTTATATGAGAGATGCAAGCGGTAAAGAAACCATAAAAGATTTAGTGGCTAACTCCATAGCTAAAATAGGCGAGAATATAGTAATAAAGAAATTTGCAAGATTTAAACTCGGAGAATAATAATGAACTCAAAGAGGGTTCTGTTGAAACTTTCAGGAGAATCTCTTTCGGATAATTCTTCGTCAATAAGCGAGAAAAGTCTCTTAAAGATTGCAAGAGAAGTTAAATCTGTTGTTGACAACGGAAATGTTCGGCTGGCGGTTGTTGTCGGAGCGGGCAATATCTGGAGGGGTGACGGAAAGTTTATAGAAAGAGTGACGGCTGATAAGATGGGAATGCTTGCTACTGTAATGAACTCTCTTGCTTTAAACGATTCGTTGACAAAAGCCGGCGTGAAATCAACTGTTTTTTCAGCGAGCGGCGTGAGCGGTTTTGTTGAAAAATTTAACAGGGAAAAAGCTGTAAGGAGTCTTGAAAAAGGATATGTTGTTATTTTTGCCGGCGGCACAGGAAATCCTTTCTTTACCACTGACACTGCGTCTGCGTTAAGAGCCGCTGAAATAAAGGCTGATATTTTGTTGAAAGCTACGCAGGTAGACGGCGTTTACAGCGCCGATCCTAAAAAAGATAAGAATGCTGTTAAATACGGCGCTCTAACTTTCCAAGAAGCTTTAGATAAACGTTTGGCGGTTATGGACGCTGAAGCCTTTTCTTTGTGTATGCAGGCCGGCATATCAATTACAGTATTTGACTTTTATAAAGACGGCAATTTGCAAAAGGTTATAAACGGCGAAAAAATAGGCACGAGAGTGGAGGGATAAATGCAAATTCAAAGTTTTTTTTCTAAGTCGGAAGAGGCTATGAAAAAAACTATAGATAGATTGAAAAGCGAATTGGCTTCTATCAGAACCGGTAGAGCTTCAAGCGCAGTGATAGAAGGGATAAAAGTTGAGAGTTATGGTTCTTTGATGCCGATAAATCAGCTCGCAGGCGTCAGTATTCCTGACGCCAAAACAATAGAAATAAGGCCTTGGGACGTTTCTCAGCTTGTCGCTATAGAGAAAGCTATATTTAAAGCGGATATAGGGATGACGCCTGTAAATGATGGCAAGATTATACGCATACCAATTCCTCCTCTTACGGAAGAAAGAAGAAAAGAGATAGCAAAATCCATAAGCAGAATGGCTGAAGACTTTAGAGTAGCGGTAAGAAATGAAAGAAGAGTATTGGTCGAGAGCATAAAGAAGCTTGAGAAAGATAAAGTTATAACCGAAGACGACAGAAAAAAGTTTGAGACTGATGCTCAAAAAGCGACTGACGGCTATATTAAGAAAATTGACGAAAGCGTTGCTTTGAAAGAAAAAGAAGTGATGCAAATATAACTCAAAAAAAGAAAAAACGGAGGATAAATGGCTTATCAAATTGATAAAAATATATGTGTAGGTTGCGGAGCGTGCGAAGGCGATTGTCCCGTTTTAGCTATTGAGCGGAAGGACGACAAGTATGAAATAAATGCCGACGTATGCGTAAGCTGCGGAGCATGCGAGTCTACCTGTCCTGTAAGTGCAATTTCTCAAAAGTAAGGAAAGCTTTTTGATACCCGAACATATAGCGATTATAATGGATGGGAATGGCAGATGGGCTAAGAAAAGGTCGTTACCCAGGGTTTTTGGTCACAAGCAAGGGGTCAAAACCGTAAAAAAGATTGTTAAGTTTGCCAGTAGGCTTGGAGTCAAGGTTTTGACTCTTTATGCTTTTTCCGCTGAAAATTGGAAAAGACCTAAAACCGAAGTTGAAGCGCTGTTTTCTTTGCTTTCGCAATTTATGAAGAAAGACTTGAAAGAGTTAATCCATGTTGGCGTCAGACTTAGAATACTCGGCGATTTGTCAAAATTCCCGCAAGACTTGAAATCCGAGATTGTTTCTGCTTGCCAAGCCACGGAAAAGAATGCGAATTTAGAGTTGAACATAGCTTTAAATTACGGAGCAAGACAAGAAATCGTCAAAGCCTTTGAAGAGATGTTGGCGCAAGGCGTAAAAAAGCCGACAGAAGAAATTTTGTCGTCTTTTTTGTATACGGCGGGGCAACCGGATCCGGATTTGCTTATTCGCACATCTGGAGAGTTTAGAATATCAAACTTTCTTTTGTGGCAGATAGCGTACTCCGAGATTTACATAACTGATAAGCTTTGGCCTGATTTTACTCCTCAAGATTTGGAAGGTGCGATTTCTGAATTTCAAAAGAGGGAAAGACGTTTTGGAGGGATTTAAGTGCTTCTTACCAGAATACTTGCCGCTGTTGTTGGCATACCTTTAGTTTTTTTATGCGTATACTTTGGCGGAAAATTGTTCTACGCAATGATGTTTGTTGTTTCCGTGCTTTCAGTGTATGAATATCTTCTTATAATAAAAAAATATAACCCCGGCGCGGTTGTGTCTTTAATTATGGCTGCGATATTTTTTCTTTTCCTGTGTTTTTGCAAAATATGTTGTGGCTGCGGCTGCATGGATAAAGCTTCAATCGCGGCCGTTTTAATGCTTCTTATTTTATTTGCGACTGAAGTTTTTAAGGGGAACGCGGAACTTAGCGTTGAGAGAATCGCAACGTCGTTTCTTGGGGCTTTTTTCATTCCGTTGGCTTTCGCTCATATGGTCTATATACGCGATTTAAACGGCGGAATGCAGCTGATATTTTTTATTTTTATTGAAGTTTGGGTTTTGGATACTGCGGCTTATTCTTTTGGATATATGTTTGGCAAATATAGACTTGCCAAAGGAGTCAGTCCTAAAAAGACTGTTGAAGGTGCTGTGGCTGGGATTGTTTTTGGCGTTCTTACAGCCGTTGTTTGTAGATATTTGTTTATGAGCGCTATTTTAACTGTATGCGAAGCTTTGGTGTTAGGTTTTGGCGTATCTGTCGTCGGACAGTTTTCAGACCTTGCGGAATCTCTTATTAAGAGAGACGGCAAGGTTAAAGATTCCGGCAAACTTATTCCCGGACACGGCGGCGTTTTTGACAGATTTGATTCTTATCTTTTTGCGGCTCCCGCCGTATACTACGTTTTAATTTTTATAAAATGAAAAAAATAGCGATTTTAGGCTCGTCGGGATCTATAGGCAAGCAGGCGATTGACGTAGCGTCAAAAATGAAAGAAGATATTTGTGTTGAGGCGCTTGCCGCAGGCTCTAATGTAAAAGTTTTAAAAGCCCAGATTAAAAAGTTTAAGCCTTCCGCAGCGTCTGTGGCAAATGATTCGGACGCCAAAGAGCTGAAAAAATGGTGCGTTTCAAACAAAATAAAAACTAATGTTTACAGCGGGCAGAGCGGTCTTGAAAAACTTGCGACTATGCCTAAAGTGGACATGGTTTTAGCGACTCTTGTCGGTTCCGTTGGTTTGAAATCAATAATAGCGGCGATAAAAGCAAAAAAAGACGTTGCTCTTGCCAATAAAGAGTCTCTTGTTATGGCGGGAGATTATATAATGAAACTTGCCGAGGAAAATGGCGTTTCTGTGCTTCCTGTAGATAGCGAACATTCGGCGATTTTTCAATGCTGCGTTGGGGAGAGGAAAGACCGAATAAGAAAAATAATACTTACGGCTTCCGGCGGTCCTTTTTATAAATACGACGGCGATTTTTCTAAGATAACAGTAGAGCGGGCTTTAGCTCACCCAAGTTGGAAAATGGGCAAGAAGATAACGATAGACAGCGCTACGCTTATGAATAAAGGGCTTGAAGCAATAGAGGCTTCCGTACTTTTTGGCGTTCCAATAGACAAAGTTGAGATACTTATACACCCGCAGTCTATAGCGCATTCTATGGTAGAATACGTTGACGGATCCGTTATAGCGCAGCTCTCAAAACCTGATATGAGACTGCCAATACAATATGCGTTGACGCGCCCCGAGAGATTGAAATCTAATATAAAGTTTTTAAATCTTGCGGAAATAGGCAAACTTGAGTTTTACAAGCCGGATTTTAACAAATTCCCGTGTTTAAAGTTGGCATATTGGGCGGCTAAAAAAGGGCGTGCGTTTCCTGCCGTTATGAATGCGTCTAACGAGATTGCGGTAAAGAGTTTTTTGGACAAAAAAATAAATTTTACAGATATTGCAAAAATAGTTGAGAAAACAATGAAAGCTCGTAAAATCTCAAAAAATACGTTATCGGAAGATTTTTTTGAATCGGACTCTTGGGCAAGAACTTATGCCCGCAATTTAATAGAAAAGGAATTTAAATTATGACGATAATTATTCAAATACTCGGTATTGCTATAGGTTTTGGTTTTTTAGTTTTTATACACGAACTCGGGCATTTTCTTGCGGCAAGAGCATGTAAGGTCAGAGTATTAACTTTTGCTTTTGGTTTTGGTCCGGACTTAATTAAACGCGCTTACAAAGATACCAAGTACTCTATAAAAGCCGTTCCTTTCGGCGGTTTTGTTTCTATGGCGGGAGATAATCCTGAAGAAGCTACTGGCGCTGACGGCGAATATTTGTCGCTTCCATGGTATAAAAAAATCTTAATATCTTTTATGGGACCATTTTCAAATTATCTTTTAGCTGTTTTCTTATTTGCTTTTGTCTTTAGCGTCTGGGGAGTTAATACCGTTTCAAAAACTTCTTCGGTAGGCGGCGTTATAGAAAATACGCCTGCGGCTCAAGCCGGACTTCTAAGCGGAGACAGAATAAAATCCATAGATGGAGTAGAAGTAAACACATGGAACGAAATGTCTGCAAGCTTAAAAGAAAAAGCCGACAAACAAGCTGTTTTTGTAGTCGAGAGAGGAACGTACGCTTTTGATGTGACTATGACTGTGGCAAAAAATCCCGCAACTGGAACGGGCGTTATTGGCGTAGCGCCTTTGATAGAAAAATCGGAGACAGGTTTTTTAAAGTCTGTTTATTTGGGCGCGGAGGCGCCTATAGTTCAAACTTTTATAACAGTTTCATATCTTATTGACAAGCTGCTTTCGTTTGAAAAACCTGACATTTCAGGACCTATAGGCATAATGCGGTCAATGGGCGACGCTACTAAATATGGAATGGCTGGTTATTTGAAATTTCTTGCCGTCATATCGGTGGCTTTAGGCATGTTTAATTTATTTCCTATCCCGATGGTTGACGGCGGCATGATAGTTTTGTTTGTTATAGAAGGCGTAATCAGAAAGCGGATAAGTACGAAAGTTGTGCAAGTTTATAACGCCATTGGTTTGATTTTTATTCTTGGAATTTTTATATTTGCGACATATAGCGATTTATTAAGATTGGGCATAGGCAAACTGTTTGGCAAGTAGTAGAGCTTGACTTTTGAGCTTACGCTTCCTTACGCTACAACTCGCGTACCCAGCAAAGCGCGTTTCGTTACTATGGTAGTCGGTCGTCTAAACTCAAAATTCTACGCTTTTGTCGGTTTCCGTTCTTAAAGCCGGTTTTCTTGCGGCGCGCGAACTGTTTTCGTTGTCAATATGCGCGAATTAGCGGGATACAAAGTGAATTTTCAAAAGGACAAGGTGTCTAATATTTATAAAGACAGAAATCAAGAAGTTGACGAGCTAAAAGCGGAGATAGACAAATATCGCCCTTTTAGCAAAGAGTTGATAAAAGAATTGCAGAAGTATTACCGCATAGGTTTTGCCTATACGAGCAATGCTCTTGAAGGAAATTCTTTAACCGAGTCTGAGACAAAAATTATCATAGAAGACGGTTTGACTATCGGCGGGAAATCCATAAGGGAGCATAACGAAGCTTTAGGACATAGCGACGCTTATACTTTGCTTGAGAAACTTGCGGGAAACGATACGATTACCGAATCTGACATTCTTGAATTGCACAGATTATTTTATTTTAGAATAGATGAAAGCAAGGCTGGCAAATATAGAACTGAACAAGTTTTTATTTCAGGGACGGATTATTTGCCTCCCAAATTTAGCGATGTCCCAAAGTTTATGGAAGAATTTGTAAGTTCAACGCAAGGTTTAAAAAAATCATTGCGCCCTATACATTACGCTGCAAAGCTGCATGAAAGAATTGCTACAATCCACCCATTTAGCGACGGTAACGGCAGAACCGCAAGATTGGTTATGAATCTTGCTTTACTCCAAGCGGGTTATCCTATAGCCATTGTTCCGCCGATATTAAGGAGCGATTATATATCGTCCATAAGATTGGCTAATAAAGGCACAATTGAACCTTTTTATAACTTTATATCCAATGTAGAATACGAAAGCGCAAGAGGTTACGTCAGACTATTGAAGCATTATAATGGTAAGTAAAATGGAATTTTATAAAAGAAATCAAACAAGAAAAATTAGTGTAGGCGGCGTTGTGATAGGCGGCGGTACTCCTATTGTTGTACAGTCTATGACTAACACAAATACAAAAGATTGGAAAACGACTGTAAAACAAATAAAGCGGCTTGAAGAAGTCGGTTGCGAGATTGTAAGAGTTTCTCTGCCGGACATGGAGTCTGCTTATAACGTAAGCAAAATAAAAAAGAATATAAAAATTCCGTTAGCGGCAGACGTTCATTTTGATTACACAATAGCTTTAGAAGCAATAAAGCAAGGCGTAGATAAATTAAGAATCAACCCTGGAAATATCGGCTCAAAAGATAAAATTGAAATTTTAGTAAAAGAAGCTAAAAAAGCTCATATTCCGATAAGAATTGGAGTCAACGCAGGGTCGCTAAAAGAAGTTCGTAAATTCCCTGACAACGCTTCGCGCGCTAAAGTCCTTGTCAACGCGGCGATGGATCGCGTGAAGATTTTAGAAAAGCATGATTTTTTTGATATAGTTGTTTCGCTAAAAGCTTCAAATATTGATACGACGGTTCAAGCGTATAAAATTTTTGCTTCAAAGAGAAATTATCCGTTGCATTTAGGTATAACGGAATCTGGCTCAATTTTTAACGGCGCTATAAAGTCTTCGGCAGGTCTTGGTATTATGCTTTACGATAGGATAGGCGACACGGTGAGAGTATCTTTAACCGCCGATCCTGTTGAAGAGGTAAAAGTTGCGTATTCGCTTCTGCAATCTTTAGAACTTAGGAGTTCTGGAATAGAAATAATTTCGTGTCCCACTTGTTCAAGGACTCAAGTTGATTTGATAAAAATAGTTTCAGATATGGAAAAGAGAGCGGCAACAATAAAAGATTTAAGAAAACTTTCTAAACCTATAAAGATCGCGATGATGGGTTGCGTCGTCAATGGCCCCGGAGAGGCAAAAGACGCGGATTTTGGAATAGCTGGCGGCAAAGACGCCGGAATATTGTTCAAAAATGGCGAGATTATCGGAAAAGTAAAACCGGGTAACTGGGTTCCAAAGCTTGTTTCAATGATAAAAGATCGCCTGAGCAACAATTCGGAGGACTAAAAAATGGCAGAGATTTATTTGACGAGATACGGCAGAGAAAAACTTATTAAAGAATTGGAAGAGTTGCAAAAAAGAAAACCTTTAATTCAAGACGAAATAGCGAGAGCTAGAGAACACGGCGATTTAAGGGAAAACGCGGAGTATCATGCCGCTAAAGAAACGCTTACAAATCTCATGCGCAGAATGATGGAATTGGATTCAAAAATAGCGAGAGCAAAAATTATTGAAGATCAGCATATAGAAGCCGATAAAGTGTTTATAGGCGTTAATCTTACAATTCAAGACGAAAACGGCGATGATTATGAATACGCCGTTGTAGATTTGGAAGAAGCGGATCCTGGGGCGAGTAAAATATCGGTGCAGTCTCCTCTTGTGCAGGGGCTTCTTGGACATAAGTCGGGAGAAACTGTAGAAGTGGACTTGCCGGCAGGCAAGACGAAATTTAAAATATTGAAGATTTCAAGATAGTTTAACGTGGCAATATTGAGAGTATCCGTCATTGCGGGTTTGGCCCGCAATCTTAAATATCTAGCATTAGGATAAACAGCGAACAAAGAAGAGTGTTCGTCATTGCGGGCTTGACCCGCAATCTTAAATATCTAGCATTAGGATAAACAGTGAACAAAGAAGCGTATGTTTATTTTATGACAAACAAAAACAATAAAGTATTGTATATTGGCATAACGAGCAACCTTATGCGGCGAGTAGCTGAACATAAAGCAAAAACCAATATTGGTTTTACGGAAAAATATAACTGTAACAAGTTAGTTTACTACGAGATTAGCAATAGTATAGTTGTTGCAATTGAGCGTGAGAAGCGGTTAAAGAATTGGAAACGATGTTGGAAGAATGAACTTGTAAATAGTTTTAATCCAAAATGGCTAGATTTAGGCGGAAGTATCGGCGTTACAGATAAAGTTGTAAAAGGTATCGTTGAACAAAGCTACAAGAAAGATTAAAGTATAAGCGTAGAGCAGAGCATCTGCGCCTCAGTATTCGTCATTGCGGGCTTGACCCGCAATCTCAGAGGGTATAGAGATTCCGTCTTTCGCCGGAAAGACGATGACAAGTTTAGCATAACTATTTTATAGGTGTAACGAGAATAATAGGCAGAGGTATTTATGTTTTTTACAAAGATGTTAATCCCGACTTTAAGAGAAGCTCCTTCGTGCGCGGATATAATATCGGCAAAACTGATGATGAGAGCGGGAATGACGCGCAAACTTGCTTCAGGTCTTTACGAATTTTTGCCTTTAGGTTTAAAAGTTTTAAGAAAGGTTGAAAATATAATAAGGGAAGAAATGAACGCGGCAGGCGGACAGGAAATAACTCTTCCTTTGATTTTCCCAAAAGACTTATGGGTTGAAACAGACAGGTGGAATGTTTACGGTAAAGAACTCTTTAGACTTAAAGATAGGAAAGACGCTGAATTTTGTTTGGCCCCTACGGCGGAAGAAGCTGCAACGGATTTAGTAAGAAAAGAAATCGGGTCTTACAAGCAGCTTCCTTTGATGTTGTATCAGTTTGGCGCAAAGTTTAGAGATGAAATACGTCCTCGTTTTGGCGTTATGCGTTCAAGAGAATTTTTGATGAAAGACGCGTATTCTTTTCATACGGATGAAGCTGATTTGGAAAAATATTACAAGGTTATGTTTGACGCGTATACAAACGTCTGCAAAAGATGCGGTTTTAAGTTCCGCGCTGTAGAGGCTGCTTCCGGCGCTATAGGCGGTTCTTTTTCCCATGAATTTATGATTTTGGCCGATAATGGCGAAGAAGAGATCGCTTGGTGCGATTGCGGGTACGGCGCAAACAGCGAGAAAGCGGAATGCTTGCCTATAGCTCGGACCAAAGAAGAACGTTTGGCTTTGGAAGAAGTCTTAACTCCTAACGTCGGAGCCGTTGAAGACGTTGCAAAATTTTTAAATGCGGCGCCTGAAAAATTTATAAAGACAATGATATACAAAGCCGATGACAACCCTGTAGTCGTTTTAGTAAGAGGCGACCATGAAATAAATGAGACAAAACTTCAGTCATTGCTTGGCGCAAATGAGGTTGTTCTCGCAGATGAGCAGGCTGTCGCTTCCGTAAGCAATGCTCCTTTGGGCTTTGCTGGTCCTGCAGGACTTAAAGGTGTCAAAATTATTGCAGATTTATCTGCAGTTGAGATTTCAAACGCAGTTACCGGAGCAAATAAAAAAGACTATCATTTAAAAAATGTAAATTATAATAGAGATTACAATGCGGATATTGTCGCCGATATAAGAAAAGTTGCGTATGGCGATATCTGTCCGAGATGCAAAAAAGAAAGTTTGAAATTTTCAAGAGGCATTGAAGTCGGGCATGTTTTTAAATTAGGGGATAAATATTCAAAATTGATGAACGCTACGTATCTTGATAAAAACGGTAAAGAAAGTCTTATAGTAATGGGTTGTTACGGCATAGGCGTTACAAGAATTCTTGCCGCTACTATAGAACAATCTCACGACGACAATGGCATAATATGGCCTGACAATATAGCTCCTTTCAACGTCGTGGTAATACCTGTAAATTACGCCGATGCGAAAATTAAAGAGACAACCGATAATATGTATAAAGAGTTAACGTCAAAAGGCGTGGATGTTTTGATTGATGACAGAGATGAAAGAGCCGGTATCAAATTTAAAGATGCCGACTTGATAGGTATTCCTTACAGAATAACCATAGGCGAAAAAAATCTTGAAAAAGGCTTTGTTGAACTGAAAGCAAGAAGAGATGGTAAAGACGCCGCAAAATTTTTAAGTCCAGAAGAAGCTTTGTCTGAAATAATAAAAATATTTAATAAATAATTAACTATATCGCCTCTGCGTAAAAAGCGCTTTGGCTATATAGTTTTTTAACGCTTTACAATTGTTTTTGTAGTAAATTCTGTTTTTTAATAAAATAGCTCGGAGCGAAATTAAATGAATGATTTTTTTAAACTCAAAGAAAACAAGACTACGCTCTATACTGAAATAATAGCCGGTATAACGACATTTTTTACAATGGCGTACATAATATTTGTAAATCCTGCTATTTTGTCGCTTAACCCGGGAATGCCGTGGTTTGGTATTTTCGCCGCCACAATCTTAGCTTCGGCTTTTGGAACAATATTTATGGCTTTGTTTGCAAATGCCCCTTTTGCTCTTGCTCCGGGAATGGGCGCAAACGCTTTTTTTACGTTCGTTATATGTAAACAAATGGGATTTTCATGGCAGGAAGCTCTTTTTATTGTAACTATTTGCGGTTTATTTATAATATTGATTACCGTAACAGAGCTTAGAAAAATGATAGTTAAGGCAATCCCCGGTTTCCTTAAGGATTCTATTAGCGGCGGTATAGGTTTGTTTATAGCGTATATAGGTTTTAAAAACGCTTCTTTCTTTAAATTTTTGTCTGAGTCGGGCAATTACTGTTTGTTGGACAACGGCGGTATTATTGCAAATAGCGCTATCGTTCCTTCCTTAGCGTCTTTCAACAATCCTCATGCTCTCTTAGGTCTTGCGGGTCTTATAATAATGTCTTTGCTTGTTATAAAAAAAGTAAAAGGTTCAATTTTTATAGGAATAGTTGCGACTATTTTAATAGGCGTTCCTATGGGAATAGTCGACCTCTCAAACGTTAAACTTTTTGATTTTCATTCTTTGAGATCGTTAAAAGACGTTGCTTTTGCCGCTTTTAGCGCAGAAGGCGTAGGTTCTTTGTTTTCCGACTGGAACAAGATAATTCTTACAGTTGTCGCGACGCTTGCTTTGCTGTTATCTGTAACTTTTGACGCCATAGGAACATTCATCGGAACAGGCAGAGTAAGCGGAATTTTTGACACCGAAGAAGAAAAAAGTCTTGCAAATAAAAAAGGCATAAGTTCAAAATTTGAAAAAGCTTTATTTTCAGACGGTATTGCGGCAGCGGTTAGCGGTCTTTTTGGCACTAGCAGCGTTACAACCTATGTTGAGAGCGCCGCAGGCATATCGGCTGGAGGCAGAACTGGTTTAACGTCGCTTGTAGTCGCTATATTGTTTTTGCTTTGTCTTCCGTTTGCTTCGCTTTTTAGCGTTGTTCCTCCTGAAGCTACGGCTCCCGCTTTGATTATAGTAGGCGTTCTAATGATGTCTTCGGTTATGAAGATTAATTGGAGCAATCTTGAAGAATCTATCCCGGCGTTTTTAACAATAAGCATTATGGCTTTTGCGTTTAATATAAGCTACGGCATTGCCGCGGGATTTATATTTCACTGCATTATAAAGCTTGCTCAGGGTAAAATAAAAGAAGTTCGCCCAATATTGTCAGGCGCGGCTCTTTTGTTTTTAATAAATTTCATTATAATTGCAATTAGAGGCTAAAACGAAATTTAAAATCTGCCTTTTTTGCTCGCAGCGCGGCCTTTCAAACAATTTATAAGCCTCTTTTGCTAATTTAAACACAGTGGCAAGCAAAAATTAATCTTATTGTTTTCTTCACTCCTCCGCTTAAGGTCTAACTCTGCTTTTTTCCAGCGGTAACCTTCGCAATATTCCCACAGCTTTCTGTTGCCGTCAATGCCCTGCGTACAAGCTCAAACTTTCATTGACTGGGTTTATCCTCTGGCGTATCCCTGTCCTCAACCTCTGCCATACCCCTCAGCTAGTGCTAGTTGATTATTGGCTAGCCGCCACTGAGCTAAAGTCTCTATCCAAACAGGCTCATTAACTTGGGCATCTCCTGGCTTTTTGAGATCTCTCAATATGTTCTCCAGATTATCAACCTCCGCGCGAGCATTCCTCACAGCGAGATTCCAAGGATAAACAGCCTCTTCATGTCTATCTGCATGCTTCATGCCGGCGTATATGCAGCCGCCAACGCATGCAATTCCAAGAATGCACTTCCATTTGTTTTCTAATATCCATTGTTTTGTCTCAGACGTTTTTCTTTTAACTCTATCCCAAGCCCCCCTCGGCAAAAGCCGATTCCATGGGCGAAACCAGCAACGCTAACAACACGCTCGTTAATTTCTTCAACATTTTAACGTCCCCCATTTCTTTGCTAAACTTCGCATATAGTAGAAAGCGCGGTTGCTAAATTGCGACGCCGCTCCCCAGAATATAAACTTTTTGAGAAAAGTTTCCCGAATTTGTCGGTTCTAGCAACGCGGCTTTGGAAGCAAAAGAAGGAAACCCGCAAAACAAGAAATATGCGAAATCTTCGCGCGTCTTTTTATATTATAGTTATTTTTTTTGGGGGGGGGGGGGGGGGGGTGTGTTTTAATTTTAAAATTTTTTTAAATTTAAAATTTTTTTTGATTAAAATTTACCCC
>JAITQE010000007.1 GCA_031289055.1 Candidatus Endomicrobiellum porotermitis
CTTGTTTTCCCATATTGGTTACGTCGATGATTACGCCACCGAGAACGAAAGGTTGGAGCGCAGAGGGTTGCAAGAGCTTCTTGACAGAAAATTCCCAGCGGCAGCATAAAGGATTAAAATATGCCATTAACAGACCAACAGCTAGACGCACACGAAGAGTAAGAAGTACCGCAAAAAGTATGACCCAAGCTCGCAGACGAAAGACGAAAATGATTAAGAGAAAGAGCGTTGCCTACGCTGGTTCGCGTTGGAACTGGGATTGTAAACATAGATATTGATTAAAAAATAGGAATGAAATAAAAATTGAAATTATCAACGAGAAGTATGATAGAGACGAAGTAAGTTTGTTAGCGATAGCGTTTTGACAACAAGAAAGAAATAGCGCGCAATTTTGAGAAGGAATGTCATACTTACTTAACTCCGTTTTTCTCTGAATTGAAAGCGCAGCTTTGTGAAAAGGAGCGTTTATGAAAAGAAGTATGCGTATGTTGTTAGCGTTAGCAGTTATGGTGTCGTCAATTCCTTTTTCCATAAGTCCAGCGCAAGCTCAACCGCTGGCAGATTTTAATCCGCCAGTAGCGGCAGGAAGGGCAGGCGGCGCTCTGCCAGCGGCAGAAGACGGACACCCGCCGCCAACGGCGGCGCGGACGCAAGCGATAGGCGGCGCAATAGGACGTTATATTCTCGAAGCGTATCCTGACGTTGGCGATTTTGACCGTTCGCTGCAAGAAATTTTAGACACGTCCGAAGCGCAAGAAGCTATTCGCTTTGGACGCTCTAAATAGATTAGGCGACATTCTGTTCGACCACCTTTCCCCCGATCTTCAACAAGGCAACATGGGTCTTTGTATGCAGCATTTGGCCAGACAAGCGCTAGAAGAAAATCCGGCCGCGGATGCTCCGCCGCCAGCAAGACCGCCAGCGGCAGACGCCAGACTGCCTGACCCAGTGGCGGCAGTAAGAGGCGCTGAACCCGCAGACGAAGACCAGCAACTACAAGCACGTTTTGCTGGCGAAGCGGGGTTAACAGCCAGAGAGTTGTACGATTACGACCGAGCGCCTCGCCAAGGCGGGCATTTTATCGTGCAAAACGATCAAAACCGCAGGGATTTTATTGAGCAAGCGACGCGATATTTTGCAAATCCAGCAAATTGGGAGCATATAAAAAACGGGAACGCGGAACACGTCTACATAGGCGCGATAGCGCTGTCGACTCGGTCGCCGTATGCCGCAGATTTGCCCCACATACGTGACTTTTTGAATCGTATTATAGACCGGCACCGCATAGAGCTGCACCCGTCGCCGCGTGACGAAGAAGTCCCACCCCCAGCCCATGGCGGCGAGAGACTATTAATGGCTGTAGAGGGATCCTCGTGAACGTGGGCGCGGTCCTTTCCCTCGCCATGAACGGCTTGATAATATTAGTAATAAGAGCAGCTACAAGAGAGGTGGTAAGCTCTGCCTTTAACAGATTCGGCAAATAAGTACAACAACGACCGACAAGAAGATTATTTAAACGCGATGGGAAACCGCGAGCAGCTAGCCCAAGAGAGGTAAAAGCTAATAAAAAAACAAAAAAGCAACTAGAATAAATATTAAAGATAAAAAGGTCTTAAAGTAAAGAGACTAAAATGGCAAAGATTAGTTAGTTAGGGTTGCCCCCCCCTGAGATTTTAGTAAAATGTCAAATGTAAAGTTTCGTCTAAACAGAATTTGATATTACAAGCAACCCGACGACAGACAAGGATATTCCGTTCTAAGCGCTAGAAGTTAAAAAAAGGGAGCGATTAAATGGCAGTAAAGTTTGAGTTTAAAAAAGAAACGCGCGAATATTTTCTTAACGGCAAACGTATTCCGTCGGTAACTGAAATCGTCGCGCCGACGCTTAACGGCTTTAATAGCGAAGCGCTGCAGGGGTATCAACATAGCTGTACAAGCTTAAAGGGTGTTTGTTTGTCAGGCAGTATTGCTTGAACAAACGCGCCAAATTTTACGAAATTTCGGGGGATTAAAAGGGGGCTATTTGTTATAGTTTTTGCGACGGGATTGTGGCTGCTTAGGTTTTAGATAACTGAAACCGGGTGTTTCGAAGTTTTTAGCACAACCTTGCGCATGGTTTACAGCTGAGCGATGTTCACGATAGTTAAAGTAGTTTGTGATAGTAGTTTGTGATATAAAGCCAGAAAAGGCTTGACGAGAGCTTTGCTCTCGCGGACAAAGTCCGCATAAATAAAGATAATTGGGACTAAGTCCCTTATGAGGTAGACATGATAGCGGCGATATTGTTTGCGGCGGCTTGGTTGTATACAGGCGGGTATTTTGCGTATTATACGTTTTTTGCGTAAGCGTCTTAACGTTTAAATACCTCGTCGGCGTAGATTTTATTCGGGTCGATGTGTTTGCGATTTGCGATTACGTCAATGGTTTACCAAATGAAAATGGCGATTGACGAAGACGACGAGCTGGACGCAGGTGGGCTAGTTAGGTTCCAATTCTTAAAGACCTCGTCGGGGGTTTTACGCTTTCCTTTCCTCCGACGGAATACCTCGCCACTGGCGCGCCATAGAAATGCGGCGGGGGCGGGGGAAAGGATATAAAATGAAAAGAGTTATCGCGTTATGTTTAGTAGTTTTTTTAAGTTTGGGATTTAGTCCCTTTAGTTCGGTTGCCTCTGCCGCGAAGCCGAATGAGCCGAAGGCGCTGACGGTACGCGAGTTTTTTGCGTCGGCGAGCGCGCTGCAGGTATGCAAGGTTGTATTGGCCGCCATATATTATGGGGCGGTGACTGTGGTGATACTTAGGTCGACGATTGACGACCTATATCGCGCGAGGCGAGGCGGTTAGAGCGAAACGCTACGCCTTAAAGACCTCTTCGGCATAGACTTTATTTGGTTCGCGGTTTTGGATGTGATATTTAGTAGTTTTTTAAGTTTCGGTTCAGTTGCCACCGCTGAGGTTGAGGGCAGGAGGGTCGGAGCGAGTTCTTTTGCATTTTCATTCCGTTCGTTTTTTTAAAGTTTTGCGAAACTTTTCACATTTTTACGCCGCCAGAAATGTTTAAACGCGATTTGATTTTAGTCGGGGCTGTAGCGCTTGTTGCGATGCAAGCGGTTTATCAAGTCAAACTTGACTGGGCAAATAACGTTCCGCCGCGAGGCGAGATGAACTTATTTGACGACGGGAATGAGGCTGGCCCGCATGCTTGTTAGTTTTGAGGACACCGCATAGGGGGAAAAATGGCAGAGATAATAATTTTTTGGTGGCGCAAATTCTTTTGTGCTGGGTAAACGGTTAAAAAGTGCTTAAATTTTTGATAGGGTTAGTTTTTTATTATAGATTTTATTCGGGTCGCGGAAAGCGTTATCAGCATGCGCCGCGCGGTCATGGACAGGGTTCTTCTTCATAGTATTTTCAGCGTCGGACACTTCATACGAATACTGGCTTAGACGCTCAAGTCCCGCCCTGCGCCCGTCTCTTGATTAAAGACAAATTAAGGGGGGGGGGGGACATGTGAGAAAGAAAATAGTTGCAATGACGTTAGGGTTTACAATGACGTTTTCGCCAATTGCGGTAGCGCAGACTACGAATGTCATGAGGAGTTATTGGAGCGACGCGCCCTCAATGTCCTGAAAGCGGCAAGATGTGGGATAAGAGCGTCATGGGAATTATTGGAGCGACGCAATTTTTGGAATTGCCAATATGTCAGGATACCGATACAGCGGTTTTAGAGGCGCTGCGGCGGGAAGAACCGTCGTTTTTTCCAATATAGATGGTTGCTAAACAGAATAATGCCGTTAACTAACGACCAATTAGACAACTACGAGCAGTTTTTAAGACGTAAAGCCGATACCGATAGCTCAAACCAGCTATCTCAGCTTGGCAACTTGGGCGATTTACGGCGCTCAGTCAATGACCAACTTCGCAAATAAGTACAACAACGCCCGCCAACAAGTTATTGTTGTAGCGAAGTTTCCCAATGTTAATAAGAATACAAAATGATATAATATCTTAGTTGCAAAATCCCCAAAAAATAGGTGTTCTTATGACTACAGAATTTGTGCATTTGCACAATCATACCGAGTATTCTCTTCTTGACGGCGCATGTAGACTGACTGACGACAACGGTAATCCCGGCGAACTTTTTAATTTAATTGCCAAAGAATATAAAATGCCGGCTCTTGCTATTACCGACCATGGCAATATGTACGGAGCGATGGAATTTTATTGGGCCGCCAAACGGGTCGGCGTCAAGCCTATACTTGGCTGCGAGGCGTACGTAGCTCCAAAATCCCGTTTTGATAAAAATATAGACAAAAATGCTGAAGACGGCGGAAATTACAACCACTTAACGCTCCTTGCCAAAAATTTTGAAGGTTATCAAAATCTTATGCGCATAGTAAGCGTTGGGTTTACCGAAGGTTTTTATTATAAGCCTCGCGTAGATAAAGAAGTTTTAAGAAAGTACAGTAATGGAATCGTCGCTATGTCGGGTTGTTTGGCGGGCGAAGTCGCTTCTTATTTGCTTAAAGGGAATTTTGAAAAAGCGGAAAAAATAGCAATAGAGTACCGCGATATTTTTGGGCTTGATAATTTCTATTTGGAAATTATGGATAACGGACTTGAAAAACAGAAAAAAGTGATTCCCGGACTTATTGAGCTTTCCCAAAAAACAGGCATTCCGCTGGTCGCTACCAACGACTGCCATTTTTTAAAAAAAGAAGACGCTCAAATACATGACATTTTGCTTTGCGTCGGCACTGGGAAAATCTTAAGCGATCCCAAAAGATTGAAATTTGATTCAGACTTGTTTTATTACCGCAGCGCTGAAGATATGGCAAAGACGTTTAACTATGTTCCGCAAGCTTTAAAGGCTACTTTGGAAATCGCCGAAAAATGCAATATTGAAATAAATACGGATAAACTGCTTTTACCGCGGTTTCCCGTTCCGCAGGAATATAAATCTGACGCGGAGTATCTTAAAACTTTATGTAGGCAAGGTCTAATAAAAAGATATGGAAACGTTGAATCCGAACAGGAAAACAGATTAAAGCACGAGCTTTCCGTTATTAACAGAATGGGTTTTGCCTCTTACTTTTTAATAGTTTCGGACTTCGTAAAATATGCAAAAGACAACGGTATTCCCGTAGGTCCGGGTAGAGGTTCAGGCGCAGGCTCTATGGTCGCTTACACTTTGGGGATTACTGATATTTGTCCTTTAAAATATGATTTGTTGTTTGAAAGGTTTCTAAATCCCGATAGACGCTCAATGCCTGATTTGGATATAGATTTTGCAGATTCGGGTAGAGAACAAGTTATAGAATATGTTCGCCATAAATACGGCGAAGAAAAATGCGCGCAGATTATAACGTTTGGGTCAATGCAATCCAGACTTGTTATAAAAGACGTGGCAAGAGTCATGGGCTTTACGCCAACAGAGTCGAACAATATAGCCAAACTTATTCCGCTAAACGCAAGCATTGCCGAAGCTTTGGAATCTTCTCTAGATTTAACAAAACTTGTAAAAGCCGACGAGCGCATTGCAAAGCTTATAGCGGCATCGCAAAAACTGGAAGGACTTAAGAGACATACGGGCGTGCATGCCGCCGGCATGGTTATAGCCAATGAAGAAATAACCAACTATTCGCCCCTTTCAAAAGGTTCAAAAAATATTATTACTACGCAGTACGACGGCGTAGTGTTGCCTCAGCTTGGTCTTTTAAAAGTTGACTTTTTAGGTCTTAGGACGCTTACCGTCATTGACGAATGCGTAAAATTTATCCGCAAGAAAAACCCCGAGTTTGACTTAGACAACGCACCCTTAGACGATGAGAAATCTTATCGGCTTCTTGCCGAAGCAAGAACTATGGGCGTGTTTCAGCTTGAAAGCAAAGGCATGAGAGAATTGCTAAAAAAACTAAAACCGAGCAACATTGATGATGTTGTGGCTTTGATAGCTTTGTACAGGCCAGGTCCTATGGGGTCGGGAATGTTGGACGATTTTGTAAACAGAAAACACGGCAAAACGCCAATTATTTACGACCACTCTTTGCAAGAGCCTATATTAAAAAATACTTACGGCGTTATTTTGTATCAGGAACAAGTTATGAAGATGTCCGTTGCTACGGCTGGTTTTACGCCCGGCGAAGCGGACAGCCTTCGCAAAGCGATGAGCAAGAAAATTCCTGAAGTTATTGAGAAACAAAGAGAAAAATTTATAAACGGCGCCAAAGAAAAGGGCATAGACAAAAAAGCTTCTGAAAAAATCTTTAACAACATAGTAGCTTTTGCAGGATACGGATTTAACAAGTCCCATTCTGCGGCTTACGGCGTGGTGTCTTACAGAACTGCGTATTTAAAAGCAAATTATCCGCTGGAATACTTAACGTCCTTGCTTAACAGCGAAATCGGTCGTTCGGCTGTAAAAGATAATGAAGAAAGTAAACTTGTAATGTATTGGGACGATGCCGTATCGTTTGGCATTAAAGCGCTGCCGCCTGATATTCAACGTTCCAACGGCAAATTTAAAATAGAAGGTCCGGATATACGCTTTGGACTTCTTGCTATTAAAAACGTCGGAGAAGGTCTAACGCAGTCTATAGAGCAGGCAAGATCGGTTGACGGCAAGGAAACCGAGTTTAAAGATTGGGGCGACTTTTTACAGAGAATAGATTTAAAATCAACCAACAAAAAAGCTTTTGAATGTCTTGCAAAAGCCGGAGTATTTGATTCTTTCGGCGGCGAAAAACTTGAAACAAGAGCAAGTTTGCTGCAAAGCATAGATTCGTCGGTCGATAGAGCCGTAAAGATAAAACAAGACAAAGAATCGGCTCAGGGTTTTTTATTTGATAGCGCCGAAACTATGGCTGGCGCGTCGTCATTGCAAAAAGCGAAACCTTTAGATAGTTTTGAATCGTTGAAATACGAAAAGGAAGTTTTGGGTTTTTATCTTTCAGGGCATCCTCTCGCTCCAAGAAAAAGAGAGATAACAGCCTACTCCAATTACAGATTGGACAAACTTCCAGAGCCCAAAGAAAATGTTGATTTTAAAACGGCCCGGATTGTGCGCATCGCAGGCATGATAGTTTCAATAAAAAAGCTTATCTCAAAAGCTAAAAAAGAGCCGTATGCGAGAATTAAAATAGAAGATTTATACGGCAGCGTGGATGCGGTTTTGTTCCCTAAAACTTTTGAAAGATTTGAAACCTACTTAACGCAAAACAATGTTGTTGTAGTAAAAGGCGGTATTATGGGAACTCAAGGCCAGCTTGAAATAATAGTTGAAGACATTATGACTATAGACGAAGCAAAAAAGAAAATTCCGCCTAATTCCGGCGAAGTTCACGTAAAGCTTTCAACCGCAAGGTACGACGATGTTTTAGGCGAAGAGTTAAAGAAAATTTTTAGCGCTAATAAAGGCAAAGCAAAAGTTTATATTGACTTGGAAGATGCTTGACACGGAAACTTTTCAATGTATCTTGCGGAATGTTCGGATAATTTCATAAATGATATAGAGGCGGCAATAGGCATAAAAGATTCCGTTGAATTACGGTACGCGAATTAAGATATATGGAGAAAAAGAATGTTGGACATCAAAGTTATTAGGGAAAATCCCAAAGCCGTAAAACAAGCTATGTTAAATAGGAACAAAGAAATAGATTTTACGCAGCTTTTAAAGTGGGACGACGAAAGAAAGCTCGTCATAAGCGAGATTGAAAATTTAAGATTAAAAAGAAATAAAGTTTCCGAAGAAGTCGGCAAGCTTAAAAAAGGAGGAAAAGAGCCTTCTCCTGAAGTTTTTGAAGAAATGAACGAAACAAGAGATTTAATTCAAGAGCGTGAAAAACGACTTTTGTCTTTGGAAAGCCGTATAGGAGACTTTCTATCGGGTCTCCCAAATATTCATGACGCAAGCGTGCCTGTGGGAAAAGACGAAAAAGACAACAAAATTATAAGATATATCGGCGAACCTAAAAGAACTTCTTTCAAATCAAAATACCATTGGGAAATAGGCGAAAAGCTGGGAATTCTTGATTTTGCAACAGCTTCCAAAATTTCAGGTTCAAGATTTGTCGTGTTGAAAAATGAAGGCTGTGCTTTGGAAAGAGCTATAATTTCTTTTTTTTTAGACGCGCACAAAGCGAAAGGTTATAATGAAGTAATAACGCCCTACCTTGTAAACGGGGCGTCAATGTTTGGCACCGGGCAATTGCCTAAATTTGCCGAAGAAGCATTTAAATGCGCAACCGACGATTTATATTTAATATCAACGGCGGAAATCCCGGTCACGAATATTTACAGAGGCGAAATTTTGGACGAGGATAACCTTCCGCAAAAACTTGTTTCTTATTCCGCATGTTTTAGAAGAGAAGCTGGCGCCTACGGTAAAGACACAAAAGGGCTTATAAGAAACCACCAGTTTAATAAAGTAGAGCTTGTAAAATTCGTAAAACCGGAAAATTCCGACATGGAACTTGAGTCGCTTGTTTTAGATGCGGGAAATGTTTTGGAGTTGTTGGGTCTTCCTTATAGAGTTGTGTTGTTGTCAACAGGCGATACTGGTTTCTCGTCATCAAAAACTTACGACTTGGAAGTCTGGCTCGCAGGCGACGGAGTATACAGAGAAATTTCTTCATGTTCAAACTTTAAAGATTTTCAAGCAAGAAGAATGAACATAAAAGTGAAATATAAAGATAAAAAAAAGGAGCTTCTTCACACATTAAACGGCTCGGGCGTCGCCGTAGGCAGAACTTTTGCCGCGATACTTGAATATTATCAACAGGAAGACGGTTCTGTCGTAATCCCTGAAGTTCTTCGCAAGTACGTGGGTTTTGACGTAATAAAAAACAAGTAACAAATAATAAGGTTTCCCGGGAAAAAAAGATAAAATTTAGATAGAACTAACTTGATAAAAATTATAACGCCGGCGACAAATTGCGGTTTTATAGAAAATAGAATTGCTAAAAAACGTCAAAATAACATACCTAGCCGCTATGTTTTCAAAATCCTAAAACCGATAAGCTCAGGCGAAGAGATTGGCATGGCGGGATTTGCTTATCCAGACTCAAACGGCGAAATGTTTATTGACGGGCAGTGGAAACGCGTTATATTAGGCGGGCTGATATTTTTTATAGTTTTTGTTTTTAAAAGACTACTCGGCTTCGTTTAACGAAGCCGAGTGGTCTTTTAGTCAAGCGATCTTATTTTTTCTTTTTCTTGGCCACAATTTTTTTCTTTGTAACATTTTTCTTTACTATCTTTTTCTTAGGCGCAGCTTTTTTCGTCTTGCATCCACAAGCCATTCTTGGCTCCTTTTGGGGAAATTAATCCCTTGTTTTTATTTCCGCGCGCTAAGTGCGGAAGCGGAAATGGTAAAATAGTATTTTAATAAAAAATAGATCTTATTTCAAGTCTTTTGGAGTGTCGCGCGGCGGAAGTTTTATACTCTTCATTTCAAAAAACCCCGACACAAGCGCTCCCATAAAATAGATAACCCATACGTACATATAGTAAGCGCCAAAAAGCGTGGTCAATCCAGCGATGATAAACGAGCCTGCGAAAATAAGAAGACTTGCTTCAAGGTATATCCATTTCGTCGGTATTAAGTTATAAATATTCGCAAGCTGATAACTATGCCGTCTATGTCTTACATATGCCGCTGCGAGAAGCAAGAATCCTACGGGAGAAACAAGCTGGCATATCAAATGTATCAATATAAGTTGTATCGGCGGGTTTGCCGACTGAAACCATACGGGATCGTAGAGCGTTATAAAACCCCATGTTGACAAAACCTTAGAACCCGTTACCGCCAAAGTGTTTAATAAAATAAAAATAATTCCCATCAACGCTCCTACCGTGTAAGCGGCAAATTTTGACGAGTGGGGAGCGCCGCTTGGCGTTGGCACCCAGTGGAAAATAGCGACAAGGATAGAAGGGGCTATTACAGCCATCAAAAAAAATTGTCGGAGACAATTTACGATCAAAGGCATCGGGTTCGGACCTAAAATATTTTGGAGAGGTCTTGTTATAAAATAAATTCCAAATAAAATAAAAGCCGTTTCAATTTTTTTAAACCCTATATCGCCAAACATAATTGAACGAAACTTGCCTGTGCGCCTTACTTCCGCAGCCATAGCAAAATACATTAGCCCCGCCAAGATGGGCAAAAGAAAGGCTATCAAAAAATTGAAATTCATTTTATCTCAGAAAGAGTAATATTCTTTAATTATTTTATAAACATCTAGCTCGGATTCTTAAAGAGCGTCTTAAAAGGCAGTCAAACTCTGTTTTTAAATGCTTTGAGGGTGTTTTCAAGCAACATTGTTATCGTCATTGGACCTACGCCGCCAGGCACCGGCGTTATAGTTATATCGGTATTTTTAACCGACTCAAAATCAATATCGCCGCAAAGTCCTTCGTCGGTTCTGTTTATTCCTACGTCAATTACAACCGCTCCGTCTTTTATAAAATCCGTATTTAAAAATTTAGGCTCGCCAGTCGCTACGACGACAATGTCGGCGTTTTTGCACAATTTTTTTAAGTTTTTTGTTTTGGAATGAGCCATTATTACCGTAGCATTATTTGCAAGCAGCAACATTGAAAGAGGTTTTCCAACTAAGTTAGATCTTCCAATAACAACTGCCGTTTTTCCTTCAATTGATATGTTTGATTTATTAAGAAGGGATATAACTCCAAGCGAAGTGCAAGAAACCAAAATATTTTTTTTGATAATTTCGTCCCAACTTTTTGACAAATTCAAAAGACCGGCGTTAAAAGGGTGAAGACCGTCCACGTCTTTTAAAGGGCTTATTGCATTTACGCAATCTTGTGCATGCTCATTGTTTGGAAGAGGCAGCTGAAGTAAAATTCCGTCAACTTCGGAGGTTTTGTTTAATTCATTTATTAAGGCGATAATATCTTCTTTTGAAGAATTCGCATCAAGATTGCGATGGAAAGATTGAATGCCCGCGTCTTGGCAAGCCTTAATTTTTGATTTTATATATACTTGGCTTGCCGGATTTTGACCTACTAAAATTGTTGCAAGCCCGGGAGTTTTTCCTGTTTCTTGTTTGATTTTTTCGACATTTTCTTTAATTTCTAATCTTAAGTCGTTTGATATTTTTTTACCGTCAATTAGATTCATCGTATCCTCTTAAAATAGCTTGCTGTAATCTAAAAGCGGAATTATATCAACTAATGAATACTCATTGCAAGGAACGAGAAATTTTTGTACAATCGTAAATTGTTGAACGGTTGTTTTTGTGAACGCAGTAAAATCAAAAAAGATAAAGCTAAAGAGCGGAGGGGTCGCATAGCTGGACTAGTGCGCTGGTTTGCTAAACCGGTATACGGATGAACGTCCGTATCGAGAGTTCGAATCTCTCCCCCTCCGTTCATTTCTATAGCAAAACAACAACCCCGTCTTATTTTCTTTTTGAAATTTTGAGGGACTTTAGGTTGTCTTGTCTATAGACGAGACTTTTTTGTTCGTATGTGTAAATAAACTAAGGAGATAAAAGATGAGTTGCAACAAAGAAAAGTGCGCTTACGAATGTTCTCGCGAAGTACAGCAAATGACGTGCGTAGCTAAGGGCGCCAAACACGGTCCTGCTCCTATTCCTGAGGAAGGGAAATGGGTAAAAGCCGCGCAAATTACCGATATAAGCGGTTTGACGCACGGAGTAGGTTGGTGCGCTCCCCAGCAAGGCGCTTGCAAATTGACGTTAAATGTTAAGAAAGGCGTTATAGAAGAAGCCTTGATTGAAACCATAGGCTGCAGCGGTATGACGCACTCAGCCGCTATGGCGGCGGAAGTTTTAAGCGGTAAGACTATTTTGGAGGCGTTAAATTCCGACTTGGTTTGCGACGCTATAAACACTGCAATGAGAGAGCTTTTCCTTCAGATAGTATATGGAAGAACCCAAACGGCATTTTCCGAAGGCGGTCTTCCGATAGGGGCGGGAATGGAAGATTTGGGAAAAGGCCTTCGTTCGCAGGTTGGCACCATGTACAGCACAAACAACAAGGGCGTTCGCTATTTAGAAATGGCGGAAGGCTACGTTCTTGAAATAGGATTGGACGCAAATAATGAAGTTATTGGATACAAGTTTGTTCACCTCGGTAAAATGATGGACGCCATAAAGAAAGGAATATCTCACAAAGAGGCGTTTGATAAGAATGTGAACGCATACGGTCGATTTGAAGAAGCTGTTAAGAAAATTGATCCGAGAAAAGAATAAGGAGATGGCTATGGCAATCGCGTTTGAAAGTTACGAAAGAAGAATAAAACAAATAGAAGCAGCTCTTAAAGAATACGGAATTAAAGATTTGGAAGAAGCTCGGAAGCTGTGTCTTGATAAAGGCGTAGATGTAGAAAAAATAGTTAAAAGCATTCAGCCTATAGCTTTTGACAACGCTGTTTGGGCTTATACAGTTGGAGCGGCGATCGCTTTAAAGAAAGTCGTAAAAACTGCCGCTGAAGCTGCCGAAGCCATAGGCGTAGGTTTGCAGTCTTTTTGTATACCGGGGTCTGTTGCTGATCAACGTTTGGTGGGTCTCGGACATGGAAATTTGGCGGCGATGCTTCTCAGAGAGCAGACAAAATGTTTCTGTTTCTTGGCGGGACACGAAAGTTTTGCCGCGGCTGAAGGCGCAATCGGCATTGCAAGAACCGCAAACAAAGTGCGCAAAGCACCTTTGAAAGTAATTTTGAATGGTTTGGGGAAAGACGCGGCTTACGTTATAAGCCGCGTCAACGGTTTCACTCATGTTGAAACCGAGTACGATTATAGTTCCGGAAATTTAAACATTGCAAAAGAAACGCTTTTTTCAAGCGGCGACAAGTCAAAAGTAAGAGTTTATGGAGCTGACGATGTAAGCGAAGGCGTGGCAATTATGATAAAAGAAAGCGTAGATGTTTCTATAACCGGAAACTCCACAAATCCTACGCGTTTCCAACACCCTGTTGCTGGAACGTACAAGAAGTGGTCTGTTGAAAATGGAAAGAAGTATTTCTCCGTAGCCTCAGGCGGTGGAACCGGAAGAACTTTGCATCCTGACAATATGGCGGCAGGTCCTGCTTCTTACGGTATGACCGACACCATGGGACGCATGCACGGCGACGCTCAGTTCGCGGGATCTTCTTCAGTTCCCGCGCACGTTGAGATGATGGGACTTATAGGTATGGGCAACAATCCAATGGTTGGAGCGTCTGTTGCCGTGGCTGTTGCCGTAGAAGAGTGTTATAAATAGAGATTTTAGTTTGACAAAGATTAACTTGATTTGCAATAATCTAATCTCCAAGTCTGTCTTTTAGTCTTGGAGTTAGTTATTGCGGTAAGCGCTATGGAGGTACAGAGAGATGGCAGTGCGACTACGTTTGCAAAGAACAGGCAAACCAAAAAGACCTTATTATAGAGTTGTTGCAGTTGAGCAGAAATCAAAAAGAGATGGACAGCCTATTGAAATTTTAGGGCAGTATGATCCTATAGCTGTAGACAACAAGCTCAATGTCAACATGGACAGAGTTAACTATTGGTTAAGCATAGGCGCAAAAGCTTCTGAAACTTTGGCTGTGTTGATAAAGAAGAGCCAAACGTCCGACAACAAATAACGTTCGACTCTTAAATCAAATAACGGAGGGACGACTTATTATGAAAGAACTAGTGCTTTTGATTGCGAAGGCTTTGGTTGACAAATCGGACCAGGTGGAAGTCAAAGAAATTGCTGGAGAAAAAGCAACGGTTTTGGAATTAAAAGTCGCCGATGGAGACAGAGGAAAGATTATTGGCAAGGAAGGAAGAATAATTAAGGCAATAAGAGTTATTGTTAATTCCGCTTCCGCAAAACTTGATAAAAGAGCGACTGTAGAAGTGATAGAGTGAGCGAATGAATCATAAAAACAACGATTTAAGATGGAAAGTCTCCGATATATTGGGTTTTGAAGTATTTGACCAACGCGGAAACCGTGTAGGAGTCCTTTCAGACGTTATATTGACAAGCGGCAACGACGTTTGGGTTGTAAAGTATTGCGACGAGGAAGTTTTGATACCCGCGTTAAAAAGCGTGGTAAATGAAGTTAATTCCGCAAGAAAAAAAATTTTCGTCGTTTTGCCTAAAGAGTATGAAGACATTTATGGTCAAGTAAAATCGGCTGACGATGTTCTTGAGTACAATGGTTGCTACGTATATGAGGATTGATATTCTTACAATATTTCCGGCAATGCTCCAAGGAGCGTTGACGGAAAGCTTGATAGGAAAAGCGTTGCAAAATAAAATTCTTGATATTAACTTAGTAGATATAAGATCTTTTTCTAAAGATAAACGTAAAAAAGTTGACGACAAACCCTTTGGCGGCGGCGCAGGTATGGTTATGAAGCCCGAGCCTCTTTACGACGCGATAAAAGGCGTAGGCGTTAAGAAAAAAAACGGTTATTATAAGAAACCTTATTCCAAACCGCGTGTAATTTATATGTCGCCCCAAGGCAAGACGTTAAATAACGAGATTGTAAAAAATCTTGCGGGGTTTAAACATTTGGTTCTTGTGTGCGGTCATTACGAAGGCGTTGACGAGCGCGTTATGAACTATGTTGACGAAGAGATTTCCATAGGAGATTATGTTCTTACCGGAGGGGAAATCCCCGCGATGGTTTTAATTGACAGCGTGGCGAGAATGCTGCCGGGAGTCGTTAAAGAAGAATCTTCGGTAACTAACGACTCCTTTTATAACGGGCTGTTGGATTACCCTCATTATACAAGACCTGCGGTTTTCAAAGGGCATAAAGTTCCCGATATTCTTTTGTCGGGAGATCATAACAAGATTGAAGAGTGGCGGCAGAAAGAATCTTACAAGCGTACGAAAGAAAGGCGTCCAGATTTGCTGAAAAAATAAAATTGAAAATATTAGAATGCGAAGTTAATGCCGTTTCGCGTTTGTTTATAAAGGAGCAGTAAAATGTCATTATTAGAGCATGTTCAATCGTTGCAGAAGAGAGACTTGGGCGTATCTTTTAAGCCGGGCGATCAGGTGAAAGTATATTTTAAAGTAGTTGAAGGCGAAAACGAGAGAATTCAGGTTTTTGAAGGAGTTGTTATCCGCATGAAAGGAAGCGGTCTTTCAGAAACATTCACGGTAAGAAAAATTTCTTTTGGCGTTGGCATAGAGAGAATTTTTCCTATAAATTCTCCTCGCATAGACAAGGTTGAGGTTGTCAGATACGGAAAAGTACGTAGGGCAAAGCTTTACTATTTGAGAAATCTTTCAGGTAAAGCTGCAAGAATTAGCGAAGATTCTTCAAAGAGATTTGTTAAAAAAGAAATAGTCCGGCAGACTCCTGCGGCTAACTAAAGTAGTTTGTTAGAACGAATGGATCCGTTCTCGTTTGATAAAAAAATTTATGATAAAGGACTCCGATTTATTGCCGGCATTGACGAGGCGGGACGGGGACCTTTAGCTGGTCCGGTAGCGGCCGCCGCGGTAATCCTTCCTAAAGACATAATAATTCCAGACTTAAACGATTCCAAACGATTGTCCGAGAAAAAAAGAGAAAAGCTTTTTGATATAATAAAAGAAAAAGCTTTAGCTTACGCTGTTGAAATAGTTGACAATACAGTTATTGATCAAATAAATATACTCCATGCTACATTCCTTGCAATGTCTAAGGCTGTTTCTAAATTGCAACATAAACCGGAATTATGCCTAGTTGACGGCAATCGTAAAATTCCATCTCTTAAGCTCAATCAAGAAGCGCTTATAGAAGGCGACGCAAGAAGCGCGTGCGTTGCCGCAGCTTCAATACTTGCCAAAGTTACAAGAGACAGGCTGATGTTGGAATATGCAAAACAGTACGCTGTTTATGAGTTTGAAAAACACAAAGGATACGGCACTAAAAAGCATATAGAAGCCTTAAAAAAACACGGGGTTTGCCCTATACATAGAGTAACTTTTGCTCCAATAAGAGAAATGCTTTCTTAGAGAAAGTTGGATATATAGTTTAGTTGTTTGCCGACGTTTAAGAGAGGCTAATCTATGAAAACTGCAAGGGATATCGGCTTTGAAAAAGAAAAGGAAGTTGCGGCATATCTTAAAAAACTGAAATACAAAATTCTTGATACAAACTTCAGAACTCGTTTTGGCGAAATAGACATAATAGCAAAGCAAGACGGTACGATAGTTTTTATAGAAGTGAAATACAGAAAGTCGTCTTTTAGCGGAACTCCTCAAGAATTAGTTACGCACAGTAAACAAAAGAAAATCATAAAATCTGCGATAATCTACATAAAACTGCGTGATATTAAAGATAACGTTCGCTTTGACGTTACGGCTGTTAATGATAATGATATTGAGATAATAAATTCAGCGTTTTCAATTCCTGAAGGTCTGTATTATTTTTAATCATTTTAATGCCGATAGGCTTGAAAGACCGTCGTTTGCCTGTCGCGTTAACTATTTAAATTTCAGCAGGTAAGGGAAACGTAAAATAATAGTTAGATACTCTAAGAATTTCTATCAAAAAAATCCTAATTATAAACTCATATAATCATAGCGCCAAACCGCGGATGCTAATTTGTGGATAATCTTATTCTAAAAATATATTTTTTGCGAGGCAAAATGTAAAAAATATATGAAATTTTATAGATTTAGCTTTATTGACTGACGTCTGAAGTCTTTGTTATAATATTGACGGAGAGTAAACGATGATAGACTTGCATACGCATACGTTTTTTTCAGACGGGGTTTTGAGTCCGTCTGAACTTGTTTATAGAGCTAGAAAACGAGGGTATACGGCTATAGCTATTACGGATCATGTTGATCGCTCAAATATGGACTTTGTTATCCCCAGAATCGCAAAATTAGCAAAGATTTTAACTGAAAGCTACGGTATATTGGTTTTGCCGGGGGCAGAACTTACGTACGTTCCCCCCAATCTCGTTAGAGAAGCCTCTTACGAGTGTAGAAAGCTTGGCGCTAAGGTTGTGGTTGCGCATGGAGAAACTATTGAAGAAGTCGTTCCTGAAGGGACAAACTTGGCCGCTGTTGAAGCAAAGGTAGATATACTAGCCCACCCCGGTCATTTATCCGATGAAACAGCTGTTCTTGCAGCCAAAAACAATGTAAAAATAGAGATTACTACAAAAGAAAAACACAGCGTTACAAACAAAGAAGTCGCTAAAGTCGCTTTGAAAAATAAAGCAAAACTTGTTATAAATACCGACGCTCATGAGCCTGAACATTTTTTAACAAAAAAACTTATAATAGAAGTTCTTTCGGACGCTGGGCTTTCTGCGGATTTTTTTGGCGAGATGCAAAAAAATTCTTTGGAAATAGTTAACAAAGGAGATTTATAAGAATGCAAAAAAATGTTTTGAAGAAATTCCCTGCTAAAGCAACAATAAAAATTTTAACAATTATAATTGCCGTAGGTTTGCTTGTTGTTGCTTTAGCGCTTATCTATTGCTCAAGAGTTCGTAAGCTTGATAATTTATCTTCGCTAGGCTTGGCAAAAGCCTACTCGGCTTTTGCAAGGGGAAACCGACAAGCTGGCGTAGCCTTGCTGGATGAAGTTATAGCAAAGTATCCAAAAACGTCTGCAGCATACCAAGCGAAATTATCAAGAGCCGATATCTTTGCGGAACTTCAATCTTATGACGAAGCTTTGGATATCCTAAAAGAAACCGAAAGTAAAGCAAAACCGGAAGCTATAAGACCTTTGGCTTCGTCAAGAATCATTTACGTTTATGATTCTAAAAAAGATTATTTCAATGCTATAATGGCGTCAAAAGAGTTTATAGACAAATATCCCGATCATTTTTTGATCAGAGATATTTATTTAAATTTGGCTGAGTATTATCTTGCCGCAGGTTCAAAAGACGAAGCTGTAAAAACGTTTAACGAAGCGTTGATTAGTTTCCCAGCAACGCAAGAAGCGGAAAAAGCGCAAAAAAGAATTAACGAGATAAAATAACAGGAGATGGAACAAATGAAAAAGATAACATTGACGCTATTTTGCGTTTGTACGTTAGCTTCCATTGCTTTTGCCGGCTCAAAAAATGTAGCCGCAGGAAGATCTCTTTCGGAAAAGTTTGGCGTTGGTTTTAACTCTTTTGTAGAAAAGTTGCCCGCGATTGCCGGAAGATATTGGCTGACTGACGTCGCAGGGATTGAAGGTTTTTTAGGATTTAGAATAGATGACAACCGTGCTAAAAAAAACAGATATGTTGTCGGTGGAAAGTTTTTATACGTAATAGAGTCTTATAAAAAATTGAATGTATTTTCTGTCGCAAGCTTGGCTTTGCATAGAGGAAACGAAACGGTCTGTATTATTTCTGGAGGGCTTGGCATTGAGTGGTTTGTGCTGGACGACTTATCTCTTTCTACTGAAGCGGGGCTATCTTTTAGCACGGACGGCGCCGGAGGAACAATCTCTCTTAAAACAAATGTAGAAAATATTCCAAAAATTAGCATAAAGTATTATCTATAAGCTAAAAAAGGGCGGCGCGGTGAACGTTCCGCGTTACGAACGGGGATATTTGTTTGTAATAGAGTTTTCCGATGAAAAAAAATCAAGGATTTGTTAAAAACCGATTTAAAGCGGCAGCAAAGCATTATTGTCGCGTTATGCTAAACTTGATTTGGCGTCTCAAACAACGGACTGTGGCTTAAGTCCGCAAAGACAAACGCGGGTTTGTCTTTGCGCGCGAAGTTGCAGGATCCATGCGTTAATAGTATTCTAAAGTTTAAGCGGAGAGGAAGCAATGAAAGCTTTAAAATCTTTGGATAGAGCTTTAACAAGAAAAGAAATGAAATCAGAAGTTGCAAAACTTCAAAAAGCGGGCAAAAAAGTAGTTTTTACAAACGGCTGTTTTGATTTATTGCACTTAGGGCATATAAGCCTATTCAAAAAAGCCAAAAGTATTGGCGATGTTTTGATAGTTGCCATAAATTCCGACAAATCCTTAAGTCGCCTTAAAGGACCTAAAAGGCCATTGGTCGGCGAGAAAGACCGAGCTAAACTTCTCCTTTCGCTAAAATCCGTAGATTATGCGGTTGTGTTTAACGAACGTACTCCAAAAGAAATTTTAAGCGAGCTTCATCCAGATGTTTTGGTAAAAGGCGGCGATTATAAACCGTCGGAAATAGTCGGAAGAGAATACGTAAAGAAAGTTTATAGATTTCCTTTTGTAAAAGGAAAGTCCACAACAAATTTAATAAATTTAATAGTTGAAAGATATGGCTCAAAGTAAGTCTGATACAAAATCAGTTTTAAGAATTGTCGACGCAAATTTAAACCGTTGCCGCGAAGGTTTGAGAGTTGTTGAAGATAGCTTGCGTTTTATTCTTGGCGATAATATGCTTTATAGAAATATTCGCGACATACGTCACGGCGTTGATAAAATTTTAAGAGCAAAATATGGCGAACTTATACAAGAAAGAGATTCTGTTGAAGATTCAGGCAGACAAATGCCCGAAACAACAAATAAAAAATTATCTAACGTAATAACTGCCAATTTTAAACGAGCGGAAGAATCTTTAAGAGTTTTAGAAGAATACTCAAAAGTCTTTGCTCCTGAATCTTGTGCGGATTTCAAAAAACAAAGATATTTAACTTACGCGACGGAAAAAACTGTCTATTTAAAATATAAAAAATTTCTTGATAAAAATAATGAATGAACAAATAAAATCGCTACTTTCTCAAGGATAAGGGATATCCGTAGAGTTTAAAGAATGTTCAAAAGGTATCGGCAACAGCGTATACGAACCGTTTGCGCTTTTTTAAACGCTAAAAGCGGCGACATACGTCTTGGAGTAAGCGACAACGGCAAAGTTGTGCGTATTGACGTCAGACAAAGCAAAGACCGCTCATGGCAAAATATGTCAGATATGGATATTTTGAAAACATCAAGTTTGCGCCAACGAGACCTTCAGACAGGGCAAGAAGGATTAACTTTAGCAGGAATTCTTTTGTTTGGGAAAGATGTTCTTATTTCAGCGGCAGTTCCTGTAATTTCTGATAATGACTTGTTTAAATTTGAGCTTAAGATAAACTTTTTTAGCAAACTTGCTCCGCAAGATACCATGCATGTTGGCATGCAAGTCGTCCCGCAAGATATTCTGAGGGAAGTAGACAAGGAAAAAGCAATTTTGTCGTTTTGCGCGATAGCAAAAACGAGAAATGAAATACAGAATATGTTAGAATTAAAAACAGAGAGCGCTTTAGACGCAATATTTTAAACCCTCTCATTGTTGCGGGTAAGTTGAAACTAACAATACCGGACAAGCCTAAAAGTAAAAATCAAAAATATATCTCAAAATGAGGAAAACAAAATGACGCTTATGGAAAACGCGAAAAATAAAAAAACGAACGGCTTAATAGAAGCTGTGGCTCAAGCAGAAAATCTAAGCGAAGATTTCATTAGGGAAGGCGTTGCGGCAGGGACTATAGTTATTCCTAAAAATATTAACAGAACTCTTAAAAAAATCGCGGCTGTTGGCGCGGGGCTTAAAACCAAAGTAAATGCCAATATCGGCACATCTCCCGACCGGATAGATTTAGCTGAAGAATTGCAAAAACTTGATACTGCCGTCAAAGCGGGAGTTGATGCCGTTATGGATTTGTCTACCGGCGGTAATTTAACGCAAATAAGAAAAGAAATACTTGCCGCATCTCCCGTTCAAGTCGGCACCGTGCCTATTTATGAAACGGCTTGTAGGACTGTAGCGAAGGGTAAAAAAATATCGCAGATTGACGGCGAACTATTGTTTGATGTTATAGAGGAGCAAGCTGAGCAGGGCGTTGATTTTATTACAGTCCACTGCGGTATAAACAAAGAAACTGTTGAGATATTAAATCGTCAAAGTCGTCTTGCCGGCGCCGTAAGCAGAGGCGGATCTTTTTTGGTCAAAGCCATAAATGCCACAGGAAAAGAAAATCCTTTGTACGAGCAGTACGACAGACTTTTGGAAATAGCAAAAAAATATGATGTAACGTTAAGTCTTGGCGATGGATTTAGACCCGGCTGTCTTTTTGACGCTTCGGATGGTCCTCAAATTGCGGAACTCTTAGTTTTAGGAGAACTTGTTTTAAGAGCGAGAGCGGCGGACGTGCAGGCTATGATAGAAGGACCTGGACATATTCCGCTAGACCATGTGGAAGCCAATGTGATCCTTGCCAAAAGATTAGGACACAATGCTCCTCTTTACTTTTTGGGTCCTCTTGTAACCGATATAGCGCCTGGGTATGACCATATAACTTCTGCAATAGGCGGAGCTTTAGCGGCGGCCAAAGGGGTAGATTTTATTTGTTATGTTACTCCAGCGGAACATTTAAGGCTTCCTGACGTCCAAGACGTCCATGAAGGCGTAATCGCCGCAAGAATTGCAGCCCACGCGGCCGATATTGTAAAAGGCGTTCGCGGCGCAAGAGAACGCGACGACGAGATGTCTAAATGGCGTAAAGCGAGAAATTGGGAAAAGCAAAAAGAGTTTTGTATTGATCCCGTTAAGTTCGCAAAAGAAAGGGCTAAACTTCCGCCTCGTCAAGAAGATGTTTGCACAATGTGCGGCGAGTTTTGTTCTATGAAAGATGAATGACAATCTATATCAAAATAAACAAAATACCGGCTGGAAGTTTTAATTCAGCCGGTATTTGTTTTTCTTTAACGCCTTAAAATCGCGTTTCTGTTATTTGCGCGTCGGTAAGGCTGCAATTGCCGCGAACTCGTTAGCAAACGCTGCGCGAAAGCTTTTGATACGTTGCTTCTGTAAGAGATTGTTATGAAAGAAGGGGGGGGGATTTATTTAGCTTTCTTTGATTTATTTAGTCGCTGTTTTTTCTTGAAGTTTTTTTGTTCTTTCTTTAAAAATGCCATGTAATCAGGAAATGGAACTATGGTTTTTGTTTTGCCAAGCCAGACATACGCGGCGAGATTTTCATTGAATTTGATTTTTATTGGATTTGCGGGATCTGTAACGTTTGCTATCCATGCTGAGCCGATAATATTTTTATAGAGCGTTTTTTTTTTCCTGTGCGTATAGCTTTATTGCTTGCTGTAAGCTTGTCGCCGTATAGTTTTAATTTTTGTTTAACTATTTTTTCAGCTTCGGCAGGCTCTGGAACGACTTCCATAAAATTGACGCGGAGCGTTGCCGCCATTTCAAGCGATTTTTCATGAAAATCAACGGTATAGTCGGTTCCTTCAATAAAATCTCTTAAGCCGAACGCTGCAATTGTAAAAGAAAACGCAAACATTAAAGTAATAAAGAGTTTTTTCATTGAAAATCCTTGCTGCAATATTGTTACGTAATATAAATTTACATATATCCTTATACAAATTTATATCGGAAAATCTTTGCTAAAACCGTTTGGCGCAGCGTAATGATTTTACAAATTTAGGCTTTTGTAGTAAACTCATCGCGTACTCACAACAAATTTAAAGAGGAAAAAGATGGGCGCTATAGGAGAGCCTAAACAGGCAAAGTTATTTTATGGAATAATTTCTTCAAACGAAGAGATAAAGCAAAACTCTTTTGATATTCTAAAAGAGAAGTTTGGCGAAATTGATTTAACAAGCGATGCGATGCCTTTTGATTTCTCAAGTTATTACAATCCTGAAATGGGCGCTGATTTAAAACGTTTTTGGATTTCTTTTAAAAAGTTGATTTCCGCCGCGGATTTAGCTGAGATAAAAGTCTTTACAAATTCCATTGAAGATAGCTTTGCCGTAGACAATAAAAGAAAAATAAATATTGATCCGGGATATATAACTCCAGCGAACGTAATACTTGCCACAACTAAAGATTACAGCCACAGAATCTATTTAAAAAAAGGAATATACGGCGAGGTTACCGCCATATATCAAAAAAACGGTTATATAAAACTTCCGTGGTCATATCCTGATTATTTGTCGCCTGTAGCTGTTGATTTTCTTTTAAAAGCAAGAGCCGCGCTTATGCATGAATTAAGGAGAAAGTCGTGTTTGTTTTAATAGCATTACTTTATTTATTCGGATATATCTATATCTCTTGGCGTATAACTTCAGGCTTGGACATTCGGCGTCCTTACAGCGTTTATTTATATGCAACATTTTTTGTTTTCGGTATTATAAGCGTTTTGTCGTTTATGCACAATCGCCATAAGCTTTCCATTGTGTCAATTATAGGACCGTTCGGCTACATTTGTATGGGCGTTTGGAGCATATTTCTTTCTTTTATTTTGATAAACGATATTATCAATTTAGCTAACCGCATCATGTTTAAAATCAAAAAATTTAGATATTGTTCAACTCTTGCGACCATAATTCTAAGCATAGTCGCATTGCTTTGGTCTTCGTTAAACTTTGCATTTATTCTAACCGTTAAAGAAGTGAAATTGAAAGTTCCAAGTCTGCCGATAAACTCTTTAAGAATTGCGCATCTTTCAGATATACACATTAATCAATTTTCTTCCGCAAAAGTTATAAGTAAGATTTTTGATAAAGCTATGGCTTTAAAACCAGACATGATAGTTATTACAGGCGATGTTATAGATATGGACATAAGCAAAAATGACGAGTATCTTAATTATGGGTTTGGGAAATTAAAAGCTAAGTACGGCGTTTTTGCGGTTACTGGCAATCACGAGTACTATATAGGAACGGATAAATTTTTCCCAATGTTGGAAAAATTGGGATTTAAATCTTTAAGAAACGAAAATGTACCGGTTGGCAATATTATAAATGTCGCTGGCATAGACGACATTTATTACAAAAGCAATGAAGACGTATCAAAAGCCTTGTCAAATGTTGATAAAAATTATCCGGTATTATTTTTAAGCCATCGTCCAGAATCTTTTGACATTTCTTCAAATCAAGGAATTAGCATAATACAGCTTTCAGGGCATACTCACGCTGGACAAATTCCTCCGGTTGAAATAGCGCGTAAGTTTTTTATGAAGTATAACTATGGATTGTACAAGAATAATGATTCTAGCCTGTACGTAACTTCTGGAACTCGTCTTTGGGGTCCGCCTATGAGATTGTTTAATACAAGCGAAATAGCAGTTATAACTTTAGAGCGGTATTAACAACTATATTTCTTTCGTTTAAATAAAATAGCGTACGCATGTAAAACTAAACGGAAAGAGGGCTGTTATGTTTAAGCGGACAATACAGCTGGCATGTCTTATAATTACTAAGTTTCCAAATCCGCCGCTGTATTGAGCTTTCAGCGCAGTTCCGTCTCCTATGGACGGAGACCGGCGTTCCTGAAGGCGCGACGCATAATCTATGCCAAGATGCGGTCTTGCTATTTTTAAAATAGAGGTGGACTCTTCTTGCGATAAAATATGAACTTATTCTGCTAAATTGAAGAGGCGCTTTTAAAAATGCGCTCTTTACGAATTTTCCTTTTTCGTCAAAGTATCCTTCTTGTCCTATTTTTGTTTTAAAATAGAAGGCTTTATGAGAGTTTGAAGCGGTTTTATATTTGGCGGCTATGATCTTTTTTTTTTTTTTTTAGAAAAAACAATGCCAATGTTCTCAATTTTTTATATATTTCTTCAAAGAAAAAATCGGCAATTATGTCCTTTTGAATGCTCGGACATCAAAAAATGATTGAAAAATCAATGCGAAAATTTTTCCCCCTATTACTATTATTAAAACTATGCAAGGTTTTTTAACTTCAAAACTTGCAACCTGCCAATTCCTTAATCTCATCTTTAACAAGGACAAACGGCTTTAGGCTCGCTATTAACTGCCACTTGTCATTATTATCCTTACTTAATTGTGGGCCGCTAATAACGGTCTAACGCGCGCTTCTAGGAAGCGCCGTATGTCCTGCGCCAGCGTTCCAGTCGGCTGTTCATCACTTATCGCGGTTCTATAAAATTGTTCCACGTCCTCATTTTGTATATGCTCCCAATTTTCTGGATTTTCAAAATATCTTTTTACGCGCACAACAAAGTACTCCCGACTTCTATCGTCTTGCGCGACAAAATGCCCGGTCGGGGCCGTGGTGCCATAGCGATAGTTATAAAACTCATCGGCTATTTGCTCCGCTCTTTCGTCTGGGGGTTTTTGTATGTATGCTTGTATGGCCGTCGCTTTGGCGGCTAGAGTTTTTTGTAGACGCGCTGGCATTTGCGGCGTTCGGGCGGCTCGGTTTTGTTGTTCGGCTATTTGCTCCGCTCTTTCGTTTGGGGGTTTTTGTTGGCTGTATATCTTTCAGGAAATCTTTTTCTAAGCGTCTAATTTGGCACTGTTCGGCAAGCTCTGGGGCAAACAGTGAGGGTGACAATATAATTCACAGTAATATAAGCAGCGTTGAGCCCCCCCAACTACCAAAATTTCTCCCCAATCCCAAGCGTTGGCGACCGAACTGAAGGGACTTAGTCCCAAAGAAATGTTAAACATAACGCAATAATTCTTTTCATTTTATCTCTCTTCCATCAAAATCGGTCTAATGTGCGCGTCTAGGAATTGTTGCATGGTCAATAACTGATATTCATCTGGCTGGATATCTTGAACTATGTTTCTGAACGCGTGTTCCGCGTCCAAATTCATTTTATACTCAAAATTTGCTGGATTTTCAAAAAATATGCCCTCGCGCGTGCCAATTTCGCGCATTTTTTCATTGAACTTTTCTACCGACGGATACTTGCCGACGTTTTCGTCTAAAAGCATTTTTTCAATTGAGGTAAAATGTTTTTTTCCAAATTTTTCTTTTGCGCCAAGTAAAACTTTTCTTGCGGCGGGACTTCTTTGATACAAGGCGTCTGTTATCGCGGCGGTCTTTTCCGTCGGGTTATGAATTAAAGTGTTTACTTTCATTCCAGCGAAAGGTTCGGGAGCGGCGGCTAATTTTTTTGCGTGCGCGATATCTCTGACGCTTAATTGATTAGCCAAATTTTTACGAATTCCTAAAAGTTTTTCTTTCGCTTGCGCAAATTTTGAACCGCTTTTAAATTTGTCGTATCCCATTTTCGCAAGCTTTCCAGCGCCAGAAATTCCCGCGCCAAACAATGCGCCGCCGATAGCGCCTTGACCTAAAGCGTTGGCGGCAATATCTTTTACATCTTGCCCGGTTTTTATATCTTTGCCCGCGCTTTGGAGCGCTCCGTAGACAGCGCCGTGCGCCGCGCCTCTTTTAATTTTGTTGCCCGCGTTAAATAATTTATTTGCGGTTTTAAATTTTGACAACGCTTTTATCGCGGCCCCGCCAGGCAACGCCGAGCCGCCAAAGAAGCCGCCGATTTCTGAAACCGCGTGCAAATTTGGATTTTTGCGTTCAAGCCTTTCAATACTTTTTGCGACGGGCTTAATTGCGCTTGGAGCGTCAAACAGAGCGCTGTCCGCAAAGGTTGCCGCCGCGCCAAGCGCGTCTTTGGCGGTTCTTTTGCGATACTTTTTATCTGTGGCAAGTCGCTGTCCAAACTTGGACAAATTCAACGGGTCGACAGATTTGCGCAAAACTTCTGGGACTAAGTCCCTTGCCGTTTCAATCATTTGAGCATTTCCTCGTCGGAAGCGTCATGCGTTTTTGGCATGTTCTTGATTTTATTTTTGTCAAACGTCGACTTCATCATCGGCTTATATCCAGACGCCCAACCGACCAAGCTCGCCGCTCTTTTAAACGTTTTTTTTGCAAGCGGCGTCTTGTCTTCAGTTACGCGAGCGTCTTCGTATCTCGCGCGTTCTTCTGGCCCTTTTGCGTCGGCTTCCGCGTACTTTTGCATTTCGCGAGGGTCGCCAAACGATTTCATGACGGAGCGAAACGCGGTAATCGCGCGCTCTTGCTCGTTCTTCCTTTTATCTCTTTCAAGTTCGCGTTCGTAATTCGCTCTTTCTTTGCTTGCGTCAAACATGCGTCTATTTATTTCGGATTGCGCTTTGCGTTTATCGTGTCTTTCGTCTTTGTTTAATTCAAACGCTTGTCTTTTCTCTTCGGCTTCGCGTTTTGCGTTCATTTTCGCGATTTCTCTGTTAAGAGCGGCTTCTTGCGCTTTAGCTTGCGCGCACTCTTCCGCTGCCAAATGGTCGCCCATAAATTTATGCGTGATTTTTTTATTTTCGGCGCGCTCGGCGTCGGCTTTTGCGCGAAGTCTTTTCAACACTAGGGCGCTAACGATTGCCGAGAACGGGTTATCGTGGAAACCGGGCATTAGCTGCTCGTAATCGCCTTCTCTTTTGGCTTTCTCAATATGCAGTTGCGCGTCAAGCATGCGCAGCGCGAATTCTTTGTTTAAGTCTCTGCTCATATTATCTTCTCCCCAAATCGCCCATCATAAGCGGATAGCCTATGCCTTGCAGGGCGTTCATTACTAAAGCTCGTCCTTGAGCGTCTAGCGCGGCTACTTGCCCTTGCCGAGCGGCAGTCCGTTGCGCGACGGCGTCTGCTCTATCTTGTAAAGCTCCGGGAGGTCCGCCTGCCGCAGCCGCAAATCCGCCGTCGTTGACGTTTTCGCGCATTAGCTGGTGAAACAGCCGCATAGCTCCGTCGGGGTTGACTAATCGTCCTTCGGGGTCGTAATAATGTTTCAGCTCTTGCTCGTGTTGACGCAATTTTTCGCTGTCAATATTTATTCCCGCGCGCGACAACAGAGCGTTAGTGCGAGCCGTCCACTCCGCTAAATTTAGATGTCCGTTTTCAAGCTCGTAATTATGTCTAGCTTGCGCTGCCGCAGTCGCGTTATTTAGCGATTGCTGACGAGCGTCGTTTGCAAACTTGTCTTGTTCAAGCTGATGTTTGCTGCGGTCAAGCAAATACTGCTGATTAAATCTTTCTTGCTCGGTAAACGCTTTGCCTTTCTCAAGGGCTGCGGACGATAAGCGCGCCTGA
>JAITQE010000003.1 GCA_031289055.1 Candidatus Endomicrobiellum porotermitis
ATTTACTAAATAACGCAGTAGAAGCAATAGAAATGAAAAAAGGGATAATAGATGTTTCTTATGCGGTGAAAGGAGATAAAGTAGAAATAAAGATAAAAGATAATGGAAAAGGAATGCCCAAAGAGATTGCAGAGAAGTTGATGAAGGGAGAGAAAGTAGGAACAAGTAAAAAGGACGGTTGCGGATTGGGAATGGAGCAAGCGCAAAGTGTGTTAAAAGCGATTAAAGGACAAATGAAGATAGAGTCTAAAGAAAATGTAGGAACAGAATTTATTCTTACATTTCCAAAAGAGAAGAAACCAAAATATGTTGTAGACAAGATAGAAATAAAGAAAGGCAATACGGTAGTAATATTAGATGATGAGACGTCGATGCATAAAATGTGGAAAGAGAAATTGAAAAAGTACGATAAAGAGATAACATTAAAGTTCTTTACGAAAGGGCTAGAAGCGTTAAAATATCTAAAGTCATTGGAAAATAAAGAGAAGGCGTTTTTAATAGCGGATTATGAATTACAACAAGATATAAACGGAATAGACGTAATAGAGAAAGCAGGAATGAAAGATAGACATGTGTTAGTTGCAAGCGCGTATTTGTCAGAAATAAAGGATTTTAGTGAAAAAAGCGAGTATCTTAAAATGTTTTATAAAACGCAGTTTGATGACGTAAGCGTAAAAGTAAATTAACCGCTAAAAATTAAACAATGCAAAAAATATTACTTTACACAAAGTTTTTTACAGCGCTAATTGAAAATATCCACGATAATCAATTAAGTAATTTATTTATCAATATAATCAATAAAGTTGATTGCCAGTATATAATGCCAGTATTAAAAGACAAACCCAGTCAAACAAATTGTTTAAGGTATAAAATATTATGTTAACCAAGCAATACGTCGCAGAATTAAAACATAAAGGCAACGGCGGCGATATCTCTGCTCTTATTAGTTCTCAAAGAGATGTCGGTAGTATTAATTTTATCCTTGAGAGTTTGGGATATTTGCCGAAAAATTTTAACCCTGACTTTCTGTATAAACTTTTACGGCATAGCCATTCGCAAGTTAGACTTAATGCCGTTAAAAATATCGGCAAATTGAACGGTAAAGGCGATACAAAAAGTTTGTTTGAACTTTATAAAAAAGAAACGGATACAAGCGTTCGCAGAGAAATTGTTTCTTCTATAGGACGGCAAAGGAAACCTGTAAATAAACCTTTGCTTGTTGATTTTTTACAAGACCAAGACCCTAAAATTGTATGTCAGGCTATTCGCGGACTTCTCGTATTTGAAAGAGATAACGATGTAGAGACGTCTTTGCGTCCTCTTGTTAATCATCCGAATGAAATGGTCAGAACAATAATTTATAAAGAGTATTTCGCTAAAGAAAGTAAAAACAAAAATATTTTACCGCATACTCAAACATACGATTTTCTTAAAAATGTAGTTGTTAAGGCTGACGTTTTAGAGGCTTTGAAAGTCGTCCCTGACGAAAGCGTTCATTTAATTTTTACTTCTCCGCCGTATTATAATGCTCGCGACTATTCAATCTATCCAAGCTATCAAGATTATTTAGAATTTTTAGAAAAAGTTTTTATTGAAACCCGCAGAATAACAAAAGAAGGACGTTTCTTAATAGTCAATACTTCGCCTATTATCATTCCTCGTATTAGTCGCGATCATTCAAGCAAGCGATATGGCATTCCGTTTGATTTGCATCCGTATTTGGTTAAAAATGGGTGGGAGTTTATAGACGATATTGTTTGGCTTAAACCCGAAGCAAGCGTAAAAAACAGAATAGGCGGTTTTATGCAACATAGAAAACCGTTAGGGTATAAGCCAAATTCCATAACGGAATACTTGATGGTTTATCGTAAGTCAACAGAAAAATTGTTGGATTGGAATATCCGCAGTTATGATTATGAAACTGTTAAAAAAAGCAAGGTCGCAGATGGTTATGAAACTACGAACGTATGGAAAATAGATCCTTGTTTTGATAAAGTTCATCCAGCAGTTTTTCCTGTTGAACTTTGTAAAAGAGTTATACAATATTATTCCTATAAAGGCGATTTGGTTTTTGACCCTTTTGGCGGAAGCGGAACTGTCGGTAGAACGGCAAAGTCATTAGATAGATTGTTTTTATTAACTGAAAAAAAGAGCGAGTATTTTGAATATATGAAGTCTAAAACAAAAAATCCGAATTTATTTGACGAGCTAAAAACTCGATTTTTAACATTAGAGCAATTTAAAAAAGAAGCTGCTAAATGACGTTAACAGACCAAATAGTAAAGAACGTTATCGCGCGTGTTATCAAATCGCAAGACTATCGTATAGAGATAGTAAATCTTATCAACGCTGAATTTTTACAATTTGCTGTTGAGTTTTTTAAGAAGATTGTTTCAGCAAAATTAAATTCGGAAGACATTACAATTGATTGGTATAGAAAAGCTTTTATGAATGATAGTTTGTCTGCCGACGATATTGCTATAAATGCAGGGTTAAACAAAAAAACTATAAGCAATATGTATGGCTCCGCTACGAGAAGCATAGTAATAGAAGCGGCTAACAAGCATTTTGAGTCGCTGTATAATAGTATTCAGTCTCTCGTTGAAATGGAAAAAGAAATAGAACTTACTTTAACCATAAAATTAAAAAGCGTAAGCGTTGAATTGAATGTAAGCGAAAGTTTGATTGTCATAAATACATTAGCGGTTAAAAGGTCTCAACTACGCGGCGGTTTATGGAGCACAGCAGGGAAAAGCGTAGAAAAGTATCTAATGATTGCGCTTTGTAAGTTGTATAAAATTGACGAAAGATATTACAACGCGGAAACTTTTGTAAAAGATAGGAGTAAAAAAGTTGACAGAGAAATTGATTTTTATCTTGTTAATAACGGCAAAAAATATCTCTGTGAAGTAAAACTTATGGGTAAGGGTAACCCCGAAAGCGCGGACGCTATATTTGCAAGAAAATCAGATGTTTTTGTAGCGGATACTTTATCACAACAAAATAAAAATCAAGCAGATGAATTAAACGTTAACTGGATTGCTTTGAGAGATAAAGACGGTTTTAGACGCTTTGAATTGGCTCTTGATAGATTTCAAATACCCTATACAGAGTATAACGGCGACTTGGATAAAGATTTGCCAAAAATAGTAGATGAGTTGTTCAAAATAAAATAATACAGGAAAAAAATAAAGCTGTAACCCACGCTTAACCCGTCAACCGCGTTAGCCGCCAATCCTTTGGAAAACAAGGCGGGGGCTGGTTTTAAAATATTCTTTATGCTCTTCTTTCCACTTTTTAATCCACTCTTTGTTTTCTTTTTCGCCTTCATATAACATGATATACCTTCCAATAGCCCACAACTTTGTCTTTGATAAAACGACCGCAGGCTTCCTTATCCTCTTCAAGCGGGATATAATAGACATCGTCAAACTTGCTTTTAGTTTGTTTTATGATAAAAGAATATAAACAATAAGGCTAATACTAAATTTGCAACAGTTAGTTTTTTAATGCCCATCTCAGTTTGCCTTTTAGTGAGATACTTATAAAGAACGAATAGCATTCTACCAAAATATTGCAGCACATAAAAACAAAAGAATAACCCAAAAAATAAAACCATTATAATCATTTTCCATGCCAAAATAGAAGTAATAAAAAACGCACTGCCAATAACCAGTGTAAAGTAGACCAAGAACAGCAAAATTAAAAAAATTTCCCTGATTATTATCTTTTAAGATTGGATATTTTTAATGATTTTTGTTGCAACTTCGGTATAGTTCATTTCTCTATATTCTGGAGCAATTTCTTTAACTCTTTGAGAAAGGGTATAACAACCAACATATGTTTGTTTGCTCAAAGTAGAAATGAGAATATTAAGAAGGTCGCTTGCAGAAATAAAATCTGAACTTATCACACTCTTAAAGCCAATTATATACTCTTTATATCGAAAAAATTACTTCCATTTTTAAATTCCAACCACTCAATTTTTTCAAACTTATCAAAAATATGATTTTCTTTGTATCCACTGATTGATGTATAAGTAATAGCAATTAGCACTATATTATGACTGCTGTATCTTTTGTATTTTCCCAATTAACTTTTGATTTTAATAAACATTTTAGGGCAAAAATAATAAATCGTATTAAATATTGGAAGAAAAAGAAACATAAAAAATATCCACAAATATCTAACGCATAATTATTTTGATTAAGAGACGTCTCTTTGAAAAATATAGAAATAAAGAACGTCAATACTATTAGCAAAATTAAAGATAAGCCTATTCCTGAAAATATAAATATCAGTTCATTTTTTATTATTTTTTTCATTTATTCCCCTACCCCCTACACTTTTTTTACCCTTGTTTAATGATGTCTTTTTACATCCTTTGGTTGGTTTTGAACGAGTATGTGACTTTACGTGTGTTACGTTTTTTCGAGTATATCCTTTTACTCCTACAGTTTTTGGTTTGGTTGATTTATAGCTAGACGATGACCTATGATAGCTTCCTTTTCTTGCTGCGACACTATTTGTGCTTGATCCAAACAAAAGCATTAGGAATAACAAAACTGTGCAAATTTTCTTCATTGCTGCCCATTGGCTAATCATAGATTCTCCTGCACCAATTTTTCGTGCGAAGCTTTGCTGTTTAAACCCTGCATTTTTTACAGCTTCCTTAATTTTAATTTCCACAGTTTTTTTAATCATAAAACTAAAGCTCCTTATATTTTTAGACGACAACATATTACTTGACAAACTTTAATCAAAAGAGAAAAATAATTATATTTAACAAAAAAACACAAAATCTGCTCAAAGTGGCAAAAGCTCTTTAAAACGTTCAAAAATTTTTTGAACCGAACGAATTAAAGAACGAAAAAGGAAGCAAAGAAAATGTCTGCGTCAATCAAAACGTTAAAACTAAATAAACAAAATAAAACAGAGGCAGGTCTTCTCACAGATTACCTGTTTTTGTACAGGAAAAGCGGGCGATAAGTAAAACCTGTGATAGGGATTATAAGTTGGCTGTTTTTCCAATAGATAGTTGATTTTAACAAAAATTATACAAAAAAAAGGAAAATAAAATGTGCTTTGGGAAAGGCGAAAATAATAAATTACCAATAAAAGGAATGGGTTTGAACTCCCAAAGTGCATTCCCCATTCTCATAGAAGAGCATCCAAAGAAAAAGAATTTTCTGCAGAATATTTAATTTTTGGCTGTTTTTTCTATGCAAAAAAGGAGAAAAAGAACAATGAAACCGATAGACAGCAGCGGTATTGAAATGTTGACAAGAGACGAATTGTCCGCTCATTTGGGAGTGAGCGTAAGTTGGTTGCAAAAGCAGTGTAAAGCAAAATTGGATTACCCAAACACTCCCCACCTAAAAATAGGCAAAAGAATTTATTTTATCAAAAGAGAAGTTGACGCTTGGAACGAACAAAGGAAAAGGTAAGGATAAAGCGACATGCTTGTATTCAAAGGATAGACAATGACAACGAATACAGGAGCGATTTAGTTTGGGGTGACGAACGAAGGTATTTAGCCTCTGTGGATAAAGCTTGCCAGCAAAACCGCAGTCGGTTTAATAGGAGGCAAAAAAGGATGGCGTATGCAAGGAAATCTGAAACGGTGCGATAATCTAGGAAACAAAAGAGCGTACACGAAATTAGAAGTTGAATTGATGCTTTGGATTAAGAGACACAAGTGGTTGATACTGGCTACCATAGTGATGACGATTGCTTATGTTCTTGGAAAAATAGATTTTTGAAGAAAAAGTGGATAAAAATGGAAATAAGAACGGAAGAAATCAAAACTTTGACCCAGCATATAAGGGCAGTACAATTCTTGTTGCACCAATTAATTGACCATTTAGAACTTTATAAAGAGTTGCCTGAAGAAGAACACGAATCAAGAAATGAGAGAGGAACAAAAATTGAAAAATACGGCAGGAAATAAAAAGAGAAAATCAAAGGTATACCACTGTTATATGTGCAAAAAAAAGAGGCGAATTGACGGACAACGAATATAAAAATTTGACTGAAGAAAACGTCTGTCAGGCTTGCTTAAGAAGCGGACTTATTTGGCTACGCGCTGAGGATACAAAAAGTTATCGTGATTATTTTGCGAATGGTTCATCTCGCAATCCAGTTACCTGCAGAATTTGCGATGTCGCTGGAAAATTAAGAGTTTTCAAGAGTATAAATAATCTACATCCTTTAGGAAAACCAATTGAATTTATGAACAAAATGAGAGACGAAGAGAGGACGGTAGAGGTGGAATGCGAGGTATGTGCTGGAACTGGAACTGCTTGTTATTGCCCAAGCATTGACGGGAATAAAAAACATATACTCCATGTGTAATGACAAATGTGAAGATTGCGATTTGCGGGATTATGAAACATGTCCGAATTGCAACGGTACTGGAAAGATAGAGCTAGCGGAGCATTACGCTGTAAAGGGTTAAAAAAATGAACAGAGCTGACTGGCTTTGGAATGGCAAGCGGGAATAGTCGGGAGCGAGGCTGCCGTGCAATACTTGGAATGAATCCGTACATGACGAACGTAGAGCTATGGGAATACAAGACGGGGAGAAGAGAAAGAGATGTTAAAGATAGCGATTATATGAAGTACGGCAGAGAAACGGAATGGGTGCTGATAGGGCTGTTTGAGTTGGATTACCCAAACGAGAAAGCCAAACAAACGCCCTTACACGATAGAAAGAAATAAAGACCGCCTCTACTATAATAGGCACGGTTGGCGCATAAAAAAACCTGTAAAAAAGGCTTTTTAGAAGTAAAGATGACGAACATATTGGTAAGCAGCCAAAAAGAGCAGTGGATAGATAGAATTCCGCAGAATACTATATCCTGTGCTTACATTATCTGCTGGTTAACGAGGAGTACGAATACTTTTTTTTGAAAGCTCAGCTCAAAAGCGTATGGCAAGGCGGACAAGTAAGACTTTATTACTTTGAAAGGAAAGACGTAGAAGAAGACTTAAAGATACTGAAGGGAAAAGAGATAGAGTTTTGGGAGAAGTATGTGATGAAAGATGTAAAGCCTAATTTGGTCTTGCCGCCGATATAAAACAAAGGAGCTAAGCTCCAAAGGTGCGTAAGAAATGGACATAAAAGAAAAGATAATAAAAGCGCTGGATGAGTTAGACAAAGTAAACATTCTTGATAAGGTGTGGATCGGTACATGTCAATTATACTGATAGAAGATGTCCAACGATTATTGTTGCAATTATTAGACTAGGAGGAGGAAAGAAGTGGAAAATACTATAGACGCTTCAGTAGAAATGGTAGCAGTAGTGAACGCCGTATTTGCATTAGTTGCAGTTATTATAGCTTTGATTGAGAGAAGTTTAAAAGAAAACAATTATAAGCGGCATGCGTTTCGCTCAACGGATTGAAATTATGAGCAAGGTTTGCATATTGGGGAAGACATGGACTGGGAGTTGGTATTAGTGCTGCGGTGGGAATAACAACAATTATAGCGCTGTCCAACCGTTTCTTTGGGTAGACCCGTAGGATTTATGATTTTATCCCATTTATGAGGAATACGACAATCGGGGTTGCCTATGATGGTGATTTTGGAGTTTATTTGAGCAACGGGTTTTAGGACACGTTCTTTGAATTTGAAATTGCAACAAGAGAGCTATAAGCTAAATATATAGTTCCCGTTAGAAACCACCAATATTCCTTGCTGAATAATATCCATTCCAATAATGATTTTCCATATTGGATTATCATTTATTTCAGAAACTTCAATTTCATTGGGAGATTCAAGTCTAATCTTGTTCTTCTTGTTTGTTGGGAAAGGAAAAGCTATTTTTAGTTTGTAAACATTACAATCTTTTGGACCATTAGCCGTATTTAGTACTATCTTTGACAAAGGATTTAACTCTAATTGTTTAGCAAGTGCTGTAGTGATACAGCTGCTTGTTGCCCCAGTATCAAATAACGCTTTCACAACCAACGGCGCTGGCGATTGAGAACTGTTTAGTATAAAGACACGTCGGCAAGCATTTGGTTATTGATTATACTTAAATGAAATTTAGGCATATTGAATTCCTATAAAACCGAGATTTAAAACAGCGTTTTCTACTTTCTGTATTGAATATAATCCGTCTTTATATAAGGTGTCGGCATATTTTTGCGCATCGTCTAGGGTGTCAAAATAGTCAACAATAGTTTTATTTTTCAGCAAAACATATTGACCTAAGTGATCAGCAACCGTTTGGTTAAGTTGTGTTTTAAAAAATTCGTAATTTGCGTCTACTTCTTCTTGTATTTTGGCTCTGTCCAATTCAGTCATGATATATGCCTCCTAAAACATTTCTTACAAAAAGACGGACAAAACAAACGGGTTTGAGGATATCTAAAAAATAGAACGTAGGCTGACGTTTTTTTGTTTAGACTTTTAACAACATCACGATAATGTTTTTTTATGAACTTGTCAAATTTAATTAGTTTAGGAGAATTATGAAACAAGACTTAGAGCTATTATTAAAGAGAATTGCGTTTAAAGCAGATTATACGATATTTTGGAAACGGTTTAACTATTCGGATTTTTCATCAATAAAATTGCTAATCCAGTTTACAGAACCGATTATTTTAAAAAAGCGATTCTTTGGAATACATAGTAACTAGATATGTTTTTAGCGGTTTTTGGTAAGCAGGATTTGTATAAAAAATTATTTTGTCGCAGATATATATCTTTATGATAAGCTAGACGTGTCTAAATATTTCCATTTTTGCGGGGGAAGTTATCCGATACGCTCGGGTTTTATCCATTGGAACTTTACGCAAAATCTTTACAGTCCTATTCCTGCCGTCGCTGACCGTATATGTTAATAATATAAATATAATATAAATTTTAAGACTGCTTTTTGTTTTTTATAAATAAAATTATTGTATGATTACAACGCGAAATTTCGTTAGTTTTTGGAGATAAAAGTGAGTTTGAAAGTTATTGCGGGTATGGCTAGAGGAAGGTTGTTAAAAACTTTACCTCATGACGTGTCCATACGCCCCATGCTTGGCAGAATGAAAAAATCAATTTTTGATATAATACAATTAAAAGTTCCCGACTCCAATTTTATAGATTTATTCGCAGGGGTTGGCTCTGTCGGAGTAGAGGCTCTTTCAAGAGGAGCAAAAGAAGTTACTTTCGCAGAACTTAGCGACGTATCATTATCGCTTATTAAACATAATGTAAACATGCTTGGTTTTAACGACAGAGCAAAAATTGTTAAATGCGACGTTATAAAAGACTTCGCTTTATTGCAAGAGAAATACGACATAGTTTTTATGGGACCTCCTTATAAAGACGGCGATAAAAAAGCTTTAGCTCTTACTTATCCTGCGTTAAAGAATGTCGTAAGATACGACATTTTAAAAGACGATTCTGTGCTTATAGCTCAAAAACACGCAAAAGAACCTGTTGGCGAAGTAGCAGGTTTAGAATGTTTTAGAGTAGAAAAGTATGGAGACACCGTTATCTCTTTTTATAAACGTAAAATTTAGGAAACGCTAACATATGACCAGACAAGAATTTAAGATAAGTTATTCCAGAGTAAACGCATATTTATTTTGTCCATACAAGTATAAACTTGTATATTTGGACAATTTTCACGTTCCTGTAAATTCAGACATTACTTTCGGGCATATTATTCACAAAACGCTTGAACAGTTTCATGGCGGTAGAGACTGGTCGCGCGACGTTTTGTTTGAGTTTTACGACAAATCTTGGAAAAATGACGGGTTTAAAGACCCTCAACAAATTTTTGAATATTATCGCCGTGGAAATCAAATACTTGAGAATTATTACGCATCTTTTTGTGAGACAAAATCTGAAGTTTTATATGTTGAAAAATCCTTTGACGCAAATATAGGAAAATATAAATTTGTGGGAATCATTGATAGAATAGACAAGCATACCGACGGCACGTACGAAATTATGGACTATAAGACGCATGCCCAAATTTGGAAGCAAGAACGCGTTGATAAAGATTTGCAGTTGACTTTTTACGCTTATGCATGCAAGAACGTTCTTGGTTTTAATCCTGATAAAATATCCGTTTATTTCTTGTCAGACAATAAGAAGATTTGCACAAAAAGAACTCAAGACGATATAAACAATGCCATCAATACGGCAATGGATATTGCAGAAAAAATAGGCGCGGAAAATTTTGATCCAGATTTGTCAAAGTGTTCTGTATGCGACTTTAGGCTTAAGTGTAAACATTTTCACGAAGAAAAAGCAGCGCAAAAAACGGGAGCATAAAGAATGAAGTCGTTGACGGTAGTGAAATTCGGCGGTAGTTTAACAAAAAATCTAAAGGCGCAAGATAAGTTCCTTAAAGAGCTGGCGGGAATTTCGCGAAGACGAAGATTTATTTTAGTTCACGGCGGCGGTTTAGAGATTAACGCCATGCTTGAGAAGTTTTCCGTCGCAAGCAAATTTGTGAACGGTTTAAGATATACGGACGCCGATACTCTTTCCGTCGTAGAATTGGCGTTAAGCGGGAAAGTAAACAGAGTTCTCACAACTGGGCTTATTAAAAATGGCGCAAATGCTGTGGGGATTTCTGGTAAAGACGGTAAAAGCGTGATTTGCAAACAAGTTAAGGAACTTGGATTTGTTGGAGAGCCTGTAAAAGTAAATAAAAAGCTGGCGGAAGTTTTGTTAGAAGCGGGATTTTTACCGGTTATAGCGTCAATTGCGCAAGACGCTAAAGGCGACGTTATGAATATTAACGCAGATACGTTGGCGTCTTCTATAGCGTCGGCGTTTAAAGCGGAAAAATTAATATTTTTAACGGATGTTCCTGGCGTTTTTGATAAAAACAAAAAAACAATTAAAGAGATAAAAATAGGGGCCGTTGGCGCCTTGATAAAAAGCGAAGTTATAACGGGCGGAATGATTCCAAAAATTAAAGGTTGTGTTAGCTCGGTAAAGAAAGGCGTTAAGGAAGTTTGGATAGCTGACGGCGCGAGCGGAATAAAAAATGTTAAAGGAACAGTAATAAAGAGATGAATATAAAACAGATTGAAGATAAGCGTTTTATGCGCACGTATAAACGCGTCAATCTTGTGGTAAAGAAAGCTAAAAATCAATTTATATGGGACGATAAAGGCAAGAAATATTTGGATTTTTTTGCGGGTATCAGCGTTTGCAATCTAGGGCATTGCAACGATAAGGTTGTAAAAGCTGTTAAGTCCCAGTTGGATAGTTTTGCTCACGTCTCAAATTTATATTACGCTTCTGTTCAAGTCAAATTGGGAGAGGAACTTGTAAAAAGAGCTTTTCCAGGGGCAAGAGTGTTTTTGGCAAACTCAGGCGCTGAAGCTAACGAATGCGCCGTAAAGCTTGCTAGAAAATGGGGGTATTTAAATCCTTCTAAATTGGGAAACAGATACGAAATAATTTGTTTTAATAATTCCTTTCATGGAAGAACAATGGCTACAATGGCTGCCACCGGACAAAAAAAGTTCCATGAGTATTTAAAACCATTGCAAGAAAAATTTATTTTTGCAGAGTTTAACGACATAAATTCGGTAAAAAAATTAATAAACGATAGAACAGTCGCCATAATGATAGAGCCAATACAGGGCGAAGGCGGAATAATTCCCGCTGAAAAAAAGTTTTTAAAAGACTTAAGGATTCTTTGCGATAAGAACGATCTTCTTTTGATTTTTGACGAAATACAATGCGGCGTTGGGCGTACGGGGAAATTTTACGCTTTTGAAAGTTACGGCGTTAAGCCCGATATTGTAACTATGGCTAAATCTTTGGCAAACGGTTTGCCTTTGGGCGCTACGATAGCAGGTAAAAAATGCGCGGACGCTTTTACATACGGCGATCACGGATCAACTTTTGGCGGCAATCCAGTTTCTTGCGCCGCCGCCTTAGCCGTATCAAAAACGATGACTGTAAAATTTCTTCATAATTCCTCTAAACTTGCCGAGTATCTTCGCAAAAAGTTAGAAGTATTAAAAAATAAATATTCAATTATTAAAGAAGTAAGAGGAGTTGGGTTAATCTTAGGCATAGATTTGACAATTAACGGAAAAAGTATAGTAAACTATTGTTTGGAAAAAGGGTTGATAGTCAATTGTACGCATGATACAATTTTAAGGCTTTTACCGCCGCTTATAATTACAAAAAAAGATGTGGATCGCGCTATGAAAATTTTGGAGGAAGCGTTAAAATGGCGAATGGAAATATTAAAAAAGTAGTGGTAGCATATTCAGGCGGGCTTGATACTTCGGTAATTTTGTCGTGGGTTAAAGAACATTATAATTGCGAAGTTATTGCTTGTTGCGTTGACGTCGGACAGGGGAACGAATTGAAAGGTCTTAACGAAAAAGCAAAAAGCACGGGAGCTTCAAGATGTTACATTGTTGACGCTAAAGAAGAATTTGTAACGGACTATATTTATCCTGCGATAAAAGCAGAAGCGTTGTATGAGGACAGATATTACTTGGGGACGGCTCTTGCCAGACCTGTAATTGCCAAAAAGATTGCAGACATTGTAAAGAAAGAAAAAGCCGACGCCGTTTGCCATGGCGCTACCGGGAAAGGCAACGACCAAGTGCGTTTTGAGCTTGCTTTCAAGGCTTTGATTCCTAACGTAAAAATTGTTGCTCCTTGGAGAGAATGGGAAATACGCTCAAGAGAAGACGCCATAAATTACGCGAAAGAAAGAAATATTCCTGTGCCTGTAACAAAGTCAAAACCATATTCCTCAGACGCAAACTTATGGCATGTTTCCTATGAAGGCGGTATTTTGGAAAATTTGAGCAAAGGTTATGACGAGTTTATGTTTAAAATGACCGTTTCTCCAGAAAAAGCGCCAAATAAGTCTGCGTACGTTACAATAGATTTTGAAAAAGGAATTCCTGTCGCTGTTAACAGTAAAAAACTTAAGCCTGTTGAATTGATTAAAAAATTAAATGAAATTGCCGGCGCAAATGGAATTGGAAGAATAGACATTATTGAAAACAGGCTTGTCGGTATGAAGTCCAGAGGGGTGTACGAATCGCCGGCGGCGACGGTTTTGTATGCCGCTCACAAGGAATTGGAATCTATCGCTATAGATAGAGACACTTTGCACTTCAAACAAGCGCTTGCTCCTAAATATGCGGAAATGGCGTATTATGGTTTGTGGTTTTCTCCATTGAGAGAAGCTCTGGATGTTTTTGTTAATAGCAGTCAAAAATACGTTACTGGCAGCGTTAAATTGAAGCTTTATAAAGGAAACGTTACTCCCGTATCAAGAACGGCGAAATATTCATTATATTCTGAAAAACTTGCGACTTTTGAAAAAGATGAAATTTATAATCATAAGGATGCGGAAGGTTTTATAAATCTTTGGGGGCTTCCGACTAAAGTTCAAGCGATGTTGAGGAAATAGCGCATTACTATAGTAATTGACGCTTAACTATAGAGATTTTATAGGTTCTTATGAGTAAAGAGAAGGCAATTTTGAGTTTTGTGAATTCGGAATCAGAAGAATTGTTTTTCTTAAAAGAACACGCGTTAATAGGCAGCGGTAGAGTATTTAAATTCGTTAGGATATAAAGAAAAAGCATTTTTGCTTAGGATTATAAGTTGAAGAATCATGGAATAAACGGGATAGAAAAGAGCAAATATGTAAGACAAACATATTATTGTTACCGAAGAGCATATGTCTTCAATAGAGTCTTTTAATGAAAAGAGTAAGTTCATAAAAATGTTTAACAAGAGCGACACAGTTGACATTCCATTGGAAATTAAAGGATAAAAAACATAGATAATCGTTTCTATAACTTTTATAAAGCCAAATATTAGTTAAAAATATTTTTGACGTTGTTTTCAAAGTCTGTTTTATCTTTGCCGGAAAGCTGCGTAGACGGCGGTTGCTTCATTTTAAGATAATCAAAGAATTTGCCGTTAAGTTTTATTCTAAAATCCAGATGTGGACCCGTAGCAAGACCTGTCATACCTACATATCCTATGACTTGCCCTTGTTTTACTTTAGTTCCAGTTTTTATGTTTTTTGCGTATTTTAACAGATGTCCATAGTAAGTTTCGTATCCATTGGCATGTCTTATAATTACTAAATTTCCGAATCCGCCGCTGTATTGAGCTTTCAGCGCAGTTCCATCTCCTATGGACGAGACCGGCGTTCCTGAAGGCGCGGCATAGTCTATGCCAAGATGCGGTCTTGCTATTTTTAAAATAGGGTGGACTCTTCTTGCGGTAAAATGTGAACTTATTCTGCTAAATTGGAGAGGCGCTTTTAAAAATGCGCTCTTTACGGATTTTCCTTTTTCGTCAAAGTATCCTTCTTGTCCGATTTTTGTTTTAAAATAGAAGGCTTTATGAGAGTTTGAAGCGGTTTTATATTCGGCGGCTATGATCTTTGAAGATAATTTTGTTTCTTTCTTTTGGACTGTTTCAATTTCATATACGATTTTAAAAGAATCTCCTTGTCTGGTGTCTGTAAGAAAGTCAATTTGCCATGCAAAAATATCGGCAAAAGCGCCGATAACGTCTGCGGGAACGCCGCAAGATGCCATTGCTGCCCATAACGAGCTTTCTATAGTTCTTTCTTTTTCGTATTTAGACGTAATAGTTTTAAGGCGTTTCTTTTCAGAAATTATTACGGATTGCGGATTTTTTGAGATTTCGTAATAAAACATTCCAGAAGGATAATAAGAGAAGTTTGTCCATAACCCAGTAACTTTATCGTAAGCTATTTCATAAAAATCTCCAGGAAGGCACTTGGATATACTTACCAGTTTTTTCAGTTCTCTTAAAATTTCAGACGAATCTTCGCTTGAGAGCTTTGTTTCGTTAAGAGTTAAAGCTAAAACGTCGCCTTTTTGTATTATAACCTTTTCAATTTTATCTTCTTCATGAGTTTCTTCGCTTGTAGCGTTAATATTTGAATTTTTTGAACATGAAGTTTTACTCGCAAATATTAAAACAAACGTTAACAAACAAGCGGTCGCGACAACGTAAAAAATTAGATTTTTTTTAAAGAAATATTTCATGGCGCGGCTATTATACTTGATTTTAAATTTTTTGACAACGTGGATAGATTTTTGTAGAATCTTGATTTATTTCGCGAGCATTTTACGTTGCGTTGAAAAATTTTGATTTGAAGGAACTTTTATGGCTGAGATAAAACCTTTTCGCGCGATAAGATATTCAAAAGAGAATATTACTAATTTTATTTGTCCTCCTTACGACGTGATAAGCCGCCAAGAAAAAGAAAGACTGCAAAAACTCTCTCAATTTAACATAGTAAATATTGAACTTCCAGACCAAACAAACAAAAATAATAAATACAGAAACGCCTCGGAACTACTACGTTTATGGCAGGACGAAGGCGTTCTCGTGCGCGATGCCGCTCCGGCTTTTTATTTTTACGAACAGGTTTTTGACGATCATGGAATAAAGATGACCAGAAGAGGTTTTTTTGCTGCATTAAAACTTGAAAATCCGCATTCGGAAAAAGGGTCGATAAAACCTCACGAGAAGACTCTTTCCAAACCCAAAGCCGACAGGTTAAGTCTTTTAAAAGTCACAAAAGCTAATATCAGTCCGATTTTTGGACTTTTTGACGATGAACACCGCGTTGTAGTTGACATTTGTAAAAGAATAGTCAGACGAAATCCTTCCGCTGTAGCGAAAGATAAAGACGGGGTTTTTCATAAACTTTGGACGGTTGATGATGAGGATATAATTAAAACTTTGGAAAAATGTTTATCAAATAAAAAAATATTTATAGCCGACGGACACCACAGATACGAAACTGCGTGGAGCTACAGTCAAGAGAGAAAGGAAAAAGACAAGCATTATTCGCAGCATTCAGAGTATAACTATGTTATGTCGTATTTGTGTCCCATAGAGGATCTTGGCATTTCTATTTGGCCTACCCATAGAGTGATAGAAGCTCCGGATGATTTAGAAACGAATATAGAGAAATATTTTGACCTCCATTTGGCGAAAGATTTCCAGAAACTTTCAAAGAAAGAAATTCAGCCTATTATGATTTTTAAAAATGGCAAATATAGAGTTTTAACGATAAAAAAAGAGGATTTTCTTAAAAAAGCCATGCCGGGGAAAAGTAAGGCTTATAGAAATTTGGCAGTGAGCGCTTTACATCATGTTCTTATGCCTGATATTGGCGCTTCGGAATTTATTTATGTAAAAGATGACAAAGAAGCCGTTTTACTTGCTAAAAAGACTGGAAAAATGGCGATTATAGTTCCGTCAACTCCCATACAATCTTTAAAGGCCGTTAGCTTAAGCAATGAAACAATGCCGCAGAAGTCAACTTATTTTTATCCCAAGCTTGCCAGCGGTATCGTAATTGCTAGCGTTAAATAAGGAAGGCGGGCGTTAAATGCTTGTAGATGTTTTTTTTGTAGTCACTATAATCTTGATTGTTTGGCTTGGTTGGTCCGCCGGGCTTGCAAGGACTTTTTTTGCAGCGCTTGCCGGCTTTATTGCGATTTTTGCAGCAGACAAATATCCGTATCAGGAAGGAATGAACGCTTATTTGATATTCTCAATAGCGGCGGCGTTTGTTGTCATGGTTGGAGCCTTTACGGTGAGGGTAATCGACTTTTTTTACCTTAATATTTTTGACAGAATCGGCGGAGCGTTTTTAAGCGCGTGCGTATGGATTATAGTTTTTATAAACGTTATAATTCCTTCGGTAACTAATGGGACGCGGTTTGACGGAAGCAACAGTTGCGTTTCCGCCGCAGTTGCCCGGACAATACAGTCAAAAATACCTGTTTTCAAAGACTACATTCCATTGTTTTTTACAAAACGTCAAAAATAATAATTATCTTTTTTAGTGATTAAGAGAAACAAAATAGAGGAAAAAATGAAAGAAGTAAGAGTAAGATTTGCGCCGTCCCCGACTGGCGATTTACATATCGGAGGAGTTCGCACAGCTTTGTTTAATTGGCTTTTTGCCAAAAATAAGGGCGGAAAATTTATTTTAAGAATTGAAGATACTGATGAAGCCCGTTCCACAGAAGCGTCTACTCAGGTTATTTTAGACGCTATGAAGTGGCTTCAATTAAACTGGGACGAAGGACCTGGCGACGAATTGCCCAAATACGCTCCGTATTATCAGATGAAGAGAAAAGAGCTTGGAATATATCGGAAGTATTCTGATGAGCTTGTAGAGAAAAACCTCGCTTATCCATGCTACTGTACGCCTGAAGAAGTTGATGAAATGAGAAAAAAAGCCCAAGCAAATAAACTTCCTTCAAAATACGACGGCAGGTGCAGGCGCTTAACTCCAGAGCAAAGGCTGCAGAAAGAAAAAGAAGGAAAAAAACCAGTGATAAGGTTTAAAACGCCTGAATCTGGCGCAACGGTTTTAAACGACCTTATAAAAGGAAGAGTTGAGTTTGACAATTCTTTGCTTGATGATTTTGTGATAATAAAAGCAAACGGAGTGCCTACGTATAATTTTGCTTGCGCAATAGACGATTATCTTATGGAAATGACGCATATTTTAAGAGGAGATGACCATATTTCAAACACGCCTCGCCAGATGCAAATATACAACGCTTTAGGCTGGCAGTCTCCCGAGTTTGCCCATATGGCGATGATATTAGGCTCTGATGGAGCAAGGCTTTCCAAACGGCACGGGCATACTTCCGTTCTTGAATACAGAAAAGAAGGGTATTTGCAGGAAGCGCTGATAAATTATTTGGCTTTGCTGGGCTGGTCTACGGAAGACAGTCGACAGATATTTCCGATAGAGGAGCTTATACGGAAATTTTCAACCGATAGATGCGGATCAAGCCCTTCAATATTTGATCCTGAAAAACTTTTGTGGCTTAACGGCGAGAAGATACGTTCAAAAACTGTTGAACAAATATACGAATTATTTATTGATTGGTTGAAATATACCGATAATGAAAAAATTATAGACGGTTGGGATAGGGAATTCCTTAAAAAAGCTATAGTTTTGGAACATGACAAAATAAAATTGCTAAAAGATATTCCTTCGCTTGTTGATTTCTTCTTTGCAAAAGACGTTGTCTATAATGATGACGCCGTAAAGAAAGTTTTGTTGTCTGAAAAATCTAAAGATACGTCAAAACTTGTTTTAACCGAAAGCGCGGAAAGACTTAAAAATCAGCGAGATTTTTCAGCTGGCGCTTTGGAAAAATATGCCAGAGATTTAGCTGTTGAAAAAGAGATTAAAACGGGACAGGTTTTCCACCCTATAAGAGTTGCTATTTCAGGCAGAACGCAAGGACCTAGTTTATTTCATATGATGGATCTTATGGGAAAAGATGAAGTTATAAGAAGAATAAGCGCCGCTTTAGCTAAGTTTTTTTAATTTTGGAGGCGAGAATCTCCTATCAAGAAACGTTGGAAATAAATCCGTATTTATTTAATCTTATAACCATGTTTTCATCTTCGGTTTGGTGTCAACTTGGCAAAATGCCAAATCCTGTCAGCGGTAAGATAGAAAAGGATTTAAAAGGCGCTCAAGCTACTATAGAAACGCTGCTCATGCTTAGAGATAAGACCAAAGGCAATTTGAGCGATAAAGAAGAGGAAATGTTATCGTCGGTAATTTCAACCTTTCCGCCAGCTGCTCAACGGTCGCGCCGCCATAAACACCACCGACATCAAACAGCTGTTCCACCAGTTGCGCCGCTGCCAGTGTCGCCAAGTCGGTTGTATAAGAGGGCTTTAAGAAAGCTCACGCCGTTCGAGCGTTTTCTGTTTGAAAACAATCCGCAGTTTTATCAAATGGCTAATATATTCAGACGGCATCCTGACATAAACCCAGCCCACTTAGGTTTTACTCATGAAGGATGGCGCATATAGCAAGTCCTGCATAACTTCCAGTTAGAAAGCGGGCGCGTGGACCAGCCGAATGGACTGCAAAAACCAATACAATATTATCGCGGTTAGGCTTAAATATCGCCCCCCCAAAAAAGTTAGAGCGAGAATTGTCGCGTTCAAAACCATATTTCTACTACGACGGTCATATCGCTGACCGTCAAGGCGCTCTCGATTGGTTCAGTCGAGTCTTAGCAGACGCTGATAATGCTAACGCAGGAGGACGAGCCGGCATAGCCGAAGCCGCCGGCGATGAGGATGCGCGGGCAGAGCGGCAAGCGCAAAGTCCGGAAATATATTTGAACTTTTCGGCGGGCGTGGATTCAAAAGGCGAGTTCCTTGAACCTACCCAAAAGCTTTACCAAAAATTTTTAAGTTCTTTTAAAGAACATGTTTTAAGAAATAAAGATGTTTGATTTTAGTCGGAGGAGTTGAAAGAAAACATAAAATATAATACAATCCTTTCAGTTGTAGACAAAACAGGCAGTCGTTTGATAGTCTAAACGACTTTTTGGCGGGCGGATGGCGGAATTGGCAGACGCACAGGACTTAAAATCCTGAGGCTCGCAAGAGCCGTGAGGGTTCAATTCCCTCTCCGCCCACGTATTTTTTTAGATATAACCTGTCGCTCATATCGACAAACCAAATCCTCAAGACATACCGTCGTTGGCGGTTTGATTTTTATGTTCTAGTTTGTTAAAATTTTTTCTGTTAGGACGCGTTGTAGAGCGCTGCTAGCTCAATTGGTAGAGCAAACGACTCTTAATCGTTAGGTTATAGGTTCAATTCCTATGCAGCGCATTTTTTTTAATAATAATCGCGCAAAAGCGGGCGTGGCGGAATTGGCAGACGCGTATGGCTTAGGACCATATGCCGTAAGGTGTGGGGGTTCAAGTCCCTCCGCCCGCAATTTGTTTAATATTTAAAAATCAAAAACATAACGCTGTAAATTCACGATAGGCAGTATTGATGCGATGCAGAGGGGAAAAAGTAAATGACTCGTAATAAACAGGCCGTAGTCGATTTTAATTCTTCAGTTGTTAATAAGACGACTTGTTCTATAACCATGGAAGTGGAAGTTTCAGAAAATGTTGTCTCACAAGAAATTGAGGCGGCTTTTTGCCAAATACAAAAGGAAGCAAAAATAGACGGTTTTAGACATGGTAAAGTATCTATGGAAGTGGTGAAAAAGAAGTTTGCTGTTGAAGCAAAAGACAGAGCCGTTGAGAATTCCATAAGGAAAACTGTTTTGAGCGTTCTTGATAAAGAGTCTTTTGTTCCGTTTGACTTGCCTGTAGTTGACGAGCTAAATTATGAGCGGGGTCGGAATTTGAAATATCGTTTCACAGCCGAGTCTCATCCTAAAGTTGAAGTAAAGGATTATAAGGATATTCCTGTAATAAAAGAAGTTTTTAAAGTTACAGATAAAATCTTAGAGCGGAGTTTAAACGCTTTGAGAGAAAGAAACGCAAGACTTGTTCTGTCTAAAACGGCTGTTGTCTCAGACAAAAGTTTAGTTTTGGCAGATTACGATGCATTTGATGCCGACGGTAAGACTTTGTCTGAAGTTTCAGCTAAAGGAAATATGCTTGACTTAGGTTCTGAAAATACTCTTAAAGAATTCAAAGACGCTTTGAAAGGCGCAAAAACCGCAGAAGAAAAAAAAGCTAAGATTGAATATCCTTCAGATTACCCCAATAAGACATTAGCCGGCAAAACTGTAGAGTTTAAAATAAAAGTTAATGAAATAAAAGAAAAAGAGATTTCGGAACTTAACGATGATTTTGCAAAAGATGTGGGCGCGGAAAATCTTGAAGATTTGAAAACGAAAGTTAAAGAAGCTATAGAGGCGGAAGAAACGCGTAGACAAAATATGGACGTTGAAAAACAAATTATTGATTATTTGCTTGAGAAAAATAAATTTGAAGTTCCTCAATCGTTGATTGAGCGGCAGAAGAAAACTTTAGTTGAAAGAATGAAGAGCTATATGCAAAATCAAGGCGCTTCAAAAGAGTACGTTGAAAAGCAAGCGGAACTTGGAAACGTAAAATTTAGAGATGAAGCTGAAAAAAATGTAAGACTTTCTTATATTTTAAACGCAGTATACGAAAAAGAAAACTTGGCAACCGATGCGGATGCGGATATTGAAGCGGAAAGGAATAAAATGAAAGCTTCAAATCCAGGGAGAGAATCTTCTGTTGATAAATATTTTGAAGAGAAAAAAGAAAGCGTAACGCTGTCTTTGAAAGAGAAAAAACTTTTTGAATTTTTCCTTAAAAACGCGAAAGTCGCTGTAGAAGAAAAAGACATGCCTTTGAAGAAAGATTAGTAGCATGAAGTTGTGGTTGGCAAAGCGAAAGTTTGCTGATTGTCTGGAGGAATAATGCCGTCACTAATACCTATGGTTATAGAAAGATGGAGCCAAGGCGCGGCCGTAACATACGATTTGTATTCAAGATTATTAAAAGACAGAATAATTTTTGTTGGCGGACCAGACGGCGCGATTGCCACCGATTCAGCCAACGTCTTAATAGCTCAGCTTTTATATTTGGATTCAGAAGATCCCAGTAAAGATATAAGTTTATACATAAACTCGCCTGGAGGCATGGTTACCGCAGGGCTTGCGGTATACGACACCATGCAATTTACAAAAAGTCCGATAACTACTATATGCATAGGCATGGCTATGTCTTTTGGAGCGGTTCTTCTTGCCGCTGGCGCAAAAGGTAAACGATATGCTTTAACCCACTCGCGCATCATGATACACCAGCCTTTGATTTACGGCGGAGGTTTGTCCGGTACTGTTTCCGACATAGACATAGAAACTAGAGAACTTCTCTCAACTAAACAAAAACTTTCTGAAATACTTGCAAAACACACGGGCAGAACTACGGAGCAGGTCTTAAAAGATACTGGCAGAAACTACTATATGTCGGCTCAAGAAGCAAAAGATTACGGACTTATAGATGAAGTTATAGTCAGTTTAAATAATATGCATAAGGGTTAGAATGGAAAATAATTTCACAAACATTAAGCAATGCATGTTTTGCGGCAAGGCTCACCCTCACAAGCTTGTTGGCGGAAATGGAGTTTTTCTTTGCGAGGATTGCGCTAAGAGCGCTGTGGATCTGTTTAGCGATTTTAATAAAAAAGAATCTAAGGATTCAGGATTAAAACTTTTAAAACCCGAAGAGATGAAGAAACTTCTTGATTCGTATGTTATAGGTCAGGAACATGCCAAGAAAACTTTGGCTGTCGCTGTGTATAATCACTATAAAAGATTGGATACTGCCGAAGGCGCTGTTAAAGACGATGTTGAACTCCAAAAATCTAATGTTTTGCTTATCGGCAATACTGGCACTGGCAAAACTCTTTTAGCTCAGACTTTAGCAAAGATTCTCAATGTGCCTTTTGCTATTGCCGATGCTACGAGTTTGACGGAAGCCGGTTATGTAGGGGAAGATGTTGAGAATATACTTTTAAGGCTTATACAGAATGCAAACTTTGATATTAAGAGGGCGGAGAAAGGCATAATATATATAGATGAAATTGATAAGATTTCAAGAAAGAGCGATACTCCGTCTATAACAAGAGACGTTTCAGGCGAGGGCGTGCAGCAGGCTCTTCTAAAAATATTGGAAGGGGCTGTCGCAAACGCCCCTCCTCAAGGCGGAAGGAAGCATCCGCAGCAGGAATATATAAAGATAGATACTACTAATATTCTATTTATCTGCGGCGGAGCTTTTGACGGACTTGAGAAGATAATAGAAGCGAGATTTTCAAAAAAGACTTTAGGTTTTATAAAAGATTTTTCTGCCGATGAAGATGAGGCTAGTAATACTGATTCTCTACTTTCAAAAGTTGAAACCCAAGATTTAATAAAATTTGGGCTTATTCCTGAATTTATAGGAAGGCTTCCCGTTGTTTCTACTTTAAATCATTTGACAGTTTCAGATTTAGTTCATATTTTGACTAAGCCTAAAAATGCTTTGGTAAAACAATATAAGAAGATGTTTGAACTTGAAAACGTTGAATTAGAATTTGAAAAAGAAGCTTTGGATAATATAGCGCAAGAGGCTATAAAGAAATATTCTGGAGCAAGAGGTTTAAGAGCGATAATAGAAGGAATTTTGCTTGACGCTATGTACAATATTCCTAGCGATTCCTCAATTGTAAAGTGTATAGTTACTACTGGCGCCGGCGCAAAGAAAGAAGATCTGAAATTTGTGTATAAAGACACAAAGGAGACCGCATGAGCGAATTGGATAGATTTAACGAAAGTCTAAAAATTTCCGACGCTCTTCCTCTTCTTCCGGTTAGAGATATTATTCTCTATCCCGCAATGGTGTTGCCTCTTGCTGTCGGTAGGGAAAGGTCCGTTAGGGCGTTAGAAGAATCAATGTCAACAAACAGGCTTATTCTTATTGTAACGCAAAAAAATGTTCAAGCTGAAGATCCATATCCCGACGATATATATTCCATAGGGGTCGTGTGCGAAGTTCTGCAAATATTAAAAATGCCAGACGGAACGTTGAAAGCGCTTGTAGAAGGGATATGTAGAGCGCAATGGACGGATTTTAAATTAAGCGACAAAGGATATGTTGAAGTAGGGATAAAGACTTTTGATGAAAAGGTAGAGAAAACGTCTGAAGCTGAAGCAATCATGCGGAGGACAGTTTCTCTTTTTGAGCAGTATGTAAAACTAAATCCTAGAATGCCTATGGAAATTTTCGTTTCTGTAAGCAATATTTCCGACCCTGCGAGGCTTGCAGACACCATAGCGTCGCATTTGGCTATTAAAAATAGCGATAAACAGATAGTTTTAGAGCTTGTAAATCCCATAGCGCGTTTAGAAAAAATAATACAGATACTAAATTCTGAAATAGAAATACTAAATATTGAAAGACGCATTCAAAACAGGGTCAGGAATCAGATAGAAAAAACTCAGAAAGAATATTATCTGACCGAGCAGATGAAAGCCATTCAGAAAGAGCTTAAGCAAAAGGATGACGTTCAAAAAGACGTAGACGAGTTTAAAGAAAAGTTAAACAAGGCGAACATGCCTCAAGCCGTTAGGGACGCCGCAGAAAAAGAACTGGCGAGACTTGAAAAAATGATGCCTATGTCTCCGGAAGCGACCGTTATAAGGACGTATCTTGAATGGATTTTGGATTTGCCTTGGGAAACGTCTACAACCGATAATTTAGATTTAAAAAGAGCGAAAGAAGTTTTGGATCAAGATCATTACGGACTTGAAAAAGTTAAAGACAGGGTTTTGGAATATCTTGCAGTTTTGTCCAGAGTAAAAAAATTTAAAGGATCCGTTCTGTGTTTTATTGGACCTCCGGGAGTTGGCAAAACGTCAATAGCCAAGTCTGTCGCGAGAAGCTTAGGCAGAAACTTTGTAAGAATTTCCATGGGCGGAGTTAGAGACGAAGCTGAAATAAGAGGTCACAGACGCACGTACATTGGCTCTATGCCGGGAAAGATTATACAATCAATGAAAAAAGCGGGTTCAAACAATCCGGTGTTTATTCTTGACGAAATAGACAAGATGGGTTCTGACTGGAGAGGCGATCCGTCGGCGGCTTTGCTTGAAGTTTTGGATCCTGAGCAAAACTACGCCTTTGGCGATCACTATCTTGACGTTGATTTTGATTTGTCAAAGGTTATGTTTATAACTACCGCAAATTCGCTAAGCGCTATCCCAAACACATTGTTAGACAGGCTGGAGCTTATAAGATTTTCCGGATATACGGACGATGAAAAACGCCATATAGCTCAAGATTTTATAATACCAAGACAGTTAAAAGACCACGGGTTAACCTCTGAAGAATTTATATTGGCAGAAAATACTCTTGAAGCGGTTATAAAAAATTATACGCATGAAGCGGGCGTTCGCAATTTGACAAGGGAAATTGCAAATCTTTGTAGAAAAGTTGCTAAAGAGCTAGAGTTTGACAAGAACTTAAAGTCTGTAGCCATTACGCCCGAAAATCTGAACGAATACCTAGGTATCGCTCATTACGAAAGAGAGAGAATAGCGGAAAACGATATAGGCGTTGTTACCGGCCTCGCGTGGACTGAAGTCGGCGGCGAAACCCTTACCATAGAAGTAAACAAAATGAAAGGCAAAGGCTCTCTGGTGTTAACCGGAAAGCTTGGCGATGTGATGAAAGAATCTGCTCAAGCCGCTTTGTCTTACGTCAGAGCGTCTTCTTTAAAACTTGGCATAGACGAAAAAATATTTTCAAGTACGGACTTCCACGTCCACGTCCCTGAAGGCGCCGTTCCAAAAGACGGTCCGAGCGCCGGTATTGCGTTAGCTGCGGCTCTTACGTCTGTGTGTATGGATAAGCCGGTAAAGAAAAAAATAGCCATGACCGGAGAAGTAACGCTTAGAGGAAGGGTCCTTGGCATAGGCGGACTTAAAGAAAAAATTCTCGCCGCTTACCGCGAAGGCATAAACGACGTGTTGTTTCCCGACGGCAATAAGAAAGATTTAGTTGATATCCCTGAGGAAGTTAGAAAGGAAATTAAGATGATTCCTGTTTCCCATATGGACGAAGTTATATCTTTAGCCATAGAAAAATCTCCTGAAAATAAAAAGCGACGTTTCAAAAAATAAAAGATAAGGAGCGGGCAAAAAATGAAAAAGCATTATCTTTTAACTCCGGGTCCTACGCCAATTCCTCCGGAAGTCGCTTTAAAAGAGGCTTTGCCTATACTTCACCACAGAACAAATGAGTTTGGAACAATCTACAAGGACGTCGCCGAAGGATTAAAGTATGTTTTTCAAACAAAGAATGAGGTTTATACTATTGCGTCTTCAGGGACGGGTGTAATGGATATGGCGGTTATAAATCTTCTAAGTCCAGGCGATGAAGTTTTAGTTGCAAGCTGCGGGAATTTTGGAAACAGATGGATAAAGATAGCGGAAGGCTATGGCTTAAAAATTACTTCAGTTTCAGTAGAATGGGGGAAAGTAGTTAAACCTGCTGAAATAGAAGAAGCTTTACAGGCAAATCCCAATATTAAAGCGGTATATACTACATTTACCGAAACTTCAACGGGCGTTATCAACGATATTAAAGTGATTGGCGAGATAGTTTCAAAAACCAATGCGGTTTTAGTCGTAGACGCCGTTTCCGGACTTGCAGGACAAGAGTTTAGAACTGATGATTGGAAAGTGGACGTAGCGGTATCAGGTTCTCAAAAAGGATTTATGCTTGCTCCCGGACTTGCGTTTATAACATTAAGCGATAAAGCTTGGAAGCTTACAGAATCTTCAAAAATTCCGAAATTTTATTTTGATATTAAAAAGTATAAAAAGTCATACGCCACTAACGAAACTCCTTTCACTCCTCCTGTAACTCTTATTGTAGCTCTTCAAGAGTCTCTAAGGCTTATTAAGGAAAGAGGTTTAGAAAATATGTGGAACGATTACAAACTTCTTGCAAAAGCGGCAAGAGCCGGTATGAAAGCTTTGGGGCTTGAGCTTTTCGGAGAAGTTCCTTGCGATGTTGTTACAAGCGCTTGCGTTCCTGCCGAAATAGGCGGTAAAATAGTTAAAACCTTGAGAGAAAAGCATGGCGTGTCAATAGCCGGCGGACAGGGCGATTTAAAAGGCAAAATTATAAGATTTGCGCATATGGGGTACATCGGCAAAGCTGATTTGCTTGTAGGTTTTGCATGTCTTGAAATGGTTCTTAGCGAACTTGGCGTAAATATTGAAAAGGGCAAGGCTGTAGCTGCCGCTGAAGAGGAATTGTTGAAAGCATAATATTTGAAACTACAAAATAAAAATGGCAGGCAAAATGTGCAAGATCCTAATGGCTTACGACAATACCGAAGGACTTGACGCATTACTTTCAAATAAAGAATTCAAAGTAGACATACATAACAAACCTTCTCAAGAAGAGTTGACTCTTAGATTTCTTTACAAAAGGAATTGTAAGAAACGCTGTCAACGCAAAAAAATAAATCTAGAAACTTTCTAATTTTGCTATCCGTCCGGGTCTAATCGTACAGTCGCGCTATTATGAGTTTATCGGATAGGAGAAAAAAGAAGGATTTCAAGAGCGAAAAGTGGAACCTAAACGATAAACTTAGGCGACGTTCAATTATTAAGTTAAATAATTATATGATAAAAGTTTGTTATATCATCACTAAACTTGAACTTGGCGGATCTCAGAAAGTAGCGTTGCATGTTGCAGAAAACATTAATAAGAATGTTTTTGACAGTTTTGTAGTAACTGGAATTGGCGGGGTTTTAGACTCTGATGCATGCAAAAATTCAAGACTTTATCAATTAAAAAATTTTGTCAGAGAAATTTCTCCATTAAGAGATTTGAAAGCTATTTTTAAAATTTACTTAATCTTAAGAAAAGAGATCCCTGATATAGTCCACACGCATTCGTCAAAGGCTGGGGTTATAGGAAGAATCGCCGCTAAGCTTGCAGGAATAAAAGTTGTTGTTCATACTATACATGGGTATGGTTTTAATGAAACACAGAATTGGTTTGTTAAAAGATTTTACGTTTTTCTTGAAAAATTTTGCGCCTTGCTTTCAGACAAACTGATTGTTGTAACCAAAGAAGATATAAAAAAAGGGCTGCATTATAAAATTGCTAAAGAAGATAAATTTGTTCTTATAAGAGCGGGCATAGATACGGCGTTTTATAATGATTTTGTTCCAAACCCAAAATTTAAAGAAAGATTAGGGATAGATAAAAATTCAAGAGTCGTTGTTACGATATCGCCGTTTAAACCGCAAAAAAACCTTAAAGATTTTATCAAAACCGCATTTTTGCTAAGATCAAGATTTAAAGATGTTATATTTTTAATGGTCGGAGACGGCGAACAAAGAAAAGAACTTGAGGATTTGATAGAGAGTTTAAATTTAAAAAATAAAGTTTTTATGCTTGGTTGGAGAGCGGATATTGCCGAAATACTTAAAGCAAGCGATATTTTTGTTTTGACATCGCTGTGGGAAGGGTTGCCATGCTCTATTGTTGAGGCTATGTGCTGTTCTAAGCCAGTTGTAGCAAATGCTGTAGATGGAGTAAAAGAAATAATTGTCAATGGAGAAACTGGTTTTTTAATAGAGCCGAATAATTATGCAAAAACTGCCGAAAAGATTATGTATTTATTAAATGATGAGACGGCTTTAAAAAATATGAGCGCAAAAGCTTGTAATTCTATAGGTCAAGAATACAATATAAGCCGCAATCTCAAACAACACGAAGAATTATACTTAAAACTGAGCTGGTAGTTTTTTAACTTAACTTTACAACTATTTGCGTAACGAAGTTTGTCGCTCCCTTAGTTTATCTATCCGATAAACTAAGGGGGGACTAAACTATGAATTTTGCAAATATTTTACATTTTGCTCCCTTTCCTGCCGTGTTTATGAAATATACTACTAAAATCGTATTCCAAAAAGTTTCCATTCAGTGGATGTCGCTTGAGTTTATAACATAGTGTCCATTTTAACCCGATAAGCTCAGATCTTGATAAAAATGCTATTTATAAATAAACAAAAAAGTATTTGAAGAAGCAGTAAACGGAAAGGTCGTATAAAGTTAACGAGTTAGATAATAAGTAATTTAAAAGGATGTTTATTATGAAAAAAAAACGTTTTAAAAAATTTAGTTGTATAGGTTTTTCAATCTTATTTTTGATGAATTCTGTTCTATTAAGAGCTGAAGATTTATCAAATGAAGAGATAAAAGAACTTATCTTAATGATTGACGAAATTGAAAGCACAACAGCGGAAGCGGATAGGGCGGCGGTAGAGAAGAAGAAGCAAGAAGAGTTAGCAAGGATGGAAATAGAAGCCGCAAAAGTAAGAGCGAGAGAAGCTGCGGATAGGGCGGCGATAGAGAAGAAGAAACAAGAAGAGTTAGCAAAGGTGGAAATAGAAACTGCAAAAGTAAGAGCAAAGAAAGAGGCAGAAGCTGAGAAAGCCAAAGCTGAAACAGAAAAAGCCAGAAGAGAAGCTGAGAGGCTTAAAGCAGAAGCGAAGGCTCAAGCAAAGGCTGAAAAAGAAAAGTCAAAGAAAGAAATAGAAGAAGCAAAGAAGAAACAAAAGGAAGAAGAAGAGAGGGCTAGAAGAGAATTTGAAAGACTTAAAGCTGAAGCGGAAAAAGCAAAGAAAGAAGCTGAAAAATTAAAAGCAGAAGCTGAGAAAGCGAAAGTGGAAGCGGAAAAAGCGGAAGAAGAAGGTCAAGTGTTGTATTTAGGAGTAGAAGTTAAGTAGTTAATAAGGCGCGATTTTGCCAAATTGACAAATAAAATTAGGAATAAAAATGATGGAGAAACCAAAAAACGTGTTTCTTTATATTTTAGCGTCAATAGCAATCCATATAATAATTTTCTGTTTAATTTTTTATCAGGGAAAAAGTAGAGAATTACCTGATTTAGTAGAGGTATCGTTTGATTCTCCGAATCCTCTGCCTGATCCTGAGATTCCTACTAGAGAATAACCGAAAGCGCCTGAAATAGAGGAAGAGCCTGAGGAAATTCCTAAACCGGTGGAAGAAGTTCCTGAGGATGAACCGCCAAAACAGGAGTTGCAGAAAAAGGAAACTTTGAAGAAAAAAAAGAAGATTGTTTCCAATGAAAAGAGCGATATAAAAGTTGCTGATGAAGATGACGGCGACGCTATAGAGCCTGAAGATTTAAAAGTTGACGCTGAGATATTTAAATTCCCTCAATATGCAAGAAGCATACAGAAAAAAATAGTCGGAGCGTGGAAATATGATAAGTGGAATAACCTAAGAGTTGAAGTATTCTTTAGAATACACAGAGACGGATCAATTTCCGGCGTAAGAATAAAGAAGTCGTCGGGAAATGCAAGTTTTGATGAGAATGGCGTAAATACTATAATTAAAGCCGCTCCATTTGACAAGCTTCCAGATGGATTCGGTAACGATAAATTAAGGTTCATATTTGTATTTCAAAAAGGTAAAGTATAAATAAGTTGTAGTGTAAAAATGAAAAAAGGAGAATGTAAAATGTTTGAAGGAAAAAGTTTAATTGAAATATTAAATATGGGAGGCTTGGTTTTATATGTTCTATTAGGAACATCAATATTATCGCTTACCGTAATTTGTTATAAATTGGTCGAATTCTGGAAAAAAACGCAAATAAAGAGAACAACGTTTGTTCCAACTTTGTTTGACAGTATAAAAAATGGCAGCTTGGAAAAAGCTATAGATTATTGCAACTCTGTCAATTCGCCTATGTCGTCGGTTTCAAAAGCTGGAATAGTTGCTTTTAAATCAGGCGAAAGTTTAGGCGAGTTCATGGACAGAGAAATAATGATTCAGACAGTAGAATTAGAGAGATACACAACGATATTGGGAACTGTTGGAAATATAGCGGTGTATATAGGGCTATTTGGAACAGTATTGGGTATTATATCAGCGTTCCACGATATGTCTGCAATAGGATCTGGAGGAATTACCGTTGTTATTGGCGGCGTTTCGGAAGCTTTAATCGCGACAGCCATAGGGTTGTTTGTCGCAATACCCGCGTCAACAGCTTACAACTTTTTTACAAAGAAAATAGATAAATTTATAGTTGATATGGAATATTGCGCGTCTGCAATAGAAGACAAATTTAATTTGAATAAGGGAAATAACAAATGAGATTAAAAGCGAAGAAAAACACGGTAAAGTCAGAGATAAACATAGCTCCATTTACTGACGTTGTCTTGGTTCTTTTGATTATTTTCATGATAGCGACGCCAGCGTTAATGCAGTCTAAAATAAATGTTAATTTGCCGAAAGTAGAGTCAGCAGACAGCGAAAGCGCATCTACAAATATAGAAGCTTTAATATCTGAAGACGGGATAGTAGCTATAGATGGTAAAGAGATAGAATTGTCAAATGTAGAAAAAGTTATAAGGAATTTACTTAAAGAAGACCCGGGTAAATCAATAGTAATAAAAGGAGATGTAAAAGTAGAGTACGATTACGTTATACAGTTTATGGATAGAGCAAAAAAGGCAGGAGCAAGAAAATTTGCTCTTGCTGTTGATACTAAATAAGTTATTTGCAAATCAAACGTTAACTTAAAAAAATATAAGCAATCTGGCGCAATTTTGTATAATATCATAATCGTAAATTTAGCATAGGATTAGGATAAGTTTTTGAATTATTTTATTGAAACAATTGGCTGTCAGATGAACGTGTGCGAGTCTGACAAATTAAGGCTCGCGCTTTCAACTTGCGGAGCTTTAAAAGTAGACGTTTTGCAGGAAGCGGATGTAGTAATACTCAACACGTGTTCCGTTAGAGCGCAGGCAGAGCAAAAAGCGTTTTCTTTTTTGGGTAGAGCGGAAGAGTTTAAACAAGAAAATCCCGGCGTTAAGATAGTTGTTGTCGGCTGCATGGCAGAAAGAATAGGTTCTAAAATTAAACGCCGCTTTAAAAACGTTGATTTGATAGTAGGCGCTAAAGATATAGATAACGCCGCCGCCAAAATTGCAGATTTGTGCGATATAGGCTATTCTCTTTTGAAGAAAGTTGAAGATTCTTCTTTCAACGTTGTAAGATACGTAACAATTATGCGGGGCTGCGATAATTATTGCTCTTATTGCGTGGTGCCGTTTGTTAGAGGCGGAGAAATAAGCCTTAATGCTTTAGATATAATAGAAGAATGTTCTTTGGCAGTAAAAAACGGCGCTAAAGAAATAATGCTTTTGGGACAAAACGTAAATTCTTATAAATACAAGGACGTTAATTTTACTTCGCTGGTAAAAAAAATTACGGAAATCAACGGTCTTGAGCGTATAAGGTTTATGACTAATCACCCAAAAGATTTGAGCGACGAACTTATAGACGTGATGGCAACGGCTTCTAAAGTTTGTTCGCATATTCATTTGCCAATGCAGTCTGCGTCTAATAAGATTCTAAAGGCGATGAATAGGAAGTATACTTATGAGCATTATGTCGGCTTAGTAAAAAAATTAAGAGCGGCAGCACCCGACATAAGCGTAACAACCGATATTATAGTGGGTTTCCCGGGGGAGACTAAACAAGATTTTGAAGAAACTTTGAAAGCCGTAAAGGAAATAAGATTTGGCGGACTATACGCTTTTAGATATTCCCCTCGCCCCAACACAAAAGCCGCAAACATGCTTGACGATATTCCTTTGGAAGAAAAAAGGAGGCGACATACGCTAATACTTGAAGAATCTAATAAGATTTCTGTTGAAATAGTCGCTTCAATGGTTGGCAGCGTTCAACAGGTTTTAGCCGAAAAAATAGAAAATGGCGTTATAGAAGCAAGAACAAGAAGCGGACGCAAAGTTTTTGTAAAAAATAGAAACGAAAAAGATTTGGGCAGACGCTTAAACGTTAGTATAAAAGAAGCTAAAATAAATTCTTTATTTGGCGATATTATATGAACAAATTTGTAGTTTGGTCTGCGCTGATTCTAGCGGTGTTTTTTCTGGTAAATGTCGAGCATAGAGTAGGGTTATTGGATAAAAAACGCTATGACGACTATATAAATGAATACTCAAATAAATTTGGAGTAGACGCTCTGCTCGTTAGGTCGGTTATAAAGAGAGAGTCCGATCTAAATCCCGAAGCGGTTTCTAATAAAGGCGCTGTGGGGTTAATGCAAATTATGCCTAAAACGGCGCGCGAAGTAGCTGTAGAGTTGAGCGTTTCCGACTATTCTTCAGACAAACTAAAAGATCCTCAAATAAATATAATGTTTGGAGCGTATTATCTAAGAAAACTTTTAGATTATTACAATAACAATCTAATATTGGCTTTGGCGGCGTATAATGCGGGAATCGGCAACGTTGACATGTGGCTTAGAGAAATTCCCGACTTATCGGTAAACGCGGAAAAAATGCCTTTTAACGAAACAAAAAACTATGTCAAATCTGTAATGTTTATTTATAAAATTCACAAATCCATATCGCAAATAAAAATCTAGGTTATATTAATGAATAAAACGCCTTCCGAAAAATTGACGCCGTTAATGAAGCAGTACTACGATATTAAAAACAAATATCCGGGCGTGATTTTGTTTTTCAGGCTTGGAGATTTTTATGAAATGTTTGGGGAAGATGCCGCGCAGGCTGCTCCTGTTTTGGAAGTTGTATTGACAAAAAAAGCAGGCGTGCCAATGTGCGGCATCCCTTATCATTCTGTGAATTCCTATATAAGAAAACTTATAACAAAAGGATTTAGAGTTGCCGTTTGCGAGCAGCTTGAAGAATCAGGCGCTTCAAAAGGCATAGTGAAACGAGGCGTTACGAAAGTTATAACGCCGGGAACAGTCTTGGAAGATACGCTTTTAGAGTCGAAAGAAAACAATTTTCTGATGGCTGTTGTTTTTGACGAGTACGCAATCTCTGCGGCTTTTGCGGCTGCCGATATTTCAACGGGAGAATTTTTTACTTCGGAGACTTCTTTAAAACTTCTTGATACTGAAATATCAAAATATAACCTCGGCGAGCTGGTTATATCTTCCAGCGCTGTAAAAAATAAACGAATTCAAGATTTTGCAACAAGCGTTAAAGTCCATATTTCGTACGTAGATGATTGTTTTTTTGATTTTGAAAACTCAAAGAAAACAATAGTAGAACATTTCGGCGAAAGAGCATTTAAAGAAATCGGATTAAGTCAAAAAGAAATTTTTCGCGCTTGCGGCGCTTTGCTTTCTTATATAAAAGAAATGCAGCCGCAAAGCGTAGGGATTTTTTCAAATATAAAGTATATAAATAATTCGGATTTTATGTATTTAGACGCGGTTGCCATAAAAAATCTAGAGCTGGTTAGCTCTTTGGCAAGCGGTAAATTTGAAAATTCTTTGCTCTCAGCAATAGATTCCACCAAAACGCCTATGGGGGCAAGAACAATACGCCGATGGCTTACCAAACCTCTCTTAGACGTATCCAAGATAGAAAATAGACAAAATGCGGTAAAATTTTTTATAGAAGAATCGGCTGTAAGGAAAGATATTGTAGAAAAATTTAAATATGTTTCCGATATTGAAAGAATAATTGCAAGAACATCATCCGGAACTGCAAATCCAAAAGATTTGTCCGCTCTGAAAGATTCTCTAAAAGTGATAAACGAGATTTCTAAGATTCTATCCGGGACCAAAGGATTGATTCTTAATATTCCTGACAATATTCAGATTATAGAAAAGATTTCCTCTTACATAGTTGACGAGCCGTCCGTATCTTTAAAGGATGGAAACGTAGTAAGAAACGGCGTTAATTCTGAACTTGATGAATTAAGGAAAATATCAACCGACGCTAAAGGATTTATATCAAATCTTGAAGCTAAAGAAAGAGAATCTTCTGGAATAAATAATCTTAAGATAGGGTATACTTCCGTCTTTGGCTATTACATAGAAGTAAGCAAATTCAATGCGACTTTGGCTCCAAAACATTATGTTCGCAAACAGACTGTTGCTACCGGCGAAAGATATATAACGGACGAATTAAAAGCATTGGAAGAAAAGATACTTTCTTCTCAGGAAAAAATTCTTAGGCTTGAAAGCGATATTTTTAACTCTTTAAGACAGGAGCTTTCTCTCTATACGTCTCATATTTTAAAGACATCGCGAATTATTTCAGAGATAGACGTGTTTTGCGGGTTTGCTTCAAACGCTTTGGAATACAATTATGTCCGTCCAAAAATTTCAAACACTAAGAACCTTTCTATCAAAGACGGCAGGCACCCCGTTGTTGAAAGAATATTAAAAAACGGCGAGTTTACGGCAAACGACGTTTCTTTTAACGAAAAATCAAGAATAATGATTCTTACAGGCCCCAATATGTCTGGAAAATCAACTTATCTTAGACAGACGGCGCTTATTGTAATAATGGCTCAGATAGGATCTTTTGTTCCTGCGTCTCAAGCTGAGATAGGAATTGTTGACAGAATATTTACGCGTATAGGCGCTGGAGATAATCTTGCGGGCGGAGAATCGACTTTTATGGTTGAAATGGCTGAGACTGCGAATATTTTAAACCAATATACGCAAAGAAGTCTTATAATTTTAGATGAAGTAGGAAGAGGCACGTCTACATACGACGGAATGTCTATAGCATGGTCAATAATAGAATTTTTTGCAGACGTTAAAAGAAAGGCAAATGACGGCGCTAAAGTTTTATTCGCGACGCATTACTTTGAACTTACGGGACTTTCAGAAACTCTAAAAGGCGTTGTAAATTTTAGCGTTGACGTTAAAGAATGGAACGGCGACGTTATCTTTTTGCATAAAATAATTGAAGGAAGCGCCGATAAATCTTACGGTATACATGTGGCAAAAATTGCAGGTTTGCCTCATCAAGTGATAGAAAGAGCTTATAAGATTTTAAACAGGCTTGAAGCAAATTCCGCATCCGAGTCAAAAGATAATGACCGCCAAATAGAGTTTTTCCATAACCGTGAACCGCAAGAGCCGCAGATTTTAGTAGAATTAAGGGGCGTTGACATAAATACATTAAGTCCAGTTGACGCTTTCAATCTTGTTAGAGACTGGAAGGATAAGTGCAGATAAAATGCCGATAAATATTCTTTCGCAGGAAACCGTCAATAAAATCGCCGCTGGCGAAGTTGTAGAACGACCTCTAAATGTCGTCAAAGAGCTTGTGGAAAACTCTTTAGACGCTTTTGCGTCTTCCGTAACTGTAGAAATAGAAGAAGCTGGTAAAAAACTTGTAAGAGTTTCCGACAATGGTTGCGGTATGGATAAAAAAGATTTAGAGCTGTCTATATTAAGGCACGCCACAAGTAAAATAGAAAACTTTGAAGATTTATCTCATATATGCACAATGGGTTTCAGAGGCGAAGCTCTGTCTTCCATAGCGGCGGTGTCTAATTTTGATGTAAAAACAAGAAAAAAAGGCGAATTATCCGGTTGGAAGCTTTCAAGCAACGGCGGGAAAAATGTAAGCGTTGTTCCATGTTCAGGGTCGGAAGGAACAATAACCGAAGTCAGAGATTTATTTTTTAATGTTCCTGCGCGACAAAAATTTTTGAAAAGCGATTCAACTGAGCGTTCAAGAATTATAAGTTCTTTTGAAGAAGCTGCTCTTGCAAATCCGGAAATATCTTTTAAAATGCTTTCTGAAAATAAAACTGTTTTTTCATCTTCTAAAACGGACGATAAACTTGAAAGAATTTCAGATATATTAGGCAAGGATTTTGCAAAAGACCTAATTAATATAAAAATAGAACACCCAAAAGTAATATTGGATATTTATTTTACCGGAAGGGACAATTCTCTCGCCAATAAGAAATTCCAACACCTTTTTGTAAATTCGCGTCCAGTAAATTACCCTAGGCAACTTATTTATTACGTTTACCAAGCTTACAGGGAGTCTATGCCTCGCGATAGACACCCGGGAATTTTAATCTACATTACAATTGATCCTTCCGAGATGGATGTGAACATACATCCTACCAAAAGAGAGGTAAAGTTTGCCGACGAACAAGGCGTATACGACATTATTTACAAGTCTCTAAAAAATGCTATTATATCGCATGCTCACCCTGAAATAAAAATAAATTCCGAACCGAAAGAAACAGAGATTTTAAGACCGCATACTGGAAGTAATTTTAAGTATCGACATGAAAAAAGCCGTTCTTTTAGCAATGGCGGCAGCGTTGTCGCTGAGCCAATATCAAAATACAATCCTAAAAATTATTCAATAGATAAGTACGCTAACGTTTTTGCAAAGCAACAAGAGTTTGTTTCTGAAAAGTTTGACGAAAATATAAAAGTTTTGGGACAAGCGTTTAACGCATATATAGTTGTTGAAAATAAAGGCGAGCTGTATATTTTTGACCAACACGCTGCGGCTGAAAGGATAAGATATGAAGTCTATCTTTCTCAGATAAAAGCTCAGTCTTTAAGAGTGCAGCAGCTTCTTATCCCTGAGACTTTTGACATGTCTCCGAGCGGAGCGTCGGTTCTCAAGGCAAATATTGCTCTGTTTAACGAACTTGGGATAATTGTTGAAGAGTTTGGTCAAAATGTTTTTAGAATTACCGCCTATCCCTCGTTGCTTGGCAACGTAGCGATTAAACAAATAGTTAAAACTATAGTTTCAGATATAGAAGAAGATAAAAATGCCGAAATAAAGGAAAAGACGGATAAGATTATCCGTTCCGCATGCAGGTCTAGTATTAAGGCGGGAGACAGCGTGTCTTTTGTTGAAACTAAAAAAATGATAAGCGATCTTTTCAAATGCGACCATCCCTTTACTTGTCCCCACGGCAGACCTACGGCTTATAAAATTTCTTTAAACGAACTAGAAAAATTTTTTAAGCGGAAATAATCGGAAATTAAATATGGAAAACATAGGGGTAATAATTATCTCAGGACCTACTGCAAGCGGAAAAACAAAAAAAGCCGTTGAAATTTGCAAAGAAATAAACGGCGAGATAATCTCTTGCGACTCAAGGCAGGCGTATAAATATTTAGACGTTGGGACAAATAAAGACGGGATTTTTATACAAGACGGCGTTCGTGAAGTTGACGGAGTATTCCAATACTTGACCGACGTTATAAATCCAGATAAAAGTTATAACGCGATGGAATTTGTTAAAAACGCAGATTTAAAAATATCTGAAATCGCTAAGAATGGAAAAGTGCCTGTTATAGTTGGCGGCACCGGATTATATATAAAAGCTTTGCTTTACGATCTTGACGATATGCCAAAAGCCGACGACTCTCTGCGAAAAGAATTGAAAAATAAATCTCAAAGGGAATTGTACGAGAGTCTTTTAAAATTAGATCCCGCTGCGGCTGAGAAAAATAAAAAGAATCCTCAAAGATTGCTTAGGGCTTTAGAAATTAACATTCTTTCGGGAAAAACTACAGGCGAGCTTATTAAACCCAAAGCTCCAAGATATAAATTTAAGCACTATAGTCTTGTGGTTGAGAACGATATTCTTTATGATAGAATTAACTCAAGATGCAAGCTAATGATTGAAAACGGGATGGTAGAAGAGACCCGTAAGGTTTTAGATATGGGTTACGATAGAAATTGTCCCGCTTTGAGCGGAATAGGATATAAATATGCAGTGCAATATCTTGATAAGAATATTTCAAAAGAAGAGTTAATAATGGAATTTTCAAAAGATACGAGACATTACGCTAAGCGCCAAAAAACTTGGTTTAAAGTTCAACCTGACGTTGAATTTGTATTAGAGTTTACGCATGGAGCATAAAATTCTTGTAAAAAACGCGGGAAAAATTTCCTTTGGAACAACGCTTTCAAGAATTCTCGGATATATAAGAGATATGCTTGTCGCCAATTTGTTTGGAGCGGGCATATTTGCCGACGCCTTTTACGCTGCTTTTAGAATACCGAATCTTTTTAGGCGCATATTTGGCGAGGGATCATTTTCAGCGGCGTTTGTCCCTGTGTTTAGCGAATATTTGCATACAAAAGATAAAAGCGAAACGCAAAAATTTTTGAATATTGTTTTTACGGCTTTGCTTTTGATTATTGTCGCAATATCAATTTTGGGCGTATTTTTTGCTCCGGCGCTTGTAAAGATAATAGCTTTGGGGTTTACAAACGATCCAGAAAAAATGCAGCTTACAATAGAGCTTACAAGATTGATGTTTCCGTTTATTCTTTTTATTTGCCTTGCCGCTTTTTTGCTTGCAATACTTAATACCTTGCATTCGTTTTTTGTACCGGCGTTTGCGCCGTCAATGTTAAGTTTTTCGGAAGTTTTTTATATGTTGGCGATTGCCCCTGCGCTTGTTTCTGGGAATCAGATTAAGGGGCTTGCCGTAAGCGTTATAGCAGGCGGAGCTTTGCACTTTTTTGTTCAGTATTCCAAACTTAAAAGCCTAGGCTGGCGACTAAAATTTATGTTGGATTTAAAACACTCCGGAATAAAAAAGATAGCTTTGCTCATGCTGCCGTCTTTAGTTGGATTATCTGCGGATCAGATTAACGCTTTTGTGGATAATATTTGCGCATCGTTTCTTTCTCTTGGCTCTATAACTGCTTTATACTATTCCAATAGGGTTATGCAGTTGCCTCTTGCTATTTTTGGCTTAGCTTTTGCCACTGTTTCTTTACCAGCTATGTCAAAAGCTTACGCTCAAAAGGATATGACGACTCTTAAGAATTCTCTTAATTATTCCGTTAGATTTACAAATTTTGCTTTGCTTCCGTCTGCCGCGGGGTTAATGACTATAGGACTTCCAATAATTAAGATGTTGTTTGAACGCGGAAGGTTTGCCTACGCAGCGTCTATTATGACTGATAATGCTTTATTTTATTATTCTTTAGGGCTTCCCGCTTATGCGTCGGCGAAAATTTTTGCTAACGCGTTTTATTCTTTCCAAGATACTAAGACGCCTGTGAAAACAGCCGTATGGGCTATGGTATTGCATATCGTTCTATGCGTAGTCTTGATGCGTCCTATGGGGGTGGGCGGTCTTGCTCTTGCAACGGCTTTATCTTCTTATTTTAATTTTATACTGCTTGCGCTATACTTGAGAAAGCGTATAGGAAGACTTGGCTTGAGACTAATAATCTTTTCTTCTTGTAAATCGTTAATTGCTTCAATAATTACCGCCATTGTCGCTTGGAACGCTTGCAAGGCGTCCGACAATTTATTTATTTCAGTCCCTACCGCCATAGTTTTGAGTTCGCTTGCATTTGTTGCGTCGGCATATATTTTGAGATGCGAAGAGCTGAAAACATTTAAAAGCGTATTTAGCGGATAAGAGGACAAAAATTCGTGCTTAAGCGCGGAAATAAAAAACTTGAACAGATTCCCAAGCTTCCTGGCGTTTACATAATGCGCGACGGAATAGGAAATATAATATATATCGGCAAGGCTAAGAGTCTAAAAGACAGATTGTCGTCGTATTTCAATGCGGATATAAATTCAAAATCGGCCGCTATTATAACAGCCATGCGCAAGATAGATTATATTTTGTGCGCTTCAGAAAGAGAAGCGTTGATTGTTGAAAGACAATTAATAAATAAGATCAAACCATACTTTAATTCTATGTGGAAAGACGATAAGTCTTACCCGTATATAAAGTTTTCAGCAAGCGAGGATTTCCCGCGTTTAACGTTTACAAGAAAGAAAATTCACGACGGCTCTTTGTATTTTGGACCATATCCTCAGATTTTTTACATTAAGAAACTTATTCGCTGGCTTATAAAGTTTTTTAAAATTCGTCTTTGCAAGTTAAACTTTACGCAGCGCGAACTTCCTGAAGAAAAGAAGGTTAAATCTTGCATATACTATCACACGGATATGTGCTATGCCCCGTGTATGGGTAAGATTACCACTAAAGACTATAAAAATAAAATAAAAGACGTAGAATTGTTTTTGAACGGAAAGTTTAAAAGGCTAGAAGACGATTGGCAAACGCGCATGTTTAATTTAAGCGATAATATGCGCTACGAAGAGGCTAAAGAAGTAAGAGATAGGCTCTATGCTATTCAAAATATGTCCGAAAGGGTGATGATTAGCGAAATTACTCAAGACGAAATAAACGAATCTGTTCAAAGAGCTGACGGCATAAATGAATTGAAAAGCGTTTTGGGTTTGAAAAACTCTCCTGCCGTTATAGAGGGTTTTGATAATTCAAATATACAAGGCGCAAATGCCGTCGCTTCTATGGTTAGATTTCACAATGGTATTGCGGATAAAAAAAACTATAGGCGTTTTAAAATAAAAACGGTGGAAGGCGCCGATGACTTTGCCACCATGCGGGAAGTTGTTTTTAGAAGATATTCATCGTTAATTAGAAAAAATGAAAAACTTCCCGATTTAATTCTAATAGACGGCGGAAAAGGGCAGCTTGGAGCGGCCGTAAGCGCTTTGGAAAAACTTCAAGTTAATACGCCTATAGTTTCGTTAGCGAAAAAAAATGAAGAGATTTTTTTTCCTACTAAAGACAAAGCTTTGGTTCTAAGCAAACACTCAGAAGCGTTAAAACTTTTGCAGTCTGTAAGGGATGAATCCCACAGGTTTGCGTTAAATTACCACAGAAAACTTAGAGAAAAAAATTTGTATAAAATTTAATAGCAATTGGTTTTAAAATATGAAAATATGGTTTATACGTCGTAAAATTTGGCACTTGATAGTAGTAGCTCCTTTATCTTTTGCGATTCTAAAGTCAGTCTCTTGGCTGTTTAATAAAGAAAATTCAATCTATACAATTATATCAATTGTAATATTCTTACTTATATTGAGTATATGGATACTAATCAGAAGAACTAAAAAGGATACTTCTCAATCATATCCAATGCAAATGCAAGACCAAATTTTTGCCGACGCGCCTATTACTACAGAAAAAGAAGACATTTTAAATAGGAAAAATTTTGTTGAAAATCTTAAAGATATAATATCTGCCCATCCGCTTGATGAACAAAGCGTTCGTATATGCATAGATGCAAAATGGGGAGAGGGTAAAACGTCTGTATTTAATTTGTTGAAAGAAAGATTAAAGGAAGAGAAAAATACTATATGCATAGATTTTAATCCGTGGTATTACAATAATGAAGAATCGGCTTTAAAAGGTTTGATAAAGTTGTTAGGCAACGCTGTTTCTAATCAGCCTCCATATCCTAGAGCAAACGACGATATTGATGAGCTTATTAAAGCTATAGCGGGAGGCGCTTGTAATAAATTTTTAGGAATTCCTTTTGGAACGCTGTTTAAAGAAGATAAAGATATTCAAAAATCGGTAACATCTATTTCAGAATCTGTTAAAAAAACAAAAAAGAAATATGTAATTTTTATAGATGATTTAGATAGACTTGATGCGCCTGCAATAAAACCCATATTAAAAATGATTATGGTAATGTCAGAAATTAAAAGTCTTATTTTTGTAATTGCAGCAAGCACTGAGCATATTTGTGCTGACGACAAAATAAGCAAAGAATACGTTGAAAAAATAATGACTGTTATCTTGCCGCTGCCTATTTTTAACCGTATAGAAATAAGAGAATATTTTTGTAAGAAATTTGATGAAATAATAAAAGGGGAAAACTTCCCACAAGAAGAAAATAAAATAATAAAAGACAGGATACAAAGAACTTTCTTATCGCTAAAAAAGTTATGTACTTTACGCAATATTAAGAGAGTGTTAGAAACATTTAAATTGTTACATAAACCCTTAGCGGGAGAGGTTGATGTTGTAGATTTTATTTTCATTGTATATTTATATATATATTTCCCAAAGATAGTAGAAGAGATTTACAAAAATAGATATGAATTTGTTAAAGATTTTTCTCTTCCTGCTAGAGATAAGACAGATAAGACAGCTGAGGGACGTTTTTTTCAGAAGCGTATGATAAATAAAGAAAATAATAGAAATACTTATTTTGAAGAACTCATAGGTTCATATCCGCGACAAGATGATAAAGAAGATTTGCAAGTTATTTTATATGCAATGTTTCAAAAATTTAAACTGAGTAAAAGTTATTTGGAAGTTGAATATTGCGAACATCCAAAAAGTATTTATGATGGAAAATATTTTTCAAAATATTTCCGTTTTTGTATAGATAAAACGGACATTTCAGATAAATTGATAGAAAAATATATTTGTAAATGGAAAGAAAGCAAAAACCCAGAGTCTTATATACGCAAAATTTTTATTAAATGCCGTCAGAACGACGATAATATTAATATTTTCTTTAAAAAATTGGACGATAAAAGGGATATGGCAGGCCCAGAGTTGTTAAAAAAGATAACTAAAGTGTATTCTCTTATTACTAATTATGATAAGTCTTTTGTTGAGTTTATTATTAATAATTTTAGTGGTGATAAAGTATTTCTTGAAGATATTTTACAAAATATGAAAAGTTTAGTATGTTGTTCTACTCTTGTCGAGCACTTAAAAAATGATTATAATGATTATTATGAAAAGGTATTTTTAAAAAGATTAAAAGAATTAACTCCCGAACAAATATTAAAGTGTGAAAATTATGATACGAATTTAACACGCGAAATACATTTTATGATATTTTCATATATAAAAGGATCTGAAGATGTTTTTAGAAAAGAATATGCGCCTATTATAGCGGCTGATAAACGCTTGATTTTAAATTATATGCAACAACAAAGCTGGACTTTTAGTTTTCTGAATAAGCTGTGGGGAGAAGATAATTATAAAAAAGCTATTTCTTTTTTAGAAAAACAAAACTTGACGGAAGAGGAAGAACAAATTTTTAGCGATTTCAAGAAAACGAATGAGAAAGATGCAGATACCTGAAAATATTATTAAGAAAATGAGTAAATATCCAGCTTTTTATGTTAAAGTTTGGACTGCTTGCTTTAACATACCTGCGGGTAAAACGTTGACCTATAAACAGATTGCGGAAAAAATAGGCGCGCCGAAAGCCGCGAGAGCCGTAGCTTTAGCGCTGTCAAAAAATCCGTTTGCTCCCATAATTCCTTGTCATAGAGTTATAAGAAGCGATGGAAAACTTGGCGGCTATTCCGCCTACGGCGGAATAAAGAAAAAATTGGAAATGATTAAATACGAGACAGAAACAGGAAAAGACGCTTCATTGGATTAAAGATACTCATAGAAATGCTGTTATGAACATGTGAAACAATAAATATTGATAAACTTTCGGATAATTTATAAAATCTTTCTATGACGATTTCTAATCTTGAAGAAATAAAATGCCCTCAAGGACATCTCTTCGAGGCCAGTTTGCTTTCCGCTATAAGCGTTGCGGGTAACCCCGAATTAAAAGAAGCTTTGATAGCGGGCGAAATTAACCTACTGTCATGCCCTGTCTGCGGCGAAATGTTCTATGCCGAATGTTTTATACTCTACCACGATAGCGAAAATGAGCTTATAGCTTTTGTGTATCCGTTAAGTTTTCAAGAACAAGCTGCTCAATGCAAGACAAAAATGAAGAAAGAGTTTGATCTTGCATTGGCAAATTTTGAGGACAAGCGTAAAATAAACTATGAGCCTATTCTTTTGTTTGGCATTGAAGATTTGGTTTTGTTGCTGCGTTCAGAACAGAATATTGAAGACGAAGAATCTATTTTAAAATATATCGCGCCAAAATTATCTCTAAAAATCGTAAAAATATCTCCAAGTCTTTCGCGGAAACTTGGAATTCCGAAATTGCTTCCTATGCCTAAAGATCTCAAAGAACTAGACGCAAAAGCTTTAACGGATAGTTTGCAAACTCTTATTAAATATAATCCTAACCTTTTGCATTATTGCGAGTTGTTGGAGAAAATATCAAAACGTAGAATAAACGTTTCAGATATAAAATAATGGCAATCCCATTTTTACGAACCGGATCCCTGATTCTTTCCGCCGCCGCATTGTGCTTGATGCTCTCATCTGCGCTGTTTGCCGATATGAAAATCACTAAAATCAAAAAAAACGCCGAGTCTTACGAGATTGTTTTGAACAATGATATTAAAATTTTGAATATATTTTTAAGAAACGATCGTTTGGCATTCCCTCAATATAAAGGCAAACGAAAAATTTATCAACAATTTTCAATTTTAAAAAGGGATTTTAGAAATTCTTTGTTAGACGCTTTAACGCGTAATAAAACGTTTTCAGGGGAATGCATAACGTCCTTTAAAGTTAATAAGATGTCAGTTCTAAAAAACAATAGCGCCACGAAAGCGTTTGCTTCCGTGATTTTTGGCGATGATATAGAAGTTGAATGTCGTATTGTTAGCGGTAGAAATAGCTTATGGGTAGCGTGGCCTTCAAATTTAAAGAACGATATTTGGGTGAAGAATTTTATGTTTATCAATAAAAACTTGCAAAAACAGGTTGAAAAAAAGTTGATTACAGAGTATACTTCTGTTATGCGGTTGGACGCTAATTATGCAAAAAAAATAGAATAGGCATAAATACGTTGCGTATTTCCCAATCATTGCCATTCCTATAAAATAAATACTTTATTACTTTTCAGGAAGTATTTTCAGCGGAATTCTAACTTCTATCGCTATTGTCGCGGGGTTAGCGGGGTTTTGTTTCATTTAGCGCTAAAACTCAAGCGCCCCGTGAAGAATTTCTGAAAAATGCCGATAAAGCGCTTTACGAAGCAAAAAAACAAGGAAAAGACAAAGTTGTGCTGTATGAGGATATATAAGGAAATAGAATCTATTTTTATGATTAAATCTTTATAGTTCTTAAATTGACACATTAAGCTTAAAATTGATATAAAATTCGTCATGAACAGAAATTTTTCAGCGGCTTATCCAGGTAGTTTTGACCCTCCTACAAACGGACATTTGGATATTATAGCTAGAGCTTCTAATTTATTTTCTAAGATAATAGTCGCCGTTACGGATAATGTTAACAAAAGACATACTTTTACGCTGCAAGAGAGAATTGACTTGTTGCGGGAATCGGTCGCAAATTTAAAAAATGTTGAGGTTTTGTCTTTTTCAGGGCTTTTAGCCGATTATCTTGAGAAGATAAATTCTTTTGTGGTGATAAGGGGATTAAGAGCGCTTTCGGATTTTGAATACGAATTTCAAATGGCTTTGATGAACAGAAAACTGAATAAAAAAATTGAAACTATATTCCTTACGCCGGATCAATCTTATACTTTTCTTTCTTCTAGCATGGTAAAAGAAATATCTATGCTTGGCGGAAGCACAAAATCTTTTGTGCCTAAATGCGTTGAATTGGAATTAAAAAAGCGATTTAGAAATAATAGATAAAAGGCGAATATGCGAATTAACAAAATTGAAGTAGCGGCGGCAATTGCGGTTATAGGATTGCTTGTTTTTTTTACTGTTCATAAATGTTTTAGCGTGTTAGCGCAATCTAAGGAAATTGCCGCAAAAAGAGGTCTTGCTTCCTTGAGAAGCGCGATTGCCGTATATTACAGCGATAACGACGGTAGATATCCGGGCGACGACATCTCTAAAGAGCTTGTGGAAAAAGGGTACATAGAAAAGATTCCATACGTTTATCTTCCACATCATAAAAAGTCAAATCAGGTAACGATAACTAATCTTGACAAAAATACGGATTCCGGAGGTTGGGCGTATAAAGTTGACGATACTCCTGATTCTAACGGAAGACTAAAGGGACAGATTTGGATTAATTGTTCCCACGGCGATTGGAGTAATTTATAGCAATGGCTCTTTTTTATCTTAAAATTTTGATTGTCCTGCATATAGGTTTTAAAATCGGAAATGCGGTCCATAAAAGCTTGCCCGTCAATCTTATTTCCGCTATTTCTTTAGCTTTTCTTTTTTGCAAATTTTCTTTTTCATTGCAGTTTTTTATGTTTTCTTTTTTTGCCATTTCTTTAATTTCAGTTTCAGTTGTGGACTATTTTCACAAATTGATTCCTGTGATAGCGCCGTTTCTGCTGTTTGTCCTTGGATTATTGTTTAGCTTTTTTAATCCTATTTTAGGCGAAACTTATTTTTTCAAATTTCTTAATTCCATTTTGGGCGTTCTTGCCGGAGGCGGAAGTTTATTTTTAATCAGTATGTTAGGGGAATTTCTTTACAAGAAAGAAGTTATGGGCGGCGGCGATGTAAAACTGATGGCGGGAGTCGGGGCTTTTCTCGGCGCGGAACGGGTTTTAGCGGCGATTTTTATAGCTTCGTTTTTAGCGAGCATAGCCGGTCTTATTCTTATTTTGTTTAAAAAGAGACCAAAAGAAACGTATATCTCATTTGGACCTTTTTTATCGTCAGCGTCTTTTGCTGTCATATTCATTCCTAAACCGGCTCAGTTGTTTGCTATGCTTTTTGCGTGGGAAGCTAAAATTTTAGGAGTCTAAAATGTCTTCCTCTTCGGCAAATTTTAATTTTCTGACAGTTTTGTTTATTTTAGGATATAATATAAAAAAATTCTTTCTGCCGTTTTTGCTTTGAGCGGTATGGCTAAAATGGTCCGAGTATGCGTCCAGTCTTGCCGGAAACAATGGCAAATATTATTATCAGCTTGCATGGTTGTATCATTTTGCAAAAAATAATAAAAAAGCGTCTAAAAATATAACGTTGGCTATTGAAAAAGATCCGTTTAATTCTTTGTATAAAGAAGCTTGCGAAACTTTATTGATGATATAATTTTAGGAGACAAGATAAATGTTCAAGAAGCATTTTTTAAAAATATCGGCGGGCGTATGCGTAAGTATTTTTCTTATTTGGTTGACTTTGCGCCAAATAGACATTAAGAAATCTCTAAAGCTTATAACCGGCGTTAACTATTTTGTTTTAATTCCCGGAATTTTAATTTACATTTTTAGTTATATTTTGAGAAGCGTAAGGTATTATTATATTCTTTTACCTCTTAAAAAGACTAAAGTTTTGGATAATTTCCCTTATACAATGATTGGTTCTTTTGTAAATAATATAATTCCTTTAAGGCTTGGCGAATTGGTAAGAGCCAAAATAACAGGCGAGCGTTTGCGCGTGTCCCGCAGCGGTGCATTAGCCGCTATTGTCGTTGAGCGTTTATTTGACGTGCTAATGTTTGGTTCATTTTTTTTCTTAATAGTTATGATTATGTCTTTTCCTGAATTTATAAAACGCCCTTTTTACATATTAACTGTTGTTTTCTTTATTTGTTTAGTAACGCTTTACATTATGTTGACTCATAAAAATAAAGCTTTAAAAGTATTGTCAAAAATGCCTATATCGTTGACCGTTAAATCGTTAATAACAGATTTTTTAAATAGATTTACAGGCGGATTGGCTGTTCTTAAAAAGCCGTCTATATTGATAAAAATTTTTATTTTTTCAGAAATCTTGTGGATAATGGAAGCGTTGTTTGTTATTATTATCGCATACGCATGCGGGATACGCATTTCAATTTTGGGCGGTATATTTACAGTTATAGTAATAGGCGTGGGGGGTATAATTCCCACTACACCAGGATATTTCGGAGCATTTGAGCTGATGGGCGTTTTTGCCTTATCAACGTTATCCGTAGATAAAGATTTGGCTTTTGTATGCATAGCGATTTGTCATTTTTTACAGCTTATCGTAATATTTGCTTTAGGGGGATTTTGCGTAATAAAAACAAAACTTACTTTTTCTGATTTATTTAAATTTGCTAAAGACGAGACCGATTAGTTTATTCAAGATTTATATTGCCGACAATTGATCTAAATCTGTCGTTATGTTGATAAGAATTTACGAGAAAGAGGAAAAATGATGAACGAGACTTGCCTCTATCTTTTTGCGTTTTTTTCGGCTCTGTTAAGCTCGTTTTTGTTATCGCCAGTTTGCAGGTTTTTTGCCGTTAAGCTCAAGGTTTTGGACGCTCCTTTTTCAAATATAAAAACTCATAAAATCAGCGCCCCCTATTTAGGCGGACTTGCAATCTCTTCCGCTTGGTTTATATCGTTGTTTTTAATAAGAATTACGACGTCTTTTCCCAATTTAACTTTAAGAAATTTAAGAGGAATACTATACGGCTCTCTAATATTGTGCTTGCTTGGTTTAATTGACGACGTGAAGTTAAAAGGCCTTGGTTTTAAACCAAAGTTATTGTTTCAGTTTCTTGCCGCTTCAATCGTTGTTTTTTGTTTTGATATAAGAATCAATTTTATTCCAATACGCTGGCTGTCTTGCCTTGCAAGCGTTATATGGATAGTCGGCATAACAAACGCTTTTAATATTATAGACATAATGGACGGACTTTCAGGCGGCATTGCCGCTATAGCGTCATTTGCTTTTTTCTTTATCGCAATGCCGAGCAAAATGTTTTATATCAATTTTTGATCTATAGCTTTGGCTGGGGCAATTCTTGGCTTTTTGCCGTTTAATCTATCTAAATCAAAGAAAATATTTATGGGAGATGCTGGAAGTTTGTTTGTTGGCTTTGTAATGGCAAGCATCGCTATGGGAACGCCTTATTCTTCAATAAGCAGTTTTGGAATCTTTGCTCCGTTATTTATACTCGCTATTCCTATTTATGAAACTATTTTAGTCAGCGTATGCAGAATACGCAAAGGAAAACTGCCATTTTTAGGAAGTAAAGATCATTATGCTTTGCGTCTTGAGAAACTGGGTTTTTCAAGAAAAAAAATTCTAATTATAACTTACGCCGCAAGTATATTTTTTTCTGCGGGCGCTTATTTGTTTACCTCGTTAACGACAGGCTGTTCATTAATACTTTTTGTTTCAGTAACAGTCGCTATGTGGATTTTAAGCATAACTCTCGCTTCCGTTAAGGTAGATTAAATGAAAGAAAAGATAATAATAATAGGCGCAGGAATAAGCGGACTGGCGGCCGCGTATTTTCTAAAAAAACCTTATGAAGTTTTAGAAGAAAAGTCTTACGCGGGAGGGCTTTGCGCTTCGTTTTATGAAGACGGCTTTGTTTTTGATTGTTCCGGGCATTTTATACACGTTAAAGATGAAGAAATAAAAAAAACGATAGAAAAATTGACCGGAGGGCTTTGTAAAATAGACAGAAATGCAGCAATATATGAAAAATAAATTGATTCCATATCCTTTTCAAGCAAATCTTTATTATCTTGACGATAAAACGAAAAAAGAATGCGTTAACGGTATACTCAAAAGAAAAGATGTTAAAATTTCAGCGTCAATGCCTTTTTTGCGTTGGTCGGAAGCTATGTTTGGACAGGGCGTAACAAAATATTTTATGAAGCCGTATAATAGAAAACTGTGGGATTATGATTTAAACAAAATGACTGCGGAATGGACGGGCGAATTTGTTCCAAAGCCTGATGCGGAAATCATAGTAAATGTCGCGTACTCAAAAAACAAAAAGAAGTACGGCTACAACAGCGTATTTTACTATCCTAAAGTTAATGGCTGCGGAGCGTTAATAGATGGTCTTACGAAAGAGGTAAAAGTTAATTTAAATTCTAAAACGCAAAAAATAGACATACGAAATAAAATTATTTTGTGTTCTTCCGGAAAGATTTACAAATACAATAGAATTGTTTCAACTCAAGCCTTGCCTGAGTTTGTAAATCAAATAACAAATGTTCCCTCAAATGTTAAAATCGCGGTAAAAAATCTATTGTCAAACTCCGTGAGATGCGTTAATATAGGCGTCAAATCAGAAAAAGGTATTCCAAAAAAACTTAAAGACAAACATTGGATATATTTTCATGAACCTCAATTTTCTTTTTACAGAGCGGGCGTTTATTCAAATGTTAACGCCGCAAATGCGCCAAAAGACTGTTACAGCTTTTATGTTGAGTTTTCTTCATTGAACGAGAAGTATAAAAATATTGAAAATTTGTTAGACGATTTTAAAAATCTTGGTTTTATAAGAAAAGCCGACAAGATAACAGCTGTAAATATCATAGATATTCCTTACGCTTACGTGATTTTTGACAACAAAAGAAAGAAATCTCTTCAAATTATAAAAGAGTTTTTAAAAGAACATGGGATTTTTTCAATAGGCAGATACGGAGCTTGGGAATATTCTTTTATTGAAAAGAATATGATGGACGCAAAAACTTTAGCAGCTATATTAAACAAGGAGCGTTTTGTTTAACAACCGCAATATGGAAATGCGTAAAATCACGCAAAGCTAGGATGGTATTCTATTGTCTTGCTCTACGCCGCTGCCTGTAAAAACAATACGGTCATCGGGAATGTTTAGACTTAGCAGTAGACATCTGAGAGCTAGAGTTGTTAGCCATTCTCTAGGTTTTCTGTAACGACCGTATCTATCACTCCTATCAACTCCCATATACATATTCATCGCATCTGCCATTCGGTTCCGAAGTTCTTGATTTGATGTACTGCTTAAGTCTGGGACGTTGTTCATACCTAATAATCTTGCATGTCTTGCTAATCTTCTAACAGCAAATAAGCCGCAGTCGCCAGATATGAAAGACTCTCGTATGTTATTATAATAATAATGAGTCCCTGTAAAGCTCAAAGGCAAAAGCCTACTAGTAGAGTCATAAGCTTCATGTTCGATTTGAGCAATTATGTTGTCTTCGTTGGCGCCTTTGCAAAAATATGCCGCGACAATACAAACTAGCGCAAGCCCGCTCAAAATATCCCATTTCTTCTCGTTCAAATAATCAAACCAAGATTGCGGCGCTGGCGGCTGAGGCTGAGAGGCTTTAGAATTAATTTCAGCAAATGCTGCCTTCATAGGCGCAAGCCCCACTGCAAGCGCAACTAACAAACCAATATGTTTTTTCATAGCGCCTCCTTAATTATGTATAGTATAATATAATATAATAATTTTACTTTTTTATGAAACTTATGAAACTTTTGTGAAAAATATTTCTTATGTTATTTAAAATTCAAAAGTGGGCTAATTAGAATTATACAAAATTAAAAATATAATTAAACTCAAGTTTGCTCTCGTCAAAGGAAAAATTTCTTTTGCAAGGACAACGCTAACCTTACTTCAGGCAGTATCGCATTTTAACTTTGATATTTGTTGACAATAAATTGAAAAAATACTATAAAGGCGTGAGGCATATAAACTTATGCAAGGGTTTATATGCCATATGCGTTATTGAGAATAATATGCATGTAGTAAAATTGCAAAAAAGGGGTTCGCAGTATTATGAAAGTATTAGTAGTTAATTGTGGTTCGTCGTCTGTTAAGTATACTCTGTTTGAGATGGAAAGCGAAAAGAAAGCGGCTTGGGGTTTAATTGAGTGCATAGGGCTGCCGGATGCTTTCTGTAAAAGACGGACTATAAACAATGAAGAGAAAAAAGAAGCTGTAAAAGTTGCAAATCATACGGAAGCTGTGGAATTGATAATAAGGGAATTGTTAGATAAAAATAAGGGTATAATTTCAGACGTCAGCGAAATATTTGTAGTTGGCCACAGAATAGTTCATGGCGGAGATAAATTCTCAAAGTCTGTTTTGGTTACAGATAAAGTAAAAGAGGAGTTAAAAGAATGTTTTTCAATAGCTCCTTTACATACTCCGGCTCATTATGCCGGTATAGTTGCCGTTGAAAAAATGCTTCCGGGAATACCATCTGTTTTGGTTTTTGACACGTCGTTTCATCAAACAATGCCTGATTATGCTTATATGTACGCTCTTCCTTACGAATTTTATGAAAAAGATCACATAAGAAGATACGGTTTCCACGGGACATCTCACAATTATGTTTCCCAGAGAGCGGCGACTTTGCTTTGTAAACCTTTGAGCGAGCTGAAATTGATAACTGCGCATCTTGGGAACGGCAGCAGTATAACAGCTATAGAAAACGGCAAAGTTATAGATACTTCCATGGGTTTTACCCCTTTACAGGGCGTGGTTATGGGTACAAGATGCGGAGATATTGATCCTGCTATAATAGCTTATCTAATAGAGCAATATCCTCACTACAAAGATGCTAAAACGCTAAATGACTTGATGAATAAGAGAAGCGGATTGGCGGGTGTGTCGGGGCTTTCGGCTGACATGAGAGATATCCTTAAAGCGGTTTCGGAAGGCAACAAAAAAGCGGAACTTGCTTTTAACATGCTTGTTTACAGTATAAAAAAATACATAAGCGCGTATTATGGAATATTAAACGGAGCTGACGCTTTGATATTTACTGCCGGAATAGGAGAGAATTCAGCTTCTGTTAGAGAGGCTGTTTGTAAAAATTTAAGCTCTCTTGGAATAGAAATAAACGTTGAAAAAAATAAAGAGCGTTCAAGCGAAGAGAGAGTTATATCTACAGACAACTCAAGAGTAAAAGTTTTGGTTATACCTACAAATGAAGAGGTAATGATAGCAAGGGAATCTCGTAAGGTCGTAGAAAACGATAAGTAAATAATTGACAATAGGCTGCCTAACATATTAAAATGTTTAGAATTTCAATGATAGAATTAACAGTAAGTTTATCAGATTTTTTGAAAACCGATACGGTTGAAGTTAAAGATTGCAAATATAATGGCGATATAGGCGTAAAGACCGACGTTCTTGTTTCTTTTAGAGCTTTAAAGTCTTCTGAAGAATCTATATATATAAGCGGAACGATAAAGGGTTTTGTTGAACTTGAATGCTCTCGTTGTCTTGACCTATATAAACGTCAGATTGAAATCCCTATAAATGCCGATATTGAGACATCCGACGGGAAAGTTGATGTTGGCGAAGAAGTCCGTCAGCTGTTATCGCTTGAAATGCCTATGAAGCCTGCGTGCAGTAAAGATTGTTTTGGAATATGTAAAATTTGCGGAAGACATAATAAAAAAAATAAGTCTTGCAATTGCGCCGATAGTATTGACGAATCAGTGAAAGAAAGATGGAAAGAATTGTTAAATAATAAGCGGAGGAAGTAAAAAAGATGCCAAATCCAAAAAGAAAACATACTCCTCATCGTAGGGATTGCAGGAGATCAGCAAATTCAAAATTAGACGCTCCAAACGCAAGTAAGTGCTCTAATTGCGGCGCTGCAAAGATGCCTCACAGAGTATGCCCAGAATGCGGTTTCTACGATGGTAAGCTTATAGTCGCTAAAAAAGTTAAGAAAGTTCAAGAAGATCACCTCAGCAAGAGGTTGAGAAATAATGATAATCGCGCTTGACGCGATGGGCGGCGATTTTGCTCCGGTTTCTACTGTTGAAGGCGCAATTTTAGCTGCGAAAGAATCAGGACACAAAATTTTGCTTGTCGGTCCGGAAAAGCTTTTAGCTGAAGAAATGTCAAAGCATGCAAGACGCTACAAGGTCGCGTCTCTTGATATAGAAATAGTCAACGCGACAGAAATTATTTTTATGGACGAACATCCCGCTAAAGCTGTTCGCCAAAAAAAAGATTCGTCTTTATCCGTTTGCGCAAAATTTGTCGCCGACGGTAAAGCTGACGTTTTTGTTTCAATGGGAAATTCCGGAGCCGTTATGACGGCTGCGTTATTCTATTTGAAGAGAATAGACGGCGTGCTAAGACCTGCTATTTCAACAACTTTTCCCACCATAGACGGACACTGTATAATTGCAGATATAGGCGCTAATGTCGATTGCAAACCAGAGTATCTTCTTCAGTTTGGAATAATGGCAAGTTTGTTTTGTGAGAAGATTACTGGCACTAAAAAACCAAGAGTTGGGCTTGTTTCAGTTGGCGAAGAGGATACAAAAGGCAATGAGCTTACGTTAGCTGCATTTGAACTTCTCAAAAAAGCAGATATTAACTTTGTCGGCAACATTGAAGGCAGGGATATTCCCAACTCAAAAGCAGATGTGGTGATATGCGACGGTTTTGTGGGAAATATTATATTAAAATTTGGCGAAGGTCTTGCAGAGGTTCTCTTTAAACTTATTAGGCAAGCGCTTAAGAAACATCCTCTAGCGTGGGCTTCTCTTCCTTTTTTGTGGTTTGCCATAAAAGATTTGAGAAAAAAGGTGGATTACAGCGAATCTGGCGGAGCTCCTCTTTTGGGAGTTGACGGCGTTTGTATAGTTGGACATGGAAGTTCAAACTGCAAAGCTGTTAAAAATGCCATTTTTGCCGGAGCAAAAGCTGTCGAACATAATCTTACCAAAGATATAAAAGAAGCTATAGCAAAATCAAAATAGACTGAATTAAAGGCCGCATAACAAATGAACAAAAAATTTGGCGTGAAAATTTTAGGCACCGGCTTGTATTTTCCAAAAAAGGTTCTTACTAACGCCGATTTGGCAAAAATGGTTGATACTTCCGACGAATGGATAAGAACAAGGACAGGTATTAAGGAAAGACGAATTTCCGAAAGAAACGAAACCGCTTCAGATCTTGCTTATATGGCTTCTTCAGAAGCCTTAAAATCTTCAAATATTTCTCCAGAGCAAATAGATTTAATACTTGTAGCGACAATTACGCCTGATATGTTTTTTCCGTCAACGGCATGTTTATTACAGAAAAAACTAGGAATTAATTCTATTGCGGCTTTTGATTTATCTGCCGCTTGCAGCGGTTTTATTTATGGCATTGCAACGGCAAAAGCGTTCATAAGTTCGGGGTTCTATAAGACTGTTTTGTTAGTCGGTTCGGAAACTCTCTCAAAGATTACCGATTGGAATGACAGAAACACATGCGTTTTATTTGGCGATGGAGCTGGCGCAATGATTTTGTCGGCTTCTGAAGAAAGCGATGACGTTTTGTCAGTGTATCTTGGCGCAGACGGATCTTATTCTGATTTACTCTTTATGCCAGGCGGAGGTTCCGCCAATCCTACTACCATAGAGACTGTTAATCAAAATTTTCATACAATGAAAATGCAGGGCAAAGATGTTTTTAAAGCGGCGGTTCCAAAAATGGCTTTGGCTGCTCAAAAAGCTTTAGAACTTTCGGGTAAGAAACTAGAAGATATAAATCTCTTTATTCCTCATCAGGCAAATATGAGAATAATTGAAGCTGTAGCTAAAAAGCTTGATATTTCAATGGACAGAGTTTTTGTAAATATCCACAAAACAGGAAATATTTCGTCGGCTACCACCATAACGGCGCTTGACGAAGCAATAAAGACAGGAAGGGTTAAGCGAGGCGATTTGGTGGAGATGGTCGCATTTGGCGGCGGTTTTACGTGGGGCGCTTCTGTAGTTAGAATTTAAAATTTGAAAAGGAATATAATGTCAAAAATAGCGTTAATGTTTCCCGGTCAAGGATCTCAATCTGTAGGAATGGGAAAGGATCTTTACGAACAATATCCAAAAGCCAAAAAAATAATAGATTTAGCCGGCGACGAACTTAAAAAGATTATTTTTGAAGGACCTCAAGAAAATCTAACTCTTACAAAGTATGCTCAGCCTGCAATTTTTACAGCGAGTATGGCGGCGTTTGAGGTTTTTAAAGAACTTTATGGTTTTGAAAATATTGAGTTTGCGGCTGCCGGTCATTCTTTGGGAGAATATTCAACTCTATGCGCCGCAGGCTTTTTTGATTTTAAAGACGGCTTGTCAATGGTAAAAGCCAGAGGCGAATTTATACAAAAAGCTTCTGAAGCAAATCCAGGAGCAATGGCTGCAATTATTGGTCTTGCCGCGTCCGCAGTTGAAAATATATGCAGAGAGTCTTCAAGCGAAGGCGTATGCGAGGCTGTAAATTTTAATGCTCCAGGACAGATTGTTATAGCCGGCGTTAGCGCCGCAATAGCCAAAGCTGTTGAGCTTGCGTCTGTTGCTGGCGCTGCAAAAACTGTCGTTTTAAATGTTTCAGGACCTTTCCACTCATCTCTTATGTCTTTGGCGGCGGACAGTATGGCAAAAGAACTAGAAAAATATAATTTTAATACTCCTAAATTTGGAGTTTATACAAATTGCGACGCTTCTTTAACAACAACCAAAGATGCGATAAAAGAAAAGCTTGTTAAGCAAATTAAATCTCCGGTAAAATGGGACGAAAGCGTAAAAAATATTATTTCTTCAGGTTTTGACAAATTTATAGAAATCGGACCGGGAAGAGTTTTATCGGGGCTTTTAAAAAGAATAGACAGATCAAAAAAAGCGTTAAATATAGAAGATTGCGCGAGTTTAGAAAAAACGTTGGAGGAATTGAATAAATGAGACTTCAAAGTAAAACGGCTATTATTACGGGTTCCGCTCAAGGGATAGGAAGATCCATAGCTGAGGTTTTTGCGGCGGAGGGAGCGCAGATTATAATCTCTGATATAAATGTCAAGTCGGCTCAAAAAACTGCAGATGAAATAAAGTCAAAGTATGGAGTTGAAACTATCGCCGTGGCGGCAAACGTAGCTAAATTGGAAGATTGCGAATCTTTGGTAAACGACTCTCTTGACAAATTTTCCAAAATAGATATACTAGTCAATAATGCAGGCATAACTAAAGACAACCTCGTCTTGAGAATGAGCGAAACCGAGTGGGATGCGGTTATAGCGGTTAATCTTAAGGGCGTATTTAATTGTATAAAAGCTGCAAGTAAGCCGATGCTTAAAGCCAGACAAGGCAGAATAATAAACATAGCTTCTGTTGTTGGGCAGACGGGTAATTCCGGACAGATAAACTATTCCGCTTCAAAGGGCGGAGTTATAGCGATGACAAAAACTTGCGCCAGAGAGTTTGCCTCAAGAAATATTTTGGTAAACGCTATTGCCCCGGGGTTTATCCGCACAGCTATGACCGACAAGTTGACTCAAGAACAAAAAGACGCAATGTCTGCAAATACGCCTTTAGCAAGGTTGGGCGAAGCTTCAGACATAGCTAAAGCGGCTTTGTTCTTTGCAAGCGACGATTCGTCTTATATTACCGGACACGTATTGGCAGTTAACGGCGGAATGTATATGTGATTTAGCACGCTTCGCGCGCTTGAAGTATAGTAGTACAAAATAATAGTAAAAGGGTTTATAACAAAGGGGGGACGTACAAATGGTAGATTTAGAAGCTAGAGTAAAAGAAATTATCGTTGAACAGTTGGGCGTAGATCCTGCTGAAGTAGTAGTAGGAGCATCTTTTGTTAATGATTTGGGAGCAGATTCTTTGGATACGGTAGAGCTTGTTATGGCTTTTGAAGAAGAATTTAGCGTTGAAATTCCCGATGAAGAAGCTGAAAAAATTCAAACGGTAGGAAGCGCGGTTGACTATATTAAAGCCCATGCTACAAAATAAGAATAAGGCATAAAAATGAGAAAAAGAATAGTTATAACCGGCATCGGAGTCGTTACTCCTATAGGTATAGGCAATGCTGAGTTTACTAAGGCTTTGAAAGAAGGCAAATCAGGCGCTTCATCTATTGAATATTTTGACACTAGCGCTTATGCTACGCGATTTGCCGCCGTAGTAAAAAACTTTGAACCTGAAAAGTTTATAGAGAAAAAAAAAATAAAGAAGATGGCCAAATTTACGCAGTTTGGATTTGCCGCCGCAAAAATGGCTGTTGAGGACTCAGGTCTTGATCTTTTCAAAGAAGATTTGTCAAGAATCGGAATTATAACAGGAACTGGTATCGGCGGGTTGGACATAATTGAAGAAGAAGAGCAAGTTCTTTTGGCAAAAGGTCCAAGGAGAGTAAGCCCTTTCCTTATCCCTATGATAATTACGAACATGCTTCCCGGCGAGATAGCTATAAACTACGGTTTTACCGGACCTAATTACGCAGTTACAAGCGCTTGCGCTTCCGCAAACCATGCTATAGGAGATGCTTTGAGACTTCTTCGCGACGGCGACACGGACGTTATAATTTCAGGCGGTTCTGAAAGCGCGATTGTTCCTTTGGGACTTGCGGGATTTTGTTCTATGAAAGCTCTTTCTCAAAGAAACGACGATCCCAAGACTGCGTCTAGACCTTTTGATAAAAACCGCGACGGTTTTGTCATGGGAGAAGGCGCGGGAATAGTTGTCCTTGAGACTTTGGAACACGCTTTAAATAGAGGCGCTAGAATATATGCAGAACTTGCGGGTTATGGAGCTTCTGACGACGCTTATCACATTACGGCTCCAGATCCGGAAGGAAAAGCGGCTATTTTCGCGATGGAAAAATCTATAAATGACGCAGGCGTGTCAAAAGATGAAGTTGATTATATCAACGCTCACGGAACTTCCACCGCATTGAATGACAAAACCGAAACTTTCGCAATAAAGAAAGTTTTCGGAGATAAAGCTTATAAGATACCTGTTTCGTCAACTAAATCTATGACGGGACATCTTTTAGGCGGCGCCGCCGGCGTAGAACTTGCGGCAACTGTTATTGGCATGCGGGAAGGGTTTATACCTCCTACCATAAATTATGAAACTCCCGATCCTGATTGCGATTTGGACTATGTTCCAAACAAAATAAGAGAGCAGCAAATAACTTGCGCGATTTCAAATTCTTTAGGATTTGGCGGTCATAACGCGACAATAGTAATAAAAAAATATGTTAAGTAAGGACTGTGAAAAACTTCAAAAGATTATTGAATACAAATTCAATAACCTTGAAGTTTTAAAGACTGCTCTAACTCATAAATCTTATGCCGCCGCATTCGGCGGCAAGAAGAGTTATAATGAGCGCATGGAGTTTCTTGGCGACGGCATTTTGTCGGCTGTTATAGCTGAGGCTTTGTATTTAAGATACCCCGGCGAAAGCGAAGGGAAATTATCTCAGTTAAAAGCCCAAATTGTTTCTGCATCTAATTTGAGCGTTTGGGCAAAAGAAATAAATTTGGGCGATTACATTTTTTTTGGTAAAAGCGAAGACGCATTTGAGGCTAGGAATAGAGAAAGTCTTTTATGCGACGTATTTGAAGCTGTTGTTGGAGCTATATATTTAGACGGCAGTTTTGACAACGCAAAAAAATTTATTTTAAAATTTTTGGATGTTCAGAAAGAAATAATTATAACCGATTATAAAAGCAGGCTTCAAGAAGCGTCCCAGTCGGTTTATAAAGAACTTCCTGAATATAAGATAATAAAAGAATTCGGTCCCGACCATAATAAGAAATTTGAAGCTGCTGTTTATGTAAAGAGCCGACTTTTTGGAAAAGGCGCTGGAAATTCTAAAAAGGAAGCCCAACAATCTGCGGCTGAGCAAGCTATGAAAAACATAAAGGAATCTATCGACGTAAGCAATTTTAGACGTTAGGCAGCGTTTGCACTGGTAGATTCGCGGTAAACTAATAGAGAGGTTATATATGGTAATGGATTATATGTTGTCTGAAGAAGAAAAGATGATGGTTGAAACCGCAAGAACTATTGCGATTGAAAAAATGAAACCCGTTAGAGAACGCTATGATGAGAAAGAAGAATTTCCATGGGAGATTGTAAAAGAATTTGCCCGCGCTGACTTATGCGGAGTATATATTCCCGAAGAATACGGCGGTTTCGGAAAAGGTATAATGGGGCTGGTTCTTGTTGTTGAAGAGCTTTGCAAAGTTGACGGCGCGATAGCGTTGTCTCTTGCCGCGACCGCATTGGGATCTCTTCCTATACTTATAGCTGGAAACGACGAGCAGAAGAAAAAGTATTTGCCAGATATCGCTTCAGGCAAGAAGCTCGCGGCTTTTGGTTTGACTGAAGCAAACGCGGGTTCTGATGCGACCGGCATGAATACGACGGCTGCGAAAGATGGCGATTATTACGCGTTGAACGGAACAAAGTGTTTTATAACGAACGGCGGCGACGCTGAAACATATACAATTTTTGCTAAGACAAATCCCGCTAGAGGAGCAAGAGGAATTTCTTGTTTTATAGTTGAAAAAGGAACTCCAGGATTTGAGTTCGGCAAAAAAGAAAAGAAAATGGGGATAAGGGCTTCTTCCACGAGAGAACTTATATTTAACAATTGTAGAGTACGCAAAGATCAGCTTCTCGGTAAAGAGGGACACGGTTTGATGATAGCTCAGGCAACGTTGGATAATTCTCGTCCCGGCGTAGCCGCTCAGGCTTTAGGTATAGCGGCCGGCGCGTTGGACGAAGCTGTAGATTACGCGAGAAAGAGAGTTCAGTTTGGTCAACCTATAGTTTCTTTCCAGGGCGTACAACACATGCTTGCAGACATGGCGACCGAAGTTGAAGCTGCAAGAGCTTTGCTTTACGCTTCAGCTAGAATGATAGACGCGGGTACGGAAAAACGTACTAGCAAAGAGTCTGCGATGGCTAAACTTTTCTGCTCTGAAGTAGCTATGAAGGTTACTACTAATGCCGTACAGATACTCGGCGGATACGGATACTCAAGAGAATATCCTGTTGAAAAAATGATGAGAGACGCAAAAATAACTACTCTTTACGAAGGAACAAGCCAGATTCAGAAAAATGAAATCGCTCTTAATCTTATAAAGGAATCGGCCGCTAACGCTAAGTAGACAAGAAAAAATCTTTGAAATAAAGCATGTGGAATAAAGATATAAAGAAGCGCTATTTGTCGTAGTTGCGCTTTTGCTTTTAAGACGCAAAAATATACAGAGGGGAAAAATGGATATAATTGTTTGCATCAAGCAGGTGCCTAATACGACTAATATTCAAATTGATCATGAAACTGGAAGACTAAAAAGAGATGGAGTTGAATCTATAATCAACCCTTTTGACGAATACGCCATAGAAGAGGGCGTGAGAATAAAAGAAAAAGTCGGAGCAAAAGTAACCGTTATCACTATGGGACCTCCGCAGGCGGAAGCCGCGTTAAGAGAAGCTATAGCTAAAGGAGCAGATGAAGGCGTATTGGTGAGCGACAGAGCTTTTGGCGGCGCAGACACTTTGGCTACTTCTTACGCTTTGTCAACGGCTATAAAGTCTCTTGGAAAGTTTGACATGGTTATTTGCGGTAAGCAAGCCTCCGATGGCGATACGGCTCAAGTTGGACCGGGAATTGCAGAAATGTTGGATATTCCCCATGTGGCTTATGTTAAAAAAGTAGAAGCCTCCGATGATAAAACTATAAAGGTTGAAAGAATGATGGAAGATGGTTATGACTTGATAGAAAGCGCTCTTCCCGTACTTTTAACTGTTGTAAAAGAGATAAACAATCCTAGAGTAGCGTCGCTCAAAGGGAGAATGGCTGCAAGGAAAGCTGTTATTAAAGTTTTAGACGCCGCGACAATAGGCGCAGACACCTCAAAAATAGGTCTTAACGGCTCTCCTACGCAGGTTATGAAAATCTTTACGCCTCCTCAAAGAACAGGCGGAGAAAAATTTACAGGCGAGGCTAAAGAAGTTGCCGCGGTTTTGGTAAAGAGACTGTCAGATTTGAGTCTTATATAAAAAGAAAAAAGTTTATTTTTAGAATATAGTTTTTAGAATGGAGAATTAAATGGCAAACAGCGTAGAAGTATTAAGCGATAAATGCGTAGGTTGCGGTCAATGCGCCGGCGCATGTCCTTTCGGCGCTATTTCAACGCTTGAAAGACCTGAACACCCTAAGAAGTTTAAACTTGCAGTTGTAGATTTAAATAAATGCGCATACTGCGGAACTTGTTCGCAAACGTGTAAATTTAGCGCTATAGAGCTTAAGAAAGATGCTTCTCAGTCAAGCGTTGATAAAAGCGAATATAAGGGCGTATGGGTTTACGCCGAACAGAGACACGGTGAAATTGCGGACGTTGTGTACGAACTTCTAAATGAAGGAAAAAGATTGGCAAAACAGTTGGGAACGACTCTTAGCGCGGTTTTGATTGGCGACGGTCTAAAATCAAAAGTTCAAGATTTGATAAACAGGGGCGCTGATAAAGTTTATGTTTGCGACGATCCGATTTTCATTGAATTTCAAGACGATCCGTATACAAGCATATTGACTCAGCTTATAAAGAAAGAAAATCCTGAAATTATTTTGATAGGCGCGACAAATATAGGTCGTTCTTTTTCTTCAAGAGTCGCTGCAAGAATACACACTGGACTTACGGCAGATTGCACCTCTTTGGAAATTGATGCCCAGACAAGAAATCTTCAGCAGACTAGACCTGCTTTTGGCGGAAACATTATGGCTACTATTTTGACGCCGAGTCGCCGCCCTCAGATGTCTACAGTAAGGCGCAAAGTCTTCAAAGAAGCTAAAGTTGAGGAAGGAAGAAAAGGCGAAATTGTTGATTGCAAAGTTGATGTTGCAACTTTAGTAAACAGAACAAAATTTTTAGGTTTTATAAAAGATGCAAGTTCAAATATAAACATCGGCGACGCAGATATTATAGTTTCAGGCGGAAGAGGCGTCGGAAAAGTTGAAGGTTTTAAACTTCTTGAAGAGCTTGCCGAAATCCTTGGCGGAGCTGTAGGAGCTTCCAGAGCGGCTGTAGATTCCGAGTGGATACCTTACTCTCACCAAATAGGTCAAACAGGCAAAACAGTAGCTCCTAAAGTTTATATAGCATGCGGAATATCAGGACAAATACAGCATATTGTTGGCATGAGCTCTTCTGATATTATTATCGCAATAAACAAGGACGCTTCTTGTCCTATGATGCAAACCGCGACGTATGCTCTTGAGGGCGATTTATACGAAATAATTCCAAACATAACGAAAGAAATAAAGGCTATAAGATGCAATAGTTAGTATGTTTTGCGCCGCCGATCGCGCCTATTGTTGTTATACGTCTGTTTCGGTTTTGCGCAAGCTAATGTAATCGCTGCGGATATAACCAAAGAGGAGATGTAAAATGCTGAAGAAAGCAACAAATGTCAAATCGCCGCGGATAGACACTCCAGAATCTCTTAATGCTCTTGTTGAACGCGTGAAAAAGGCGCAGGAAATTTATTCTGGCTTTACTCAAGAGAAAGTTGATGAAATTTTTAAAGCCGCAGCTATTGCGGCTAACCAAGCAAGAATTCCCTTAGCAAAGATGGCCGTTGAAGAAACCGGCATGGGAATAGTCGAAGATAAGGTTATCAAAAATCATTTTGCTTCCGAGTATATTTACAACAAACATAAAGATGCCCGCACTTGCGGATTAATAAGCGAGGACAAAGCCAACGGAATTAAAATAGTAGCAGCTCCAGTCGGCGTCATCGCGGGAATAGTCCCTACTACAAATCCTACGTCTACGGCAATATTTAAATCTTTAATCACTTTAAAAACAAGAAATGGAATAATTTTCTCTCCTCACCCGAGAGCGAAAAACGCCACCATAGCGGCTGCAAAAATAGTTTTAGACGCGGCTGTCAAAGCCGGAGCTCCAGCCGACGTCATTGGTTGGATAGACGTTCCTTCTCTTGAACTTACAAATTTATTGATGACGCATAAAGGCGTAGCTACAATTTTTGCGACGGGCGGTCCGGGAATGGTTAAAGCCGCATATTCTTCTGGCAAACCAGCTTTGGGAGTCGGAGCGGGAAACACTCCGGCTGTTATTGACGAGACGGCAAATATTCAGATGGCGGTGTCTTCAATTCTTATGTCAAAAACATTTGATAATGGAATGATTTGCGCTTCCGAGCAGTCAATAATAATAGTAAAAGACGTTTATGATTCTGTCATAAAAGAATTGACTTTTCGCGGAGCTTACGTGCTAAGCGAACAAGAGAAAGATAAAGTGGCGAAAACCATAATTATTGACGGAAAGATTAATGCGGCTATTGTAGGGCAGCCGGCTTGTAAAATAGCCGAAATGGCGGGCGTGAAAGTGCCGAAAGACACTAAGGTTATCGCGGGCGAAGTCAGCGAGATCTCTTTGGAAGAAGAATTTGCCCATGAAAAATTATCTCCTGTAATAGCCGTATACAAAGCTGATAGTTTTGAAGATGCGACGGAAAAAGCTTATCAGCTTGTAGATCTTGGCGGAGCGGGACATACGTCGGTTCTCTACACAGACGAAAGAAAGCAAGAAAGAATAATTTATTTTGCCAAGAAACTTCATACTGGTCGCGTCTTGATTAATACTCCGTCGTCTCAAGGCGGTATAGGAGATTTGTTTAACTTTAAGTTGGAACCGTCTTTAACTCTTGGTTGCGGTTCTTGGGGAGGAAATGCTGTGAGCGAGAACATTGGCGTAAAACACTTGTTGAACTACAAGACTGTGGCTGAAAGACGCGAAAATATGTTGTGGTTTAGAGTTCCTCCAAAAATTTATTTTAAAAGAGGCGCTACGGATTTGGCGTTGCGCGAATTGCAGGGCAAGAAAAGAGCTTTCATAGTTACTGATAGATTCCTTTTCAACTCCGGAGCGATTTACAATATAACTAAGGTTTTAGAAGAAATAAATATTGATTATCAAATATTCTTTGATATTAAACCCGATCCTACAGTCTCGACGATAAACGAGGCTTTGTCTATGCTTAGAACTTATGAGCCGGATGTTATCATCGCTTTCGGCGGCGGTTCTCCTATAGACGCGGCTAAGATTATGTGGTTGATGTATGAGAATCCCGATACGGATTTTAAAGACGTAGCTATGCGTTTTATGGACATAAGAAAGAGAATTTGCAAGGTGCCCGCGCTTGGAGCGAAAGCGCAGTTAATAGCTATACCTACTACTTCCGGAACAGGTTCTGAAGTTACTCCGTTTGCCGTAATTACGGAAGATTCAACGCATATCAAATACCCTATAGCCGATTATGCTTTGACGCCTAACATGGCTATTATTGATCCGAACTTTGTGGATTCTATGCCTAAAGGTCTTTGCGCCGCTTCGGGAATAGACGCTTTGACTCATGCCGTTGAAGCCTATGTTTCTGTGCTTGCCACAAACTTTACAAACTCTCCGGCTTTAGAAGCCGTAAAGCTTGTATTCAGATATCTTCCTCGTTCTTACTCAAAAGGCGCCGGAGACCCGATTTCAAGAGAGAAGATGCATTATGCTTCCGCTTTGGCGGGCATGGCTTTTGCTAACGCTTTCTTAGGTATTTCACATTCTTTGGCTCACAAGTTGGGCGCCGCATTTAATATACCCCACGGAATTGCAAACGCTTTGGTTATCAATCAGGTTATAAGATATAATGCAACCGATAAGCCGAGAAAGCAGGCTATATTTCCTCAATATAAGTTCCCTAACGCAAAGGCTAAGTACGGTCAGATTGCCGACGAATTAGATCTTGGCGGAAAGAATGACGACGAGAAAGTAGAGTTATTGATTAATGCGATAACAAGGCTGAAAAAAGATATTGACATTCCTCTTTCCATAAAAGAAGCGGGAGTACCCGAAAAAGACTTTAACGATAAACTTGAAATTCTTGTAGAGCAGGCTTTTGACGATCAATGCACAGGAGCAAATCCAGTTTATCCGTTGATGGAAGATATTAAAGAAATTTTTGTAAAAGCATATAACGGAAAGATTTAATAATTTTAGAGCAGGAAAAAATGAATAACAGAAATCAGGAAATTGGTTTAAAAAAAGAAGTATTGGAAAGAATTATCAGGGCTTTTTTATCAGATAATTTTGAAGAGTCCGCTCGCCTTATTCCTTTTGAAATGCGGCCTAAGGGATATGAAGTTCGTTACAGATGCTGCGTTCATAAAGAGCGCGCGATTCTTAGGGATAGGGCGATAGCGTGTCTGGGGTTTTCTATAGAAGAAGACGACGAAGTTACAAATTTGTCAAATTATGCAAAAAAAGCTCTTGAACGCGAGCATCTTGACGACAATCCTTTGACTCTTGTTGAAACAGCCTGCAAAGGTTGCGTTCCCAACAGAATTTGCGTTACAGACGTATGTCAGGGCTGCGTTGCAAGTTCTTGCAAAACCGCGTGTAAGTTTGGAGCAATAAGCATAGTAAACGGTAGGTCTAAGATAGATCCTGCTAAGTGCAAAAACTGTAAAATGTGCATATCTGCATGTCCGTACAACGCTATAGTAAAAATAGCGGTGCCTTGCGAAGACGCTTGTCCTGTAGACGCGATTAAAAAGAACGAGAACGGCACGGCTAAGATAGATTACAACGTCTGCATATCGTGCGGCAAATGTATGATGGCGTGTCCTTTTGGCGCTGTTCATGAAAAGAGTCAAATAGTTGATATTTTGAAAAATATAAAAGGCGGTAAAAAAGTTGCCGCTATGATGGCTCCGTCAATAGTCGGTCAATTTCAAGGGTCCGTATATCAGTTGAAATCTGCGTTGAAAAAAGTTGGATTTTACGATGTTTACGAAGTCGCCGAAGGCGCCGACATTACCGCTAGAAACGAAGCTCGTGAATTTGACGAGCGTATGGGATCCGGCGAGTCGTTTATGACTACTTCTTGTTGCGCGGGATACGGTCAGTTTATAAAAAAACATTTTCCAGAAATCAAAAAATTTGTTTCAACTACAAAAACTCCTATGCGCTATATAGCCGAGAAAATTAAAGCCGAACATCCTGATTACGTTACTGTTTTTATAAGCCCGTGCGTTGCAAAAAAGAATGAAGCTTATGAAAATAAGGACGTCAATTATGTTTCCAATTTTGAAGAAATTGCGGCTTTGTTATCTGCAAAAGATATTAAGGTTTCAGAATGCGCTGAAGAGAAATTTGAAGTTGAAAGTTCAAAACAAGGGCGTAACTTCGGAGTTATGAGCGGAGTCGCGGGGGCCGTGGCAAAACTTTTGGGAGACAAAAAAGATATTATTATAAAACCTCATGTAATCAATGGGCTAAATAAAGACAGTATCAAGTTGTTAAAGAAGATGACAAAAGACAAGAAATTTCCAGACGGCAATCTTGTTGAAGTAATGTGTTGCGAAGGCGGTTGCATTAGCGGAAACGCCACAATGCGCGCTCCTAGCGTCGCCCAAAAAGCCATCAAGACTTTGTGCGATCAAAGTAAAGACATAGAAATGAAATAACCTCTGTTTTAAAAATGCCGCGCAATTTCCCGCGCGGCATCTAAAATCCATATCGGAATAAATAAAACCGAGAGGAAAGTTATTGAGGCGATAGAACGGAGCAGCAAACTTTCAGCCGGATAACTATCAAAAATCGTCGGCGTATTATAGAACGACTTAGAGAACAAGGCGTTCTTATAGAGAAGGCAGTAAAAAGTCGGGGATATTGGATAGTTAGGAAAATATAATGGGGAAGGTATGTCTAAAATTTTGCTTACTGGCGCGGCAGGTTTTGTAGGCAGCCACATTGCCGAAGCGTTAATAGAAGCTAATCATAATGTGATATGCGCTATAAGGCAAACGTCAAATTTAAAATGGATTAAAAATCTCCCGCTTGAATATAAATACGGTTCTTTAAACGATAAGAATTTTTTGGAAAAAATTGTAAAAGACGTTGATGTTGTCGTGCATTGCGCAGGGATTGTCCGCGCTATGAGTAAGGAAGAATATTTTAAAGCGAACGTAGAAAACACAAAAAGTCTTTGTGAAGCGATTTTAAGGAATAATCCTAATTTAAAAAAGTTTGTGTTTATTTCTTCGCAAGCCGCAATGGGCGCGTCGCCCGCCGGAAGCATCAGGAAAGTTACGGATATTCCCGAACCTGTTTCCGACTATGGCTTAAGCAAAATAGAAGCGGAAAAAGAGTTAAAGAAAATGCTCGGCGGAAAAGTCCCTTACGTCATTTTTCGCCCTGCGGGCGTTTATGGACCTAGAGACAAAGATATATTTATATTTTTTAATCTTATACGTAAGCGCTTGAGGCCTGTAGCCGCAAAGAAAAGACTTTTACAATTAGTGTATGTTAAAGATGTCGCGAAGTCCGTATCATTCTGTCTTGAAAATAAAAAGACTGACAATAATATTTATTACCTTGCAAATTCGTCCGCTTACACTTGGACGGATATTGGGAAGATAATTTCGTATTCAGTTGGCGTTAAAGCCTTGCCTTTGCCGACTCCCGACATTGTTTTCAAAGCGGCGGGATTTATTATGGAAGTGCTTTCAAGAGTAACCGGAAAGCCCGCAACGTTAAACAAACAGAAAATTGCCGAGATGCTTCAAGATTTTTGGATTGCTGATACTTTTCCCGCGGAAAACGACTTAAATATTAAATTTACCAATCTTGAAGTCGCCTCTCAAATTACGTATAATTGGTACTTGGAAAATAATTGGCTTTAAACATAAAATGCAAGGGGGTGTCGCGATGAGTGCAGACGTTTTTGAGAAATGTTTTGGGTTCCACGCTGCCGACGAGCTAAAGCAAACCGGTTTCTATCCTTATTTTCATAGAATTGAGTCTCAGCAAGGACCTGAAATCATAGTTAACGGCAGTAAGAAAATAGTCGTTTGTTCAAATAATTATCTTGGGCTTGCAAACCACCCTAAAGTTATAGAATCTTCAGTTCTTGCCGCAAAAAAATACGGGACTTCTTGCACAGGGTCAAGATTCCTCAACGGAACAAACGACCTGCATGAAAAAGTTGAAAAAAAATTCGCCAAATTCGTAGGTAAAGAAGAGTCGCTTCTTTTTACTACGGGGCATCATTCAAATTTGGGCGCAATTTCGTCCCTTGTCGGAAAAGGCGAAGTTGTTGTGACAGATAGATTAGACCACGCTTCAATTATAGACGGTTGCCGTTTGTCTTTTGGGGAAATGACAAGATTTAGACATAATGACATGAGCGATTTAGAAAGACAGCTTTCTAAACATCAAGGAAAAGGAATGTTGATAGTTGTAGACGGCGTTTTTAGCATGGAAGGCGATATTACAAATCTTCCAGAAATCTCAAAACTTGCAAAAAAATACGGCGCAAGAATTTTTGTTGACGAAGCTCATTCTTTAGGTGTCTTGGGCAAAAAAGGCATGGGAACAAGCGAATATTTCAATATGCAGGATGACGTTGACGTTATTATGGCGACAGCTTCCAAGTCTTTGGCTTCAATCGGCGGATTCATAGCCAGCAATTCAAAAGTTGTAAATTATATAAAACATAATGCAAGAAGCATGATTTTTACGGCTAGCCTTCCTCCTGCGTGCGTTGGCGCTATTGATATAGCGTTAGATTTGGTTATCGCGGAGCCTGAAAGAAGGATAAAACTTATGCAGACGGCAAGCAAAATTAAAGAAGAATTTAAGGCTATGGGGTATAACGTTAATAATTCTCAATCGCCGATTATTCCTTTAACGGTTGGAAATGATTTAGTCGCTTTTAAGATGTGGAGAATGCTTTTTGACGAAGGCATATTTGCTTCTCCCGTAGTAACTCCTGCAGTTCCAGAAGGTCAATCCATAATAAGAACAAGCTATATGGCTACGCACACTGACGATCATTTGAATTTTATACTAGAGAAATTTAGAAAAGTCGGCAAACGTCTTGGCGTGATAGCGTAATTTTGCGCGAGAAATATGCAATGAGGATAGTAAAAGCCGACACTAAAAAGCAGTTAAAGCAGTTTGTTAAATTTCCTTGGAAAATTTATTCAAAAAGCGGCAAGTGGGTCCCTCCGTTAATTTCTTCCGCGAAAGGGATTATTTCTGAAGGTAAAAACCCTTTTTGGCTACATGCTAGAAGACAATTGTTTTTAGCTTATGAGGGCAACAATAATAATGTCATCGGTAGAATTGCGGCGATAATAGATTATAATTATATATCTTTTCAAGACGATAAATGCGGTTTCTTCGGTTTTTTTGAATGTATTGATGACGTCCAAACCGCTAAATCTCTTTTTTGCGCGGCTCAAGAATGGCTAAATGAACAGGGTGTTAAAAAAATGATCGGTCCTATGAATCCGTCTACAAACGACAAATGCGGGTTTTTGTTAGAGGGTTTTGATCTTCATCCAAGCCTTATGATGCCTTACACGCCCGAATATTACTTGAAGCTTGCCGAACGGTCCGGTCTTAAAAAAATAAAAGAATTGTACGCTTACGATATGACCGTTTCTGCCGATTCAAGACTTAAAAGGCTTGAACATGTTGTTGAAATGGCTAAGAAAAAACTTCCAGGATTGAAAATTAGAACCATCGGCAAACATTCATACGAAAAAGATTTAAAAGTTGCCATATCGATATACAACAGAGCTTGGGAGAAGAATTGGGGGTTTGTCCCTTGGAGCTATGAAGAATTTGTCTCTATAGCTTCAAAGTTGAAAATGATTATAGATCCCGAAATGGCAGTTATTGCAAGCATAGGGGAAGAACCTATTGGAATGCTTGTTCCTCTGCCTGATTATAATCAAGTGTTAAGGAAGCTTAACGGAAAGATTTTTCCTTTTGGAATCTTTAAATTTTTGTACTATAGAAGAAAAATTGACGCTTTAAGGCTTATGGTTATGGGAGTTGTAAAAGAGTATAGGCGCAAGGGGATAGAAGCCGTTATGTATGAAAAAAGTTTAAAGAATGCTCTAAGAATAGGTTACAAACATTGCGAGCTTTCTTGGGTTCTTGACGATAATATAATGACGCAGCGTACGGCAGAAATGATGAACGGCAGAGTTTATAAGAAATATGCCGTGTACGGCAATTAACAGCCATGCAGATTCGGGAGCGGATATTGGTGGTTTGATTGGACGGATTTCGCGACGGGATGCCATTCCTTGTCGGCAAGACTTGTAAACCATCGCGGGAAGATTGTCGCAGAATCTAACGAGAGGAAATGCAAGGTATGTTAAAGGAAAAGAATACTTTATGCGGAAGTTTGGGAAAAGCGTGTTTGTTTTCCGCGGCGTTATGCAGCGCATTTGTTCTTGCAAGAACTTTTTTGCAAAATGACGATAAGGCTGCTAAAAAGTACGTAAAAAGATTAAGAAAAGCTTACGACGGACTATCCCCGGAAGATTATTCTGAAAACGGAAGTGCAAAATTTAAACTTACAGAGAAATTTTAATGTATTTAAAGAAGGTGGAAATTTGCGGTTTCAAATCGTTTGCCGATAAAACAATATTGGATTTTAAATCAGGTATCTCAGGAATTATAGGTCCTAACGGTTGCGGTAAGTCCAATATATCGGATTCTATTCGTTGGTGTCTTGGAGAACAGAGAGCCAAATCTATGAGAAGCTCCAACATGCAGGAGGTTATATTTGGAGGGACTCAGACTAGAGCGACTACGGGAATGGCGGAAGTTTCTATCACTTTTGATAATTCTCAAAATATTTTGCCTGTTGATTATTCTGAAGTTGCCGTTACGAGGAGATTATTTAGAAGCGGCGAGAGCGAATACTCCATAAATAAAGCTCAGTGTAGACTTAAAGATATAAGAGATATGTTTTTGGACACAGGCATAGGCTTCGACGGATATTCTATAATTGAGCAGGGTAAGGTAGATTTTTTAACTACGGCAAAACCGGAAGACAGAAGGGAATTGTTTGAAGAAGCCGCCGGAGTTTCCAAATATAAAGTAAGAAGAGAAGAAACTTTAAGAAGACTTGAGAAAATAGATGCAGATATGTCGCGCTTATCAGACACATTGGCTATACACAAGCAACAGATAACCGCATTAGACATAGCCGCTAAAAAAGCAAAGCAATATAAGAAGTATCAAGAAGATCTTGCAAAGTATGAAGCGGCGGCTTTAGTCCAGCATATATCTTACGGTAATAATGAAATAGCAAGAATAAAAACAGAGCTTGACCCTAAAATAAAAGAATTTGAATCTACAAATACTTCAATGATTCGGCTTGACGCTGAAATACAGGAAACGCGTTTGTCTTTAGATGAAAAGAACGAGTCGTACGTAAGCGTAAACAAGGTTTTAAGCGAAATAAAGATGCAGATAGGCGTGGCAGATCAGATAATTCAACACGCCATGCAAAGAGAAGCCGAAATAAAATCTGAAAAAGAAAGGCTTGAGCAAGAGTTAGTCGCGAACAAAGGAAAGGCTGTGCAAATGGAAGAACAGCTCAAGACTTTAAACTCGGACGACGGAACTTTAGCCGACGATTTGGTTAAATATGAAGCGGATTACAGAGAAAAAGAGCGTCGGTATAATTTAGTAAAAAGCAGGCTATCAGAATTAGAAACTAGAGAAAATGAAATAAGAGAAAAACTATCCCGGCTTGAGTCTGAAAAAGAGCAACAGATTAATTTAAAAGCAGAACTTTCCGAAAGCAGAATACATCTTGACGCAAACGCGGCTTCTTTACAAAGAATAATTTCTAGGCTTGAAAACGATGTTGATCCTACTCGTCAAGAAATAGTCGCCATAGAAGCCGAGCTTGAATCAGCAAACGCTTCCGTCGGCTCTTTTGAAGCAAAGAAAGAAGAGATAAATAAAATCATTTCAGAGAATGAAGAGAAATGTAAATCGTTGGAAAATCTTCTTCTGCAGTATAAAGAATCTTTGGCGTCAAACGACTCTCGCGCGGCTGCTTTTAAGGAATTTGACCAGCGGGATCCCGTGAGGTCTTCAATAAGAGCCGTTCTCAGTTTGGGCAATTTGGCAAGAGGTCCTATAAGCAACATTATTGATGCTGATGAGGATAAGCGGGAATTAGTTGCTTCTGTCCTTGGCGAAAAGTTGAATTATCTAGTTTGCGATACCGTTGAAAAAGCCGAGCAGGCTATTAAATTCTTGGAAGAAAATGGTTTAAGTCGGCTTTCATTTATTGTAACCGATAAGATTTCAGATTCAGTCCAAGTCTCTACAATAGGTTTGCCTCAAGGATACACCGAGCTTATAAAATGTTTAAGATATAATTCTTCTGATGAGAAAATAGTTCGGTATGTTTGTTCCGGCGCTTTGGTTTCTGGAAATAAGGTTTATGGTAACGTTGTTGTTTCTGGCGGAGGAAAAACGTCTTTTGAAAAACCTGTGCTAATTGAAGAGCAAATAAAAAATCTTCAAAACAAGTCGGAAGAATTAAGGATGGATATTTCTAAAACGCAATCTGAAATTGAACGGATATATGAAAATCAAATTAATTTGCGTTTAGAAAAAGAAAAACGGGGGTTTGATGCTATTAAGGCGAAGACTCAAATAGAAAGTAAACGCAGCCAAATAGAAGAAAAGAGAAACGATATAAAAATCATCGCCGAAGAAATAAACAAGCACAAAGAAGAAATAAATGCAAAAACAGAGGAATTGAATTCCTTTAACGAAAAAATATCCGTTTTTGAAACAAAGCTTGCCGAGTATGAAGATGAAGAAAATAGGCTTTGCGAAGAATTAAAAATTATAGAAAACGATACGCTTGCGGTTAGGATGGAAGAAGAAACTTCAGCTCCATTGATGATGGAAACAAGAAGCGTTTGGGATAAAAAAGCTGCGGAGTTTGAAAATAAGCGTCAGGGACAACAATATTTGGCGGACAATATTGCGAATATAAAAAAGCAGATAAAGTATGCGGAAAGCAAGATTGTTGAAAGCGATGAGAAACTTTCTGAGCTGCTTACTTCTCAAGAAACAGAGACGGTTAAGATTCAGCAATTGTATGAAAGCCAAGCTCAAAAGGAAGCGGAAATTCAGCTTTCTTTAACCGACAGGCAGACTACGCAAGATACGTTAGATTCAAAGACTAATGAATGGCATGACTTGCGCGATAAGGTTGACGGATTAAATAACGAAGTCAATGCGATGCAAGTGGATTTAAAGAATTTTGAATATCAAAAAAATGACTTGGAAAAGAGGCTTGCCGAGACATACGGCAAGACCTATGAAGAAATCAAGAACGATTTTGACGGCATAGAAGTAAATAATGAAGAAATTACAAAAATAAAGAGAAAGATGGAATCTCTAGGATCTGTTAACCTTGCCGCTCAGGAAGAGTACGATGCTTTGGAGCAGAGGTATAATTTTCTTTTGACTCAACAACAGGATTTGCTTAAGTCAAAGAATGATTTGCTTGAAGTTATAAAGAAAATAAATCAGTCTACAATAGAAAATTTCAAAAAGACTTTTGATATTGTAAGAGATAATTTTAAAGCCCTTTACAGAAAGTTGTTCGGCGGAGGCGAAGCCGACTTAATGCTTACCGATGAAAGCAATTTGCTTGAAAGCGGCGTGGATATTTACGCTCAACCTCCGGGAAAGAAATTGCAGAATATATCTCTTTGTTCGGGAGGAGAAAAGGCTTTAACAGCCGTTGCTTTGTTATTTGCTTTTTTTATGGTTAAGCCTTCTCCTTTTTGTATTCTAGACGAGGTAGATGCGCCTTTAGATGACGCAAATGTGGGCAGATATAACGCGATGATTAAAGATTTTTCGTCAAAGACGCAGTTCTTAGTTGTAACGCATAACAAACGCACAATGGAAATGGCGGACGTTCTTTACGGAGTAACAATGGAAGAACGCGGCGTTTCAAAAATAATCTCGGTAAAGATGAACAAACAAGACGAAGTTGACTCTACAGTGTTCAAGAAGCATAACAATTGGAACGCGGTTTAATGACAAAAATAAGTCTTGTAAAATGCGACGATTAATAATAAAGCGGATAATGCCGTTAGGGAAGTAATTAATCTTCTTGGCGGCATATCTGCTTTTATAAAGCCCTCTTGAACGTATTCTTAATAATCAATCTTCCAAAACTTAAAACTCACATGCTTATGGGTTTTTCGGCGGGCATAAAAAACTTTTACGGATAAGAAAAGCTTTTTTGCAAAAATTTTTATCAAGGATAATTAATAGATGGCTAAAAGAACCAAATTCCAAGATTATGCCGAATATATTGCGCTTAAAATAGTCATCTTTTTTATAAGATTGTTTCCTTTTAAGCTTGCGGTTAACGCTGGCGAGACGATAGGTGTCGTTTTTTACTATATCGTCAATTTCAGGCGCTCTCACGTTATAGATATGCTTACGCAATCGTTTCCCGAAAAGTCTAAAAAAGAGATAAGGATTATAACAATAAACACTTATAGAAATTTTGCAAAGACAGTTGTTGAAATTATTTTTTTCCCAATTATGTCAGACGAAGAAATAAAAAAACTTCTTGCCTTTACGAATGAACACTTAGTGGAAAAGTCATACTCTGAAGGCAGAGGGACAATTTTTATGTCAGCTCATTTGGGTAATTGGGAGCTGACAGCTTTGGCTTATTCAAAAATATATCCTATGTCTGTGGTGGTTGCAAATCAGTCTAACTTTCTTGTAGACAAAATGATGGACAACGTCCGCACTAATCAGGGGTTCGCCACTATAAGCAGAGATGGAATGGCTTTCAGGGACGTTATGAAAGCGTTAAAAAGAAATGAAATAGTCGCATTTCTGGCTGACCAAGACGCTGGTCCTCAAGGCGTTTTTATTCCGTTTTTCGGAAGATTGACGTCAACGCCGAAAGGGGCGGCTCTTTTTGCTCTTAGAGCAAAATGTCCAATTATAATAGCTCTTGGAATAAGACAAAAAAACGGCATAATGAAAGTTGAATTTGCAGAAGTTCCAATGCCGAACTCCGGCGATTCAAACAAAGATATAGAAATTATAAATGCGTTTTATTTGAAAAAACTTGAAGATATTGTCCGTCGTTATCCGGAACAATGGTTTTGGTTTCATCGTAAGTGGAAAACCCGACCCGAATAAAAGCGTTCGCGCATGCAAAATTTGACTAGCTATAATTTTTTGAGTATAATGCTTCCGTCGGTTGACAATAATATAAGCGGGCCTGTAGCTCAGTTGGTTAGAGCGCTCGACTCATAATCGAACGGTCGTAGGTTCAAGTCCTACCAGGCCCAATTAAGATATAAATAACTCTTGAGCAATCAGGAGGTTTTTTATTTTGTAAATTTGCTATAATCCTCCCGTCGCGGGTAGTTAGCTCAGCGGAAGAGCGTTCGCCTCACACGCGAGAGGTCGCGGGTTCAAACCCTGCACTACCCACCAGAATAGTTAAAAAATAAAATAACTAACAGCAAAGCTGTTTGAATAATAGAGAGAAAAACGCGCGGAATTTGGAGTAGACCGCCAATTAATTCTTTTCTGAAAAATCAATAATTCGTTTTGCTCTATTTAATACTAAATCGTAAGTTAATATATTGATATTGTGATATAGGGAATTAAGCAACCTAAATTGTTCTTTTTTCTTATCGTCCCAATCTTTTGAGCGACCATAAATCAAAGTAATCCTTGGTTTTGATATATTACAGCCCAATTCTTCAGCTTTACGTTTTGAGTCTGATATTCTTTCCGCAGCCTGTAAATATCTCGCGCATTGCATCGTTGCTTCAGTTAATAATGACACAGGATTGTTTTCCTTTGTCCAAAATTCAACAGTTGGCAATTTTAATTCAATAATATCAAGAAACCCATCAAAACTTTTAACTTATCAGGGATCAAAGAACAAATTAACTTATTGGATTTGGGATAATATAAAGGATTTAGATTTTAAGACAGCATTAGATGCTTTTGGCGGAACAGGTTCAGTTTCTCACTTATTGAAAAGAAAAGGCAAGCAGGTTTTTTATAATGATATTTTGAAATTTAATCACATTATCGGAAAAGCGTTAATTGAAAATGATAGTACAAAATTAACAGATGAAGATATTGATTTTTTTCTATCGGAAAATAAGAATAAGCAAGATTTTATTTAGAAAACTTTCAAAGGAATTTATTATACTGATGAAGAAAATGTTTGGCTTGACAATATAATTTATAATATCAACCAGTTAAATGACGAATATAAAAAAGCGATTTCTTTCTTTGCTTTGTTTCAATCTTGCATAATAAAACGACCTTATAACCTTTTTCATAGAGCCAACTTGTATATAAGATTATCTAATGTTAAACGGAGTTTTGGTAATAAAACAACATGGGATAAGCCATTATGACGGAATGCCGAGTATTCAAGAATTATTTGATATTGTAGATAAATATAAAGACAAAGTATCTGCGATTTACAGTAGAGGTTACAAATACGCCTTGTCTAACTCTGACGTAAAAGAAGTGCCAATTATTGGTCAATAAGTTCAAAATTATTCCCTTTTTTCTATACTATTCCGTCATCAGTTTCGGTTTTTTTACTAAAGGCAACGGTTCCGCCGTTGGCGTCGCGGCAAGCCAAGAGCGCTTTATGATTTCAACTTTTTGTGCTAAAATATGTCCTAGCGTCTTGAATAGAGATGCATGTCATACGGTTATATATTTTTCAAAAATTGCTTATTTTTCTTAATTTAGCTTATATCTATAAATCAAAGCGAAACCCGGGGGATAGATGGAAGATTTAAAGCAAAATTTGGCTTTGTTGCTTGAATTGCAGAATTGCGACGTAAAAATTAGCGATGCCAACAAGCAAATAAGTCTTGCGCCCGGTTTAATTGAACAAAAGAACAGGATTTTAGACGATAAAAAAGCCGAATTAAGAGAAAAAAAGAAAAAGTATGCGGAGTTAGCGTCGTCGACGAAAGAAAAAGAATTTTTACTTGACGATAAGGAAAAAGGTATAAAAAAATATTTTGTGGAGCTTAATGCCGTTAAGTCTAACGATATTTATAAAATTTTACTTTTGGAGATAGAAAAAGCAAAAGTTGATAAGAGCGTTCTTGAAGATGAGCTTTTGGCGCTTATGGAGAATGTAGATGAAGAATATGCAAAAATTAAAGCCGCTGAAAACGAACTTCAAAAATTTGAAGAAAATATAAAGAAAGAAATAACGGATATAGAAAATAACGTTAACAAGCTTATGGAAGAAGTTGTCGCACTGGAAAAGATAAAAGAAGAGCGCAAATCAAAAGTCAACAAATCTATTTTGTCTCATTATGATAGATTAAAAACTGGACGCGATGGTCGCGGAATGGCTGTTGTTGACGGAGAAAGTTGCGGCTGCTGCGGTATGGTTTTAAGAACTCAGCTTATCAATCAAGCTCTTAAAGGTCAAGATCTTGTGTTTTGCGATAATTGTTCCAGAATATTGTTTAAGAAAGACGCTTTATAAAGACGGATACGCAACCGCTTTGCAGTCTTATAGACATGTAAAGAGGAAAGTCCGAACTTTAACCTCGGGGATTATCCTTGAGGTAAACGGTAGCAGGCAATCCCTGTCGCCCGCGAGGGTAGAGGTGCGAGCAGAGACGCTTTTCTTAGAAATAAGAGAGTATCCTTGTAAAAGGATAAGTTTTCGCGGAAACGCGGAAGGTGAAACGGCCAAATCCTTACCGGAAAGCAAGGCTGAAGTATGGCCGCTTGACTGTTAAAAGCGATTTTAACAGCAGAGAAATGGTTGCGCTTTCAAGTTTTTTGAAAGACAGAATTCGGTGTATAATTCGTCTTTATAAGGCGATTCTTAGAGGATAAAATTCAATGCAAATTTGGGCTTGCGTCGCCATAGGTCTTGCTGGCGGAATACTGAGCGGTCTCATGGGCGTCGGAGGGGGCATTGTTTTAATACCTCTTACTGGTGTTTTTGTTGAAAATGACTCAGCATCAAGCCCAAGGAACGTCTCTTGCCGTGATTTGCTTAAGTTTCGGTTCCATGCTGATTTATTATAAAAGAGGACACATAAATTTTAGTATTGCCGCTTTGATAGGCTTAGGTTTTGTCGCCGGCGGTTTTCTAGGCTCTTATCTTGCGGATTTTTTACCCGAGCATATTCTTAAAAAGTGTTTTGCGGCTTTGATGATAATAATAGCCGTAAAGATGTTGATTTCAAAGTAGGAATGCGCGAAAATGTACCACGTCTCTGTAATGCCTTTAGAAACGTCGCGGTATCTGGTTAATAATCCAGAAGGTTTATACGTTGACTGCACTTTCGGAGGCGGAGGGCATACTTCTTATTTGCTTAACAAATTTGAGAAGCTTAAAATAGTAGCTTTTGACTGGGACGAAGACGCCTCAAACAGATTTATTTCCCAAAAGGAAGATTTTGCCGACAGAGTTGTATTTATTAGAGATAACTTTAAAAATATTAAAAACGCTTTAGCTAAAATTAATATAAGCAAAGTTGACGGTATTTTAGCTGATATTGGCGTTTCTTCAAAACAGGTTGGCGATTTAGATAGAGGCTTTTCTTTTAACTCAGACGTTCTTGACATGAGAATGGATAAGAGAAACGCTTTGACGGCAAAGGAAATTGTAAACTCTTATTCTCGCGACGATTTAGCCGATATTTTTTATAAATACGGAGAAGAATATAAGTCAAGACAGATTGCAGACGCTATTATTTTACGTAGGAAGAGAGGAATAATAAGCGCGGCTTTGGAGCTGCGAGACATAGCGGGTTCTGTTAAAAGATCTGAAGGAAAAATAAATCCAGCTACAAAAGTTTTCCAAGCGTTGAGAGTTTTTGTAAATGACGAGCTTGGTAATTTAGAAGCGTTATTGTCTAACGCTCCAGAGTTGTTAAATCAAGACGGCAGAATAGTTTTAATCAGTTTCCATTCTTTGGAAGACAGAATTATAAAACAAGATTTTAAGAAAAACGCGGCGGCGGGCATATACAAAATACTTACTAAAAAAGTAGTTACAGCTTCTCAGGAAGAAATCCATTTAAATCCAAGAAGCAGAAGCTCTAAAATAAGAGCTGCGGAGAAAATAAATAATGCGTAAGCCGTTTTTCTTGGGAATATCGTTAATTGTTACGATTTTTGTTTATCTTTGGCAACAAAATATGTCAATGAGATTGGCTTATAAAGTGAGCGCTTTACAATCTGATTATGACAAATTAAATTCTGAAAACGATATTTTAAGATTAAAAATAAATTCAAATCTCGCTTTAGAGAAAATGGATAAAATTGCCAAAGAAAAGAATCTTTTGCGACCGGATGAAAAACATATAATTTATGTTGATTAGGCTCTTTAAAAATGAGGAAGAAAAAAATAGAATTAACAGAAAGACTGTTTTGGCGTTTGCGACGCTGACGGTCTTTTTTCTTTTATTTGCAAAACTTGCCTACTTACAGATATTTCTTCACGGAAGAATAAATCGCGCTGTGGATAAAATGGTTAATCGCGAAAGTGTGGAAGTTCCTAAACGAGGAGATATTCTTGATGCAAGAGGAAATATATTGGCGACAAGTATAAAAAATTATACAGTTTTTCTTGATGCGAAAATGATAGAAGATTTTGAAACGTTAAAAAAAGTATTGTCTGAAAATGGGATAAAAATAAAAGAAAAGAAAATATGCGATTTTAAAAACGCGTCTTATATTCCGATAGCTTTTGACGTTGATTCTTTTACCGTTGAAAAAATAAAAAGAACAAAGCTTAAAGGCGTCGGTTTTGAAACGAAATATACCAGACAGTATCCGCAAGGACGGCTTTTAGCGCATATCCTTGGCATAACGGGTTGCGACGGCGGCGGTCTTGAAGGCGTTGAGAAAATATGTAATGCGAATCTTTCTGGAGAAATCGTAAAAACTAAAATAATTAGAGATGGGCGAGGGCAAATAATCCGTAATAAATCGCTTAATATGGAAGAAATTTGCGGGTGTAATATAGAGCTTACTATAGATAGAAATATACAGTTTATAGCTGAACAAGAGCTTAGGAAAGCCTTTGAAACGTATAAAGCTAAAAAAGCTATATGCATAGTTCAAAATCCGAAAACCGGAAAAATTCTTGCTATGGTTTCTCTTCCGGATTTTGATTGTTCGGACAAAATTAAAGATGTAAAGCGTTTAAGAAATTCTGCAATCAGCGATATATATGAGCCCGGATCAACGTTTAAAATAGTAACGGTAGCCGCCGCTTTGGAAGAAGGCAAGATAAAAATTTCCGATATATTTTATTTGGAAAACGGCAAGTTTAAAATAGCCGGGCATACGATAAAGGACGATCATAAAATAGAGGGAAGCGCCACTTTAAGTAGAACTTTTGAAATGTCGTCTAATATAGGAATGATAAAAATAGCTCAAAGATTAGGCGGCGACATATTTTACGACTATATAAGAAAATTTGGCTTCTATTCGTTGACGGGCATAGATCTGCCCGGAGAGGCTAAAGGTCTTTTAATGGATGTAAAGAAATGGAATGCTTTAACTCTTCCCAATATTTCGTTTGGGCAAGGCATAGGCGTTTCAGCTCTTCAAATAATAACCGCTTTCTCGTCATTGGCAAACGGCGGCGTTTTATTAAGACCTTTTGTAATACAAAAGATAATAAGATGCAATTCCGAAGAGGAAATTTTTGAAAAGAAAGAAATAAGAAGAGTCGTTTCCGAAGATACGGCTAATGTCATGAAAAAATTGTTAAAGAACGTCGTTGACATGGGAACGGGAAAAAGCGCGAAAATCCAAGGATATACGGTCGGCGGAAAAACTGGTACGGCTCAAAAAGTAGACCCTTCAATTAAAACTTATTCTAGTAAATATTATACCGCTTCATTTTGCGGTATGGTTCCGGCGATGAAGCCTGAGTTTGTAGTTTTAGTAATTATAGACGAGCCTAAAGGAAGCGGTTATTACGCCGCGTCGGTGGCTTCGCCTGTTTTTGCCAATATTTCCAAAAGAATCGCCGAATATTTACGTATTGAGAAAGACGATGTAAGATAAAAATAAGTGCGTTTGCCTCTGAAAGATATGTATAAATAAAATGCTATACTTTTGCCGAGATAAAATTTGAAAGGAATAACAATGAGACTTAAGGACATATTATCCGACGATATGAAAATTTTTGTTTCAGGAGATTTAGACGTTGAAGTTTCAGGCATATCTTACGATTCAAGAACAGTTAAAAATGGGTATGTTTTTTTCGCTTTGCCGGGTCATAATACCGACGGATGTAAACATATTGGCGAAGCAATAAAAAAAGGAGCTTCCGCAATTGTAAGTCATTCAAATGTTGAAACATGCCAGCTTCCTTTGATTATCGCCGAAGACATTTTTAGGTTTATGTCTATTTTCTCAGCTAAGTTTTATAATTATCCGGATAGAGATTTAAACGTTATAGGCGTAACTGGAACAAATGGCAAGACTACAGTCGCTTATATGATAGACAGCATATTCTCTCACGCCGGCGTTGATTGCGGAGTTATGGGTACGATTAACTACAGATATGGAGATAAAGTTGTTGAAGCCCCAAACACAACGCCTCAAGCTCCTGATATTTACAGGATTATGCGAGAAATGCTTAACGCGGGAGTCAAGCATATTGTTATGGAAGTTTCTTCCCACGCGTTAAGTTTGGGAAGAGTTTACGGCATAGATTTTGACATTGCCGTTTTTACGAATTTAACTCAAGACCATCTAGACTTCCATAAAACTATGGGCGGCTATTTTGAGGCTAAGTCTGCGTTGTTTCGCTCTTTGGGAACAGCCGAAAAAAAAAAAAATAGAAAATTCGCTGTGATAAACATTGACGATAAATACGGTAAAACGCTCGCCGATATCGGTTTGAACGCCGAAAAAAAGCTTTATTGCGCGTTAAATAACTTAGCAGCGGACTTTAAAGCCCAAAATATTGACGTTTCAAGTTCTGGCAACAAGTTTGATTTATTATACGCCGGTAATACCGCTAAAATAAACATAAAACATTTTGGACTTCATAATGTCTATAACGCTTTGGCAGCTTTAGCCGCTTCTATTTGCAGCGGTATTGAGCTTCGCAAAGTTGTAGATGGTTTAAATAACGCAATGCAAGCTCCGGGAAGACTTGAGCGGGTTGACACAGGGAGGGGCGGTTTTGAAGTTCTTGTAGATTACGCGCATACGCAAGACGCTTTGAAGAATGTTCTTCAAGCCGTAAAGAAAATTAAACATAAAAGAATTATAACTGTTTTTGGCTGCGGCGGCGATAGAGACAGAACAAAAAGACCTATAATGGGGAAAGTTGCGGTTGAAACGAGCGATTTTGTTTTTGTAACATCGGATAACCCGAGGACTGAGGATCCAAATCTTATAGTTTTGGATATAGAAGCAGGTATAAAAAGAGTCTATAAAACTAACTATAAAGTTGTAGTTGACAGAGAGGAAGCTATAAAAGAGGCAGTTATGATGGCAGATAGAGGCGATATTGTTTTGTTAGCTGGCAAAGGTCATGAAACGTATCAGATAATAGGTTTAGACAAGATCCATTTTAGCGACGTAGAAATCGCTATAAAATATATAGAATTAAAAAATCAGAAAGAAAATATTTCAAATGAGCCTAAACAAGAGGAGTTTAGTTTTTAATGGAGATTTTTCAGCTTAGAGATTTAATACGATCCATAGACGGCGAATTTATAATAGGGGATCCTAATCTTTTAGTAGAAGGCGTTTCTATTGATTCAAGAACTATACGCAAAGGAGAAGCATATTTTGCGATAAAAGGCAAACGCTATGACGGTCACGATTTTATAAAAGAAGTTGTTGATAAAGAAGCTTCAGCAATAGTTTACTCAAGCGATAATTTAAAGCATTTTACTTCTTTTTCAAAGTTTCCGTCAATGATTAAAACCGACGACACTCTTGCCGCTCTTGGAAAATTTGCAAAATGTTATAGGAGAAAATTTAAGAATGTAAGCATAGTCGGCGTTACAGGTTCAAACGGAAAAACTACAACAAAAGAAATCTTGTTTTCAATTTTAAATCAGAAAGGAAAAACGCTTTCAAATAAAGGAAATTTCAATAACAGAATAGGACTTCCTCTTTCAATATTTAATTTAACTTCTCAATATCAATACGCGATTTTTGAAACCGCCACTTCGCTTTACGGCGAAATTGAAATATTGTCGGATATTTTAATGCCGGATGTCGCGGCAATTACAAATATAGGTTTCTCGCATTTGGATACTTTTGTTTCCCCCGAAGACGTTTTTAAAGAAAAAAAATATTTGTTTGAAAATGTAAAAGAAAACGGTTGCATAATTGTAAATACCGACGATAAATTTTTAAAAACTATAAAAGACGGCGGCGGGCGCAAAATTATTACTTTCGGCGCGGATTCCTCAGCCGACGTAACCGCTGAAAATATAAAGTTATTCCCTGATCAAACAGTTTTTGATATTTGTTTCAATAAAGAATCTTTAGAAGTTTTTATGCCTGCGCGCGGAAAATTCAATGCGCACAATGCTTTGTGCGCCGCCGCGTGCGCAGTAGGACTGGGACTATCTTTAAAAGATATAAAAACCGGCATTGAGTTGTTTGTTCCTCCTAAAATGCGTATGGAGACTGTTTCTGCTAAAAACGGGGCGATATTGATAAACGACGCTTATAATGCAAACCCTTCTTCAATGAGAAATTCAATAGACGCGGTATTGCAAAGTTATCCCGATAAAAAGGTAAATTTGGTTTTAGCGGATATGCTTGAGCTTGGCGATAAAACCGACGAATATCATTTTGATCTCGGAAAGTTTATTGGAGATAAAAAAATAAATTCCGTGAATCTTTTTGGGAATATTATTTTTAATACTAAAACTGGTCTTGGCGATAAGAAAAATGTTTTTTATTCTAAAAACTCAGACGAACTTTTGAACAATCTTAAAAATATTGATATTGATAAAAGTTCCGTATTTTTGTTTAAAGGGTCCAGAGGAATGAAGTTAGAGGAAATTTTTGCGAGCTTTTACGATTTTTTAGAGAGGTAGAATAAAGTGTTATACCATATTCTGTATAGCTTAAGCGACATATTTACGCCTTTTAATATATTTCAATATATTACCTTTAGGGCTGGCGGGGCGGTTCTGACAAGCATTTTGATTTGTTTTATAGTCGGTCCTTATATTATAAGAGAATTGACAAAATTTAAAATCAAACAAGTGGTAAGATCCGACGGTCCCTCAACGCATTTATCCAAAAAAGAAACGCCCACAATGGGCGGTCTTATAATATTATCATCTGTTGTAATATCTGTTCTTTTATGGGCAAGATTAGACAATCGGTTTATTATTTGGCTTTTAATAGGATCTATTTGGTTTGGTTTTTTTGGTTTTTGCGACGATCTTTTAAAATTAAAAAGAAGAAATACAAAAGGTCTTTCCGCGCGAGGAAAACTTTTAGGACAGACTCTTTTTGCAGCGGCGCTTGCGGCGTATTTAAGTTTCTTCCCTCAAAATCCAGACTTTACAACTTTGGTAAATATTCCTTATGTTAAAAGTTTTTTTGTAAATTTTTCTTTCTTGTACACGCTTCTTGTTATGGTTATGGTTGTAGGCAGTTCTAACGCTGTAAATTTGACAGACGGACTTGACGGGCTTGCCATAGGGAATATAGTTATAGTAGCTTTTACTTTAGCTCTTTTTGCCTATTTCGCGGGACATGTAAAAATAGCTGATTATTTAAAAATTATTAACGTATCTGGAGCGGGGGAAATTTCAGTGTTTTTGTTCGCCGTTATGGGATCTGGATTAGGATTTCTTTGGTACAACGCCCACCCCGCTCAGGTTTTTATGGGCGATACTGGAAGTTTATTTTTAGGCGGCGTTTTAGGTATGTCGTCAGTGTTTATAAAACAGGAGCTTATTCTCGTTTTACTTGGCGGTATTTTTGTTGTAGAAGCTTTATCGGTTATTATTCAAGTGTCTTATTATAAAAGGACAAAAAAAAGGATTTTTAAAATGGCGCCTTTGCACCATCATTTTGAAATGCTGGGACTTTCCGAAACTAAAGTTACAATAAGATTTTGGATAATCGGAATAATGCTTGCAATATTATCTTTCGCATCGCTTAAGTTGAGGTGAGCCATGCGTAAAAATTTAGGCGTTTTAGGACTTGGCAAAAGCGGCATTGCGGCAGCAAACCTTGCGGTAAAGTTGGGTTATAACGTATTTGCTAGCGACGCCGGAAGCAAAAGAGAGATAAAGAAATTAAATAAGAAAATTAATACGGAATTTGGCGGGCATTCCGACAAAATCTTAGATTCTAATGTTGTCGTAAAGAGTCCTGGGATTCATTCTGATATTCCTATACTAAAAAAAGCCGTTAAAAAGAAAATTGGCGTTATAAGCGAGCTTTCCTTTTCTTTAGGAAACTCAAAATATAAAAAAATTATTGCCATAACAGGAACTAATGGCAAAACTACAACTACAGATTTAACGGCTAAAATAATAAAATCGGTTTATAAAGACTCTATAGTTGTCGGCAACATAGGCGCGCCTTTGGCAAATAAAGCTTTAAGAACTGGGGAAAATACGCATATTACAATGGAGCTTTCAAGTTATCAACTAGAAGATACGCCAAATTTTAGACCTGATATTTCAGTTTTATTAAATATTACTCCGGATCACCTTGAACGTCATAAGACTATGAGCGCTTATATAAAGGCAAAAGAGAACGCGTTTATAAACCAACGGCGCGGAGATTTTGCAATATTAAATTATGACGACAAAATATGCAGAAGAATAAGCTCAAAAGTTAAAGCGAATTTAATTTATTTCAGCAAGAAAGCGTTAAATAAAGGTGTCTTTTATAACAATGGTAAAATAGCGATAAAAGTCGGCAAAAAATATTTTGAAATAGAGCCTAAAATCAATATGCTAGGAAGCCACAACATAGAAAATATTTTGGCGGCAACGGCGGCGGCGTATGTCGCCGGCGTAAATCCAAAAGACATAGAAAAAGTTATTTCAAAATATAAAGGCGCGGAACACAGAATAGAGTTTGTTAAAACTGTAAACGGAGCGGATTACTATAACGATTCAAAATCAACGAATATAGATTCAACAAGGGTTGCTTTGGAATCTTTTGATAAAAATGTTTTGATTATTATGGGCGGGAGAGATAAAGGTTTTCCTTATTTGCCTTTAAAGAAACTTGTAAAAGACAAAGTCAAAGCAATTTTCCTTATAGGCGAAGCTTCTAATAAAATAAGAAAGGATTTAAGCGGGATCACTAATTTTTACGATTGCGGCAATATAGAAAATGCGGTTAATAAAATTTATAAAATTTCAGCGCCGGGCGATACGGTATTGCTTTCCCCGGCATGCGCTTCTTTTGATCAATTTAAAGATTTTGAAGAACGAGGAAGCGTTTTTAAACAACTTGTGCGCAAGTTATAGGCTAGGATATGTTTAAAATAGATTTTAAGAAATCAGATCGTACGCTTATAGTCTTGATATGTTTGTGCGTTATTTTTGGAACGGTCATGGTTTTTTCTTCTAGCTTTATTAGCGCGTATGTCAGATGGTCTAGTCCATACAAGTTTTTTTTGAAGCAAATGTTGTGGCTTTTAGTGGGTTTTGGAGCAATGTTTACAACGGCTTTTATAATCAACTATAAGTTTTATAAAAAACATGCAAAAGTAATTTATATTCTTTCTTGGCTTTTGGTTGTAGCCGCGTTGTTTTTTGGAGTATCAAGGCTTGGGGCAAAACGATGGCTGAGTTTTGGCTTCTTAACTATTCAACCCTCTGAATTTGCAAAACTAGCGATAGTTATAATAATTGCCGATTTTATATCAAGAAAGAAGGACATGATTGAGAAATTAAAAGGTCTGATAGCTCCGTTGGCAATAATTCTTTTTATGTTGTGTCCTATTGCATTGGAACCTGATTTGGGTACGCCTATTCTGATAGCTGCAGCGTGTTTTGCTATGCTTTTTTGCGCAGGTCTGCAAATTAAAGTCGTTCTTTTTAGCGGGACAGTTGGCGCATTGTTGATTGCTGAAGAAATAATCAGAAAACCGTACAGACTTGCAAGGTTCCACGATTATTTAGCGTCTTTTATAAATATTGACGCTGCTTCATATCAAGTGAAACAGTCTTTAAATGCTTTAGGCGCTGGCGGATTTTTTGGCAGAGGACTAGGTAAAAGCGAAATGAAACTTATGTATCTACCTGAAGCTCACACCGATTTTATTTTTCCTATTATTGGAGAAGAGCTGGGTTTTTTTGGCGCTTGCGCCGTTGTTTCTTTTTTTATCTATCTGTTTTTTAAAGGCATAAAGATGAGTAAACATATGCCTGATGTTTTTTCTGAATATTTATGTTTAGGCATAACGTTTGTTATTGTTTTTCAAGCAGTTATAAATTTGTCTGTCGCCACGGGAGTATTTCCAGCAAAGGGGCTTCCCCTTCCCTTTATATCTTTTGGCGGAACGTCTCTTGCTATAAGTATGGCTGCTGCTGGAATATTGATAAATTTATCGCGTTACGGTAAAAGATAAAACGGAATGAAAGCAAATAAAAAGAAAAATATTATCATTGTGGCAAGCGGCACAGGCGGGCATATATACCCGGGCATAGCTTTGGCTAAAGAGTTTCAAAGCAAAGGCTACAATTCTATTTTTTTTATAAATAATAATTCTGCATCTCTTGAAATCTTAAACAACAGCGGTTTTCAATACGTGGCTTTTAATATGGTTGGAATGCCTACAAAGTTTTCATTTTCATTCGTAGTGTTTTTAGTTAGATTAAAAATTTCTTTTTTTAAAGCTTTAAAACATATTTTTTATATAAGCCCCTTCGCTGTTATCGGAACGGGAGGGTATCTTGCCGTTCCGGCGTTATTTGCCGCTAAAACTTTAGGAAAGAAAACTTTTATACACGAACAGAATACAATTCCCGGAAAAGCTAATATGCTTATAAATAAAATAGCAGATGAAACTTTTGTAAGTTTTAGTTTTTCTGAAAAATACTTTAAAAATAAAAACCTTGTTATTTCTGGTTATCCGGTCAGGAAAGATATTTTTGCCGTGTCAAAGAACGACGCTTTAAAATGGCTTAGTTTAAATGGCAATATTTTTACGATTTTAGTTTTCGGCGGCAGTTTGGGGGCGGCCAAGTTGAATGAAATTGCGCGTAAAGCTCTTTTGCGTTTTGCTTCAAGTAATGAAATGCAAGCGATTCATATAACTGGCGCAAAAGATTTTACAAGGATACAAAAAATTGTCGGAGTACGCGCGGATTACAAAATATTCTCATATATGCACAATATAGCGTACGCTTACGCTGCGTGCGATATGGTTATATCGCGTTCAGGAGCGGGAACTGTTTTTGAGCTTAAGACTTTGGGAAAGCCCGCTGTTTTAATTCCCTACCCGTACGCTACAGACAATCATCAATATTGGAATGCTAAAGAAATTGAAGAAAAAGGAAGAGTCACAGTAATTGAAGAAAAAGATTTTACAGAAAGAAATCTATTGGAAGCCGTTGAATTTCTTAAGATAAACGCAAAGAAAGCCGCCTTAAAAGACGTTGTGAAGCCGCCGCAAGAAATAATATATGAGGAAATAATTAAACGTATAAAATATGGAAAAGTTTAAATTAGTATCTAACTTCAAACCTTCGGGCGATCAGCCTCGCGCAATAGACGAGCTTTATCATAATTATCTTAAAGGTAAAGACTCTCAAGTTTTGCTTGGCGTCACAGGTTCAGGCAAAACCTTTGTTATGGCTAACGTAATAGAAAAGCTCCAAAAGCCTACTCTTATAATTTCCCCAAATAAAATTTTAGCGGCTCAAACTTACGCCGAGTTTAAATCCTTTTTCCCAAATAATGCGGTTGAATATTTTATTTCTTATTATGATTACTACCAACCAGAAGCTTATATTCCTTCAAGCGATACGTATATAGAAAAAGACGCTTCTATAAACGACCATATAGACAGACTTAGACTTAAAGCCACAACGTCTCTACTTGAAAAAAAGGACGTTATTGTGGTGGCGTCGGTTTCATGCATATACAATCTTGGTTCGCCAAAAGACTATCAAAACATGTGCGTTGAAATTATTGCGGGTAAAGAAAAATCAATGAAAAGTTTATTATCCGAGCTTGTGGCAAGTCGCTATGAAAGAAATGAAGCTGAGTTTATAAGAGGGCGTTTTAGGGTTAAAGGCGATACGGTTGAAATTTTTCCCGCTTATCTTGAGACCGCTGTAAGGGTTGAATTTTATGGAGACGAAATAGAAAGTATCAAAGAGTTTAATCCTCTTACAGGAGCGGTAATAAACAAAAAAGACAAGGCGTACATATATCCTGCAAAGTTGTTTGTTACAGATAGAGAAAAGATTGAAAGAGCCTTGAAAAATATACAGATTGAATTGGACGAACGCCTTAAGGTTTTAAAAGCTCAAAATAAGCCGTTGGAAGCTCAGAGGCTTGAGCAGAGAACAAAGTATGATATGGAAATGTTGAGGGAAACAGGATCTTGTAATGGCGTTGAAAATTATTCAAGACATTTATCTGGAAATTCTGAAGAGGCGAGACCGACTACCCTTATAGATTATTTTCTGCAGGATAACGGCGATTTTTTAATGATAGCCGACGAGTCGCACATATCTCTACCGCAAATTAGGGGAATGTACGAAGGCGATAGGAGCAGAAAACAGACTCTTATAGATTTTGGTTTTAGACTTCCGTCTGCGCTTGATAACAGACCGTTAAGATTTAACGAGTTTGAACGGCTTGTAAAAAAAATCATGATGGTGTCCGCCACGCCTGGAACTTATGAGCTTGAAAGAAGTAAAAAGAATACGGTTGATTTAATTATACGTCCGACAGGTCTTGTGGATCCTAAAGTTATCATTCGTCCGATTGAAGGACAAGTGCAAGACTTGATGAGCGAAATCAAAAAAACGGTTGATAGAAAACAAAGAACATTGATTACTACTCTTACAAAAAAAACTGCTGAGGATTTAGCATTTTATCTTAAAGAGAAAGGTTTTAAAGTTGAATATTTACATTCAGAAATAGAAACGTTGGAGAGAATAGAAATCCTCAAAAATCTTCGTTTGGGCAAGTTTGACACTTTAGTGGGAATAAATCTTTTGAGGGAAGGGTTGGATTTGCCTGAAGTGTCTCTTGTGGCTGTTTTGGATGCCGACAAAGAAGGGTTTTTGCGTTCTGAACCCACTCTTATACAGATTTGCGGACGAGCCGCAAGAAATGTAGACGGCCGCGTTATTTTTTATGCCGATGTTATGACAGGTTCAATGCGGAGAGCTTTAAACGAGATGAATCGCCGTAGAAAAAAACAGATTGAATATAACAAAAAGAATAATATTCAGCCTAAGACAATAATAAAAGCCGTTCATGAGCTTGACGAGTTTCAAAATTTATCAAGGCAAAAGTCTATGGCGCAAATTGTTGAAGAAGAAAAGTTTGACTATACGGTTACGCCTAAAAATATTGACAGTATAATCAAAGAATTGGAATCGCAGATGAAATATGCGGCTGAAAATCTGGATTTTGAGACAGCCGCAGTTCTAAGAGATAAAATGCTTGAATTAAAGAATATGAAATCAGGCGACTCATCGTCTGGAAAGAAAAAAAGAGGCAATAAAAATTGACATGCGGGGGAGGTTTATGTTATAATTCTCTCTATGAAATCATGCGAATCGGCAATAGTTATCGCGTTAGCTTTAATAGCCGTTTCTGTGACGGTCGGCATAGTTTTTTTGATAATTACTCTTGTTAGAGTTAGAAAGACGGCTATAGAGTTTGAAAAGGCTTTACATAAACTTAACTCTGAATTAGACGTCGTAAGCAGGGTGTCAAGCAAAGTCGTCTCGTTAACCGAAAAAATATCATCTCCGGTTGTTTCGGCGGTTTCTCTTATCTTTTACGCTTTGTCAAGCGTTAATAAAAGAAAAAAGCGGACGGGGGAAGAAAATGAGCGATAACAAAGATACTTTATTTGCTTTTATTTTAGGCGGATTGATAGGAGCGGCTCTTGGCGTATTGTATGCTCCTAAGTCTGGCAAAGAAACAAGGCGCGACATGAAGAGATTTAGCGAAGACGTTGCCGATACGGTTAAAGATTTAGGCGAGGATTTAACCGAAAAGGGACGTAAGGTTTACGAAGAAGGAAAAGATAAAATAAACGAAGTTTTTGAAGCCGGTAAAAAAGCTTTTGAAGGCCATATCAGAAAGTAAAGCAGTTTTAGGTACGCTGAGGTAGCTCAGTCGGTAGAGCACAGGTCTGAAAAACCTGGTGTCGACAGTTCAATTCTGTCCCTCAGCATATTTTTCGTCTGAATCCAACCATGGTTGTCAGTTTTTGCCGATGTAGCTCAGCTGGTAGAGCAATTGCTTCGTAAGCAATGGGTCGGAGGTTCAAGTCCTCTCATCGGCTATTCTATTTTTCGCTATCCTCTACAACTAGGCTGACATATGTTAAAGTTATTACAGACTAAAATTAAATCGTTAAAGACTTCTTTAGCAAAAAAAGTTTTAGATGAAAAAATCGGCAAATCTAATAAAACGTTGACAATGGCCGCAATCAAATCGGTTCTTTTTCTTAGAACCGACGGTAAGATTGGCGATACTGTTGTTTCAAGTTTTTTGTATAGAGAAATAAAGAGAAAATATCCGAACGTAAAAATTATCGTTCTCTGCGGCAAAAGCAATAAAGAAATCCTTAAGCACAATAAGAACGTTGACGAGCTTTATGAAGTTGGAAGCTGCTTATTTAATGATATTTCTGTTTTAAAAAAGTTGAGAAAACAAAATATAAGTCTTGCTGTTGATTTTTTTCCATTTAATCCTCGTTTTAGTCGCCTATTGATGCTTAGAATTGTTTCTCCAGACTTTTTGATAGGTTTTAACAAAACTTCCTATCAAACGTACGATTTGTCTGTAAATGAAGATTTTTTTAGAGTACATATCACAGAGACGTACAAATATATTTTAAATCTTTTAAAAATTGACAACCCTAATTTAAAATATGAAATACCTTTTACTTCTAAAGAAGAAAATATCGCTTTAGATTTAATCAACAATCATAAGCATAAACACAAGATAGTTATAAATCCTTTCTCGGCAAGCAAGCATAGACGTTTGAGCATTAAGAAACTTAAAGAGCTTATAGATCTTATAGAAAATAGTTTTGATTGTCGCGTTTTTATATTGTGCCAAGAAAAGAATAAGGGGAAAGTGATTTCTTTAGAAAATGACAGAACCGTCATTGCGTCATTCGGAGCTATTTTGGAAAGCGCGGCTTTAATAAAATATGCGGATATTGTAATTACTCCAGATACTTCAATAGTTCATATAGCGGCCGCGTTTGATAAAAAAACTATCGCTTTATATCGGGATTACTCAAATTCTTATGAAAAAACTGATACAATATGGGGACCTAACAATCCAAACGCCGTTCAGTTGTCCGTTGATACAAAAGATGGAGCGTTGGCTAATGATGTTGAAAATATTTCCAATGTTGATATTTTCAAAGCTTTGCAAAAGATTTTATAGAGGTTTTAAATATGAAGTTGATGATTGCTATTCCAGTATATAACAGAAAGCAGTTCTTAGAAATAACCGCAAGATCTTTATATGAATGCTCAAATGTTGAAAAAACCGATATAAAAATTTTTAACGACTGCAGCATTGAGTTTGATTCAACTTATTTAAGGCAGTTATTTAACACCCGCAATGCTGAAGTCGTAGACAGAAAAGAAAATTTAAAATCCAATAGAAATACTTATCAGATTATTTTAGACTTTCTAAATACAAACAATGACGTTTTGTTTATTTGCGATTCGGATTTACTGCTTAGACCAGATACGTTAGACTATATTTTTAATAATTTTAACAGGACCGACGGTTTTCTTGGCTTATATAATTCCTATATGCACAGAGACTTATATTTTGACGGAGAGTTTATCTATAAGGAAGACGTTGGTTTTGCTGGAATATGCATATCAAAAGAACTCCTTAAGAGTTTTGTCGCAAACCAAAAAGAAAGGCAAAACTCCATGGATTTCAGATTATCTGAGTTTTTAATTAAAAAGGACGTCAGACTTATGGTTCCCAAAAATAGTTTAGTAGAGCATATTGGGTTTGACGGGGAAAATGCAAAAAACGGCAGTATGGATTTTACCGCAGATTTTATACCTTTGTCGGATTTTAATAAAGAAATAATGGATAAAATTATTCCTATTGTCTTAAAAGGACAAGGCGATACGATAAAAGAACTTTTATTTGACAACAAATACAGAAAGTGTGGATTTATGATTCGTCAACCGCGCAAATATTTTATCCGCGAACGAAATTTTAAGAAACTGTCTAAATTCTATAAAGAGAAATATCCAATAGCGGCGACAAATTCTTAACCGGGATTGAAAATTGCGATTATTAAACGAGAAATTTTTTAGACTAAAACTTACA
>JAITQE010000019.1 GCA_031289055.1 Candidatus Endomicrobiellum porotermitis
ATCCAAAGGCGTAAAACAAGAAACTGAAAAATCAGCGGACGTTTTATTTAAAATTCCAACGCCCGGCAAAGCCGAATCTTTAAACGCCGCTATCGCAGCGTCTATAATTATGTACGAAATTGTAAAAAACAAGTAATATATACAAGCGGGCAAGCGTTATAGATAAGGATGCGGTCTCTACTTTTTAGACAAATAGATTGAAAATTTAGTAAAAGGAGGCGTTGACTGCCGCCGCCGTAATTATGCTTCTCGGAACATTTATATACTTTAACCCTCTTAAAGATATGTTATTGTAGATCCAACAGAATAAAGATAAGTTGGCAACAAAGGAATAAATTATGAAAAACTTTTCAAGAATGAGAATTGTCTTAGGAGGAAAAACATGCGATTAAAAAATCAAACGTATTTGGACCAATCTGCGCAAATAAAAGAAAAACTAAGAAATAGAGATTACCGCATAGGGTTGGATTTGGGCGTAGGCTCTATTGGCTTTGCGATACTGTCTATGGAAGAAAACTCACAAAAAATTTTGTTACCGACGGAAATAATAATGTCCGGCTCAAGAATTTTCAAATCGTCCGACGGCGCTATAAACAGAAGAACGCAAAGAGGACAAAGAAATAATCACAGGCACGCCAGAGAAAGAATGCGATATTTATGGAAACTTTTAGCATCTCAAAAATTAGCTTTATCTGTTCCAGCTAACTTAGAACGAAAAGAAAACTCGTCGGAACAAGAAACTTCTTATAAAAGATTTTCAAAAGAAGTTTTACAAAAAGACGTATACGAATTAAGAGTTAAAGCGCTTGACGAAAAAATATCTCCGCAGGAAATAGGGTACGCTTTATACCATATCGCAAACCATAGAGGATCATCTGCAATAAGAACTTTTGAAGAAGATTCCGAAGAAACTAAAAAAGAAAATACAGAAAATAAAAGAATAGCCGGCGAAGCTAAACGAGCGATGAAAGAGAAAAATTACAGAACTTATGGCGAATATCTTTACAGAGAAAAATTTGAAAACAAAGAAAGGCATAAAAGAGAAAGAGTAAGCAACACTATAGATAATCATCAATTTTCTCCTACAAGAGATTTTGCAATTGAAGAAGCGCGAGCAATTTTAAAGAACCAAGCGCAATATCATAAAGAATTAACCGACGATTACATTAAGCAAATTAAAGAAGCGATAAATTATGAAACAGAAAAGCTAATACCGGATAGCGGAGATTGTCCATATTTTAAAAATGAAAAACGCTTGCCTCGCTCTCACAAATTAAATGAAGAGCGTCGGATTTGGGAAGCTTTAAACAACGCAAGATATTCTCAACCTGTTGTTGACGAAAAGACCGGCGAAATTACAAGTTATGAAGAAAAGCAATTTTCCAAAGAACAAAAGGAATTATTATCTAAACATCTATTAGAAGAGAAATTAACGCAAGATAAAACAAGAAAATTGTTAAAGTTAGAAAATGTCGAGTCTCAAGATATTGTTTTACAAGGAAGAGATAAAAAGACGCAAAAAATAGAAGGTTATAAATTACGCGAGTTGGAAGCTACGCCGTTTTGGAAAAGATTATCCGAAGAGCAGCAAGAACAATTTTTATACGATTGGAATTCTTATCCAGACGAAAAAGTTTTGAAAGATAAACTCAAAAAGGAATACAAATTAACAGACGAAGAAATAGATAAAGCTTTTGCTAAAGTTGTGCTTCCGTCTTCGTATGCGCCGCTCGGCAAAAGCGCTATGATAATAGTTTTAGAGAAAATCAAAGCAGGTTTATCTTATACCGAAGCAATAGAAGAAGCTTTAAAAGAAGGTAAATTAACAAAAGACAAGCAATCTGTTAAAGACAAATTACCTTATTACGGCGCCGTTTTGCCTGAAAGCACGCAAGCGATAATTGCAAAAGGTTTTTCAAAACAATTTGCCAACAGAAAATATAAAACGCCTTATACAAACAAAGATGAACTTAAATATGGAAGAATTGCAAACCCTGTGGTTCATCAAACATTAAACGAACTTCGTAAATTAGTTAACGAAGTTATAGAAATTTTTGGTAAGAAACCTGTGGAAATAGGTCTGGAAACTGCAAGAGAATTAAAAAAATCTGTTAAAGATAGGGGGCAATTAAGTAAAGAGCAAAGCGATAATGAAAGCAGAAGGAATAAAATTTATGAAACTTATATAAAAAAGCATCAACAAACTATAGAAACAAGAAATGAAAATCCAACAAACTATATTTTAAAATTTGAATTATTTGAAGAACAAAAAGAAATTTGTCCATTTTGCTTACAGCCAATAAACGCTGACGATATTATAAATAATAAAGTTGATAAAGAGCATTTGTTTCCTATTTCTGAAAGCGAAGATAATACAAGAAACAATCTTGTTATTTCACATGCGAGCTGCAATCAAAAGAAAGGTAAGCGTTCGCCGTTTAACGCGTTCGGCTCATCGCCAAAAGAAGATTATGATTATAACGGGATACTTAAAAATGCTAAACAAAATCTTCCTAAAAAAGCTTGGCGTTTTCATCAAGGGACTTTTGAAAAATTTATAGAAAATAAGCCTATGAAAAAAAGATTTGAAACGGACAATTCTTATATTTCAAAAGTTGCGCATAAATATCTTTCATGCTTATTTGAAAAGCCAAATATAATTTGCGTTAAGGGTTCTTTGACCGCGCAACTGCGTCTTGCTTGGGACTTGCAAGGAATATTGATACCATTTGCTAAAGCGTTAGTCTCTGATAAAGAAATTGAAAATTTTAATAATGATGTTAATAATAACAAAAAAATTAGATTAGATAACAGAAATCACGCGTTAGACGCTATAGTTATAGCGTTTGCCTCAAGAGGTTATGAGAACTTGTTAAATAAATTAGCCGGACAAGGTTATAAAATAGATTATAAACCTAAAAATTGGCTTTCTAAAATTTTATTACCTCCAAATAATAATGATCGTCAACTCATTGAAGAAGATTTAAAATCATTTAAAGATTCTATAAAAAAAGCGTTAAACAACTCTTTTATTAGCGTTAAGCACGACCATAATGATAACGGCGAACTTAGAAAAGCAACAATGTATAAAATTTATGATTCAAAGGACGGTTATACCTTAACTACACGTAAAAAGTTAAGAGAAATAAAATTAACAGATAAAAAGAAAACTCCAAAAAAAGTTTTAGAGACCGCTCTCTTAAAATTTGAAGGCAGACAAGACGAATTAAAAAATAAGAAAATAAAAGATGCAGTTGATAATAATAAAAAATTATTTGACGCTATACAAAACAACCTTCAAGAAGCTGAGAGTTCGCTTACAAAAGAAAATGAAAAAGCAAAAACCGAAGGTAAAAAGGAAACTTCTATTAACGAAATTAGCATATACGAAAAAGCTATTTCTTTACTTGGGCGATCCTATTATATACAACTTTCTAAAAGAGACCCGCGTAAATTTTTTGCCGTTTCTAAACCATCGCAGACGACAAAGGGATACGGATATGATACAGGCGACAATTTATGTATAGATTTGTATCGCGATAAGAAAGGCAAACTTCAAGGAGAAATTATAAGAAAAATTGACGCTCAACGAAAAATCCAGCCGAAATATAAAGAAAAATTTGTTTTGTTTGAAAGAATTTATGGCGGAGATATTTTGGAAGTAGACTATATTACAAATAACAATGGTAAATTATCTTTGAAAAATAGGTGTAATTCCGCCCATCCCAATAGAACCTTTATTAGGGTTAATACTTATACTGAAACCAAAAATAATATTCAACTTCGGTTTAGCAATATAATAAAAAGTGACAAAAAAAAAGACGATTCTTTTACTTTAAATTCAATGCAAGAATACAACCCAAGAAAAGTTATTTTAAGTCCTTGCGGACTTATAAAGTACCGCTCGCCGATACTAAAAGACATAGTAAAATAAAATGTGGAGAGTTTTAGACATTAGCGGCGACGGCTATCATTTATGCGTTAAAAACAATAATTTTTCCGCTGTAAAAGAAAATCAAGAAAAATCGCATTGTTTATTTGACGATATAAATACGATTATACTTTACGGAAACAATATTACAATCACTAACTCTTGCGTGCAAAAATGTTTGGAACATAAAGTTCCTATTGTTTTCTGCGATAAAACTTATATGCCTGCGGGAATGCTGTTATCGTCTTGGACTACAAATATTTACGGGCAAAGATTACAACTGCAAATAAATGCGTCTAAACCTAAAATAAAACAAGCGTGGCAACAAATAATTACAAGCAAATTAAATAACCAAGCCGAAGTATTAAAAAATTTTGGCATAGATAAAGCGGCTGAAACTATCTTTACTATGGCAAAACAGGTTCGTTCAGGCGACGCGTCTTTTAAAGAAGGCGTTGGAGCAAAAGTCTACTTTGAAAATTTATTTTCTAACTTTTACAGAAGTTCCAACGGACAGGATTTTATAAATTCGGCGTTAAATTACGGCTATGCGATAGTTAGAAGCAGCGTGGCAAGAGCGGTCGTGTCAGCCGGACTTAATCCGGCTATTGGTATTTTTCACAGCGAAAACCATAATCCATTTTGTCTAATTGACGATTTAATGGAACCCTTTCGTCCGGCTATAGATTTTATGGTAAAAAGCAAATTAGAACCTTTCAAACAAGAAAGAGACTTAACGCCTAAGACAAAAAAATACATTGCGGGCGTACTAGAAACTAACTTATATTTTGAAGACGGCGCTTTCAATTTTACGGCCGGAATTCAAAAATGTATTCAATCATATGTCTCGTTCCTATTGCGGGAAGAAAAAGTAAATTTACCGAAAATTTTTATATGATTTCACAATATAAAACAATGTGGATTTTGGTTGCTTTTGATTTGCCTGTAAAAACAAAAACTCAAACGCGAATCGCTAACAACTTTAGACAAAGATTAAAAAACGCAGGCTTTATTATGTTGCAAAAATCTGTCTATAGTTATTATGCTTTTAGCAAGGAAAGGTGTGATTTTATTGAAAGACAAATTAAGCAAATTGTGCCTGACAACGGACACATATGCCTTTTGTTCTTTACAGACAGGATGTTTAAGATGACAAAACATTTCTACGGCAGGCTAAAAATAGAGCCTAAACAACCAGATTTTTTTGACGCGCTTCTTTAAAAAACTTCTCTGAACCGGAAACCCGGCATCTTACGAAATAAACTCTTATTAGAGTTGCCCTTTTAAATTTTAAAAATTCTTAAGAAAACCACAAACTTTAACCTATGATTTGATATTTTTTCTAAAAAATTTTTAACTTTCTTAGACGAGAATCCGCATTTGTT
>JAITQE010000015.1 GCA_031289055.1 Candidatus Endomicrobiellum porotermitis
TTTACGCGAGAAGTTATGTTAACTATTATAACGCAAAGTATAAGGAAGCTTTAAACGATTGGAAAAAATACACAAGTTTTAAAGGCGAAAACGGAGAAATCAAAGAATACTGCGATAAAATAGATTCAGAGATTAAAGTTGCAGAGCTTGAGAAAAGAGAATTAGAACTTACGTTGCAGGCTGAAAAGTTGTATGAAGAGGGTATAAAAAAATATGACGAAGGGAAATGGGTCGGCTGTATAAAGAAAATGGAAAATCTCCAAAAATTTGCGACTAAAAATAATTTTTCAAAAACTGTTGAATATTACGATAAAACCAAAAAATATATAAATAAAGCGGTGATTGAACTTTCAAAAAATGTGGAAAATGTTGGGAACTCAAAAATAATTGCTACTGAGAGAGCAGATTATGATGAATTTGCCGCTAACGATAAGTATACGGAAGGACTTGTTCTGTATGCTCAAGGGAAGTATTATGAGGCGGAACGTTCGTGGGAGCTGGCTTTAAGGCTTAATCCTAATCACAAAAAAGCAAAAATTGCTCTGCGTAAACTTAAAGGTTTGAGACTGTAAAAAACTTTGTGTAAAGTAATATTTTTGCATTGTTTAATTTTTAGCTGAAATAATCAAAAGCCGATTGCGAATTTTAGGCGTTCATTTCTTTTCAAGCTTTTTAACACCCCCAAAACAAGCGTTTAAGCAAAGACTCGCCCGAAGGAAAATTTCCTCTGGTTTTGGTAACTTTTCTCATAGAACCGTTAAACGCTTCTAGTTGATGCGACGGAGATTTCTTTTAAGTCCGCGCATACTTCACGATAAAGCAAAACAATTAATAGAAAAGATTGCGGAATTGAAGCAAGTAGAACAAAACTCCAACACCGCCAAAGGCGACTAAAAAAAAATTCCATTAGAAAACGCGATAGCGACTTCAATATTGACGATATCTCTAAACTTAATTTGCTCTTCATTTTTTGAACTGGCAAGCGTTTATTTTATCTTTTAAGATACGCTTAACTCTTTATAAAAATTAAAAAACCCCGCAAAACCTCATAGAATTTAATCCAATTGATAAGCTAAATCATAATTATTGCAAGCTTAATAAAAAACATTTGCTCTATTTTAGATTTTTATTATAGCTTTTTTTTTAACTCTAGTTTCAATATTTTAAAACGAATTTTAACTTTAGCGTGAAACAAACCTTGAAAATATGATATAATGTCAACGGTGTTAAAAAATGAGAAATATTCGTGAGAATATAGAGTTTGTAAGAAACGTCGTAAAATCAGCCGAGAATGTTTCTCATCCCGTAGAAATTATAGCGGTGACAAAGACGTTTTCTTACCAAGACGTTTTAGAAGTTTTGGATTGCGGTATAAGTCGTATTGGCGAAAGTAAAATTCAGGAAGCGCTTCCTAAATTTAGCCAGCTTGGGGCTTCGTTATCCGGAATTGCAAAGCATTTCATTGGGCGTTTGCAGACAAATAAGGCAAAAAAAGCCGTAGAAAATTTTGATTTTATACATTCTTTGGATAGTCTAAAATTAGCGGACGATATAAGCCGCCATGCGGCAAGCGCCGGCAAAATCCAAAATTGTCTTATTGAGGTTAAAGTTTCGCAAGAGGATTCTAAGACTGGCGTTTTGTCAAAAGACGTTAGTGATTTCTATATCAAGTGTTTGCCAATCCCTAATATTGCAATAAGGGGGTTGATGGTTATAACTCCTTGTAGCGATAATCCGGAAGATTCAAGATATTACTTTAGACAGATAAAAAATTTATTTGAAGGTATAAAAAAATCTTTTGCCAACCCGAATTTTGATATTTTATCCATGGGAATGTCTTCAGATTACAAGATTGCAATTGAGGAGGGAGCGACAATGGTGAGAGTCGGTTCGGCAATATTTGGAGAAAGAAATTATGGAGATAAGTAAAAAGCTTTTTTTTATCGGTTCCGGGAATATGGCGGCTGCCATAATCAGCGGGATTTTGGAATCCAACCTCGTTAAATCTGAGAACATTATTTGCAACGATGTTATTAAAGAAAAAGTTGTAAACTTGCAAAGAAAATATGGAATATCTATTGCTGAAGACAAAGGCGAGGCAATAATAGGGTCGGATATAATTTTTCTTTCTGCAAAGCCTCAAAATATGCCAAAAATATTTGACGAGATAAGGCATTTTATAAGAAGCAAAGCTATTATTATTTCAATCGCTGCTGGTATAACGACAAGATTCATTGAAGACAGTATCCAAAAAAATATTGCCGTTATTAGGGCTATGCCTAATACTCCCGCTCTCGTGCGTTCAGGCGTGACAGCTTTATGCAAGGGAAAATTTGTATCGGACGATCAGCTCCAAAGAGCAAAAAGTTTATTTGCTTCTATAGGGAAAGCCGAAATCCTAGCCGAGAAAAATTTTGACATCATTACCGCTTTGTCAGGCTCAGGTCCTGCGTATATATTTTATTTTTGCGACCTTATGCAAAAAGCGGCTGAAAAATTAGGGCTTGATAAAAGCGTATCTAAAACCTTTGCGGTTCAAACGGTTTACGGATCCGGGAAAATGCTAGACATAACAAACGAGACTGCTGAAGCGCTTAAGGAAAAAGTAAAGTCTCCAAATGGGACTACAGAAGCAGCGTTGAAATATTTTGAATCTCAAAAACTGCAGAATATTGTTTATGAAGCAATGAATCAAGCAATGGAAAGATCTAAAGCGTTGAGTAAATAAATTATATAAAGGGGATTGAAATGAATATTAAGGTAAGAGTAATCCCGAATTCAAAAAGAAATGAAGTTGTAAGCAGAGTAGGTTCTATTTTGAGGGTTAAAATTACCGCGCCAGCCGTTGAAGGCAAAGCAAATGAAGAATTATGCGATTTTTTGGCTGATTTTTTTGATGTTAAGAGATCTATGATTTTCTTGAGAAAAGGCGAAAGAGGCAGAGAGAAAACAATAGAAATAACTGGACGCTCTGAAGAAGCGCTTGACGAAGTTTTAGACACAATCCCGTAGACTATAAATCAATTGTAAAGTTTTTAAGGAAATAAAAAAATGGCTGAAGAAAAAGATTATTCAAAAACTGTAAATCTGCCAAAAACGGATTTTCAGATGAAAGCCGACTTATCTCAAAGAGAGCCTTCTTTTGTTGAGAAGTGGGAAAAAAATCAACTTTACGTTAAATTATGCGAAAAAAATAAAGATAAAGAGAAGTTTATTTTTCACGACGGACCTCCATATGCGAACGCTCATATACATATAGGAACTGGACTAAACAAAGTTTTAAAAGATTTCATTATAAAATATCGCTCAATGTCAGGGAATTATGTTCCTTTTACTCCGGGCTGGGATTGCCACGGGCTTCCGATTGAATTGCTCGTCCTAAAAGAGATGAAGACTGATAAAAAAAAAGTTGACAAAATTATTTTTAGAAAGCAAGCTGCAGATTTTGCAAAAAAATTTGTTGGTATACAAAAAGAGGAGTTTAAAAGACTTGGAGTCATAGCTGACTGGAGCCACCCTTATCTTACTTTAGATCCAAAGTACGAGGCTTCTATTGTAAAAGTTTTTAGAGACTTAGTTGAGAAAGGGCATGTATATAGAAGGAAAAAACCAGTTTATTGGTGTCCTACTTGCGAGACTGCTATGGCAGACGCTGAAGTAGAGTACGCCGATCGCGACTCAGAATCCATATTTGTAAAATTCCAAATAGCGTCTTTGCCGGAAGAATTGAAATCAAAAGAAAATATATTAAAGGATTTTTCTGTTTTAATATGGACTACCACTCCATGGACGCTTCCCGCAAACGTCGCATTGGCTTTTAACGGCGAATCTGAGTATGTCGCCGCTGTTTATAAAATGGACTCGGGCAACGATGAAAAACTTATAGTTGCCAAACCTTTGCTTGAAAATGTTAAAGAGAAAATAAAAGCTGCAAGCTATGGCATTATTTTTGAAGCTAAAGGCGTTGATTTTGTAAATATAAGATGCCAAAATCCGCTTGTCGCAAACAGGCAATCTCAGGGAATTGTAGCCGAATTTGTGAGTATGGAAGACGGTACGGGCATAGTTCATATAGCTCCCGGACACGGTCCTGAAGATTATCAGGCTGGATTGGAATACGGACTTGAGATATTATCCGCTATAAATGGCAAAGGTTTGTTTACAAAAGAAGTTCCTGAATTTGAGAACGTCCATATATTCAAAGCTAATCCTTTAATAATAGAGAAACTTTCCAAAGAAGGAAAAATTCTTGCTCAGTTGAAACTTAATCATTCTTACCCTCATTGTTGGAGATGCAAGAAGCCTATAATTTTTAGAGCTACGCCTCAATGGTTTTTGTCAGTTGAACATAATAACTTAAGAGAGAAACTTTTGAAGTCTGCAAAAGATGTCAATTGGATTCCAAAGTACGGTGAAAATAGAATAACTTCTATGTTGGAAAATCGTCCCGATTGGTGCTTAAGCCGTCAGCGCTTATGGGGCGTGCCTATACCTGTTTTCTATTGCAAAGAATGCGGCGAGCCGCTTTTGGATACAAAAGTAATAGATTCAATATCAAAAATTTTCGGGGAAAAAGGATCAGATTCTTGGTTTGAAACGAGCGAAGCAGAACTTTTAAAAGACGCTAAGCCGAAATGTTCTTCGTGCGGAGCAAAAAGTTTTACAAAAGAAGAAGATATTTTAGACGTATGGTTTGATTCAGGCGTTTCTTGCGAAGCGGTTTTATCAAGCAAAAATTATAAAGACTTGGAGTTTCCTGCGGATTTATATCTTGAAGGCAGCGATCAACACCGCGGTTGGTTCCAAACGTCTCTCATGCCTTCTGTAGCCATAAAAGGCATAGCTCCTTACAAAAATGTTTTGACGCATGGTTTTGTCGTTGATGGGCAGGGTAAGAAAATGTCCAAATCGCTTGGAAACTTTATATCAAGCGAACAGTTAACAAATAAATACGGAGCTGACATTCTTCGTCTTTGGATAGCTTCAAGCGATTACAAAGAAGACATAAGGGTTTCGGACGAAATTATAAAAGGTTTAAGCGAAGCATATAGAAAAATAAGGAATACGCTAAGATTTTTGCTTGGCAATATAAGCGATTTTAATGCTAAAAAATCTTTGGCGTTCAAAGAGATGCAGGAGATTGATAAATACGCTTTAAGCAGACTTCAGCAGCTTATATCTTCTACTGCGGCGTCATACGAAAGTTATGAATTTCATAAGGCGGCTTCAGCGATAAATAATTTTTGCGCTGTCTTCTTAAGCGGTTTCTATCTTGACGCGTTAAAAGATACTCTTTATTGCGATAAGAAAGACAGCAGAGAGAGAATAAGCGCGCAGTCTGCCGTGTTTGAGATATGTTCGGCGTTGATAAGGCTTGTGTCTCCAATACTTTCTTTTACAGCCGAAGAAGCGTGGAAAGAATTGAGGAAGCTTGATTCCAATTTGGCTTGGTCAGTTTTTCTTTCTGATTTCCCTATAATGAACAGCAAACATATTCTACAAGCCAAGACTATTGAAAAATGGGAAAGACTGCTTGAAGCAAGAGAAAAAGCTTTATCTTCTTATGAAAAATTAAGACAAAGCAAAGTTATAGGTTCAAATTTAGGAGCTTCTCTTAACATCATTTACGGACATAAATATGTTGAAGCGTTTAAAGACTTAAAACTTGTTAATTTAACTTTAGGAAGCTGGGATATAAAATATAAAAATTTAGATAAAGAAGATGGATTGACTGTCGAAGCTGTGAAATCTGACTACAAGAAGTGCGCCAGATGTTGGAGACATATAGACGCAATAAAAGATGATTTATGTCCTAGATGCTTGGATGCTTTAAAATAAATGAAAAAGCCGCTAATGCTTGGCGTTCTTACTCTTATTCTGGATCAATTTTCAAAATATTTGATTGTCAAAAACGTGGATTACGCGTCTCATATAAACGTTATTCCTATATTTGATTTTTTTAATATTACAAATATTGATAATACAGGAACAGCTTTCAGCATATTGCGAGGTAGAAATGCGCCGCTTTCTTTGTTTATTTCAATTTTTTTATCAGTTTTTGCCGCGTGGCTTTATAAAAATAGAGAAAAATTGGATAATTTGCAGAAATATTCTTTCTGCCTTGTAATATTTGGCGGATTAGGAAATCTTATTGACAGGTTTTTCAGAGGTTCGGTAGTGGATTTTCTTGATTTCGGCGTAAATTCTTTAAGATGGCCTTCTTTTAATGTCGCCGACTCTTGCGTATGCGTAGCTATGGGGCTTATTGCCATAGATCTTCTCTTTTTTGGCGGTAAAAAGGAGAGGCAAGATAAAAAATAATGCACCCTATCCTTTTAAAACTTGGAAATTTTACCATATATTCCTACGGACTTTTTTACGGTCTGTCATTCCTCGCAGCTATTTTATATCTCGTAAATCGGTCAAAAAAATCTAAAGAAAAAGCGCTTTCTCATGATGAAATATATTCCTTGTTTTTATACGCTATACTTCTTGGCGTTTTGGGAGCGAGAATATTTTATGTTCTTACAAACTTAGGAGAATTTGCAGCGTTCCCTATAGATATTTTAAAAATATGGAACGGCGGACTTGTTTATTACGGCGGATTTATTTTTGTGGCGATTTTTATCATTCTTTATGCTAAAAAAAAGAAAATATCTTTGCTTAAATTGGGAGATTTCGTCGCGCCTTCTGTGGCTTTAGGTCACGCTATAGGAAGAATAGGCTGCTTTTTTGCAGGTTGTTGTTACGGTAGAGAGACTAATGTTCCGTGGTCCGTAATTTTTAAAGATAGAAACTCTTTAGCAGTTCTGGGCGTTCATTTGCACCCCGCGCAGCTGTATGAATCATTTGGGAATTTTTTAATTTTTTTGGTTTTGTATTTTTATTCAAAAAAGAAACCTAAAGAAGGACAAATTGTAGCGGTTTATTTTATGTCTTACGCCGTTTTAAGATTTACAGTTGAATTTTTCAGAGGTGATTCCGATAGAGGGGCGCAGTGCTTTGGGTTGTCAGTATCGCAGGTTATGTCCGTACTATTGTTTATTATCGGAGTTTTTATAGTATGCAAGAAAAAGTAACGTACGAAAAGTTTGAAAGAGAGAGAGTAGATTCTTATCTGGCTTTAATTTATAAAGACTATTCCCGTTCATATTTTCAAAAACTTATAGATAAGCGAAAGATTTTTGTAAACGATAAGCCTGTTTTAGCAAGCCATAAACTTAAAAGAGGCGACATCGTTTCTTTTGAGTTTGGCGCAGAAGAAAAACTCAAAATAGCTCCCGAGAAAATGAATTTGGATATCATATACGAAGATAACGATATTGTAATTGTCAACAAGCGGCCCGGCATTGTGGTCCACCCTTCTTACGGACACCCTTCTGGGACTCTTCTTAACGCTTTGATGGCTCATTCAAAAGGCAAGTATAATCCCTATTTAGTTCATAGATTGGACAAGGATACCTCGGGGCTTATCATTTTTGCAAAGAATGAGAAATCTAAAATAAGCATTTCAAAACAGTTTCAGAAAAGAGCTGTGAAAAAAATATATCTTGCCGCGGTTAAAGGCGCCGTTGTTGAAAATATGGGTAGAATAGAAGCGCCTCTTGGCAGGTCGCCTCAAAATAGAAAGATTATATCCGTTAATCCTTTGGCAAAAAAAATGGCAGTTAGCGAGTTTAAAGTTCTTGCAAGAAGAGATGGATACGCTTTAGTAGAAGTAAGGATTATTACAGGAAGAACGCACCAAATAAGAAGCCATATGAAATATATTAACCACCCTGTGCTTGGGGACCAACAGTACGGCGGTTCCGAAGTTTTTATTGATGGAAAAAAATATAGCAGACAAATGTTGCACGCATATAATGTGGCTTTTACCCATCCAAGAACTTCAAAAACAGTTGAATTCAAAGCGGAACTTCCAAACGATATGAAGGAAATTTTTAAGCAAATAAAAATATAAATATTCTATCCGCCTAACTTTATCATAATAATCTTAAACGACTTATCTCTTCTTTGACGGCGCTCACTATCTTTGATATTTCTTTTTCGGTAATTGTTAAAGGCAAGAATAGAACTAGCGTATCTCCAAGGTTTCTGATTATAACGCTGTCCTTCCTCATATTTGTGCAAATTTTTGCGCCAAGTTTAAGTTTATAATCGTAAGGATTGCCTGTTCTTTTATCTTCAACTATTTCTATGCCTACCATAACGCCGCAATGCCTGATGTCGCCCACTTTTTCATGTTTAGATAATTCCGTAAGTTCTTTTTCTAAATGCTTAATTTTAGGTTGAAGTTTGTTAAGAATTTTGTCTTTCTTTAATATATCAAGCGCTGCGTTCGCCGCGGTGCATGCAAGCGGGTTTGCAGTATAAGAATGCCCGTGAAAAAATGTCTTAAATTCTTCATATTTGCCTAAGAAAGCGTTGTAAATTTCATTTGTTGTCGCAGTAACGGCCAAAGGCAGGTATCCGCCCGTTATGCCTTTTGACAAACACGCAAAGTCAGGTTTAACATCCTCATGCTCTACTGCAAACATTTTTCCAGTTCTGCCAAACCCTGTAGCAACTTCATCGCAAATCAACAAAACGCCGTAACGCTTGCAAAGATTTGCATATTCTTTAAGATAACCTTTCGGCATTACGATCATTCCTGAAGCCGCTTGATTTAAAGGCTCAATTATTGCCGCAGCTATTGTTTTATGGTTTTTAGAAATAATATCTTCAACTTGTTTTATACATTCGCCTTTGCAGCCGACTTTTGCATTATGGTTTTTAAAATTTTTGGCATTCAAAGGAAATGTAATCTCTTTTTTTCTGTATGGACATCTATAACAATAAGGAGACATTGCGAAATAACTTTTAAACAAAAGAGATTTAAAACTTGAATGAAAAGAGTCTACGCCTCCAACAGAAACAGCGCCAATTGTATCGCCGTGATAAGCGTTTTTTAAAGAAAAAAAGAACTGTCTTTTTTCTCCCTTAAACTGCCAGTACTGATACGCCATTTTAATAGCGACTTCTACGGCCGTTGACCCGTTGTCAGAATAAAAAATCTTTTTTAAATTTTTTGGAAGTATTGATATAAGCTTTTTGGCAAGCTCTATTGCAGGAACATGCGTGAGTCCTAAAAATGTAGTATGCGAACCTTTATTAATCTGTTTTTTTATAGCTTTATCAATCTTAGGATTTCTATGACCTAAAAGATTAACCCAAAGCGAAGCGACTCCGTCCAAATATTTTTTACCGTCAATATCGTATAAATAAGAACCTTTCGCTTTATCTATTATTAACGGCGCGCAAGGGTCGTTGTTTATCCAGTCTGCCATCTGCGTAAAAGGGTGCCAAATATTATTTTTATCAGACTTTATAAGTCTAGCTTTTATTTTATTATCCATTTATCTTTCCTTAAGTCTATCTTGCCGTTATATTTTAACTGCAAGACGGGAAGCTTTGTTAATTTATAGATCAGCTTAGCGTTAGATTTTACCGACGCATCGTATTTATTTTTACCCGTATTTAAAATTACGCCCAAAATTTTTTGATTGTCATTTTTTAATTTTTCAATAGTGAGAAGAATATGGTTAATAGTGCCAAGACTATGTCGCGCGACTACTAATACAGGAAGTTTAAATTTTTTAATTAAATCGCTTACAAAAAAATCTTTATTAAGGGGAACCTTTATCCCGCCCACGCCCTCAACTACTGTAAAATCATACTTATCCGTAAAATATTTAAAACCTTTTTCTATTTTCTTCAAATTAAGTTTTTTCTTTTCCAAAATGGAAGCGCCGTAAGGGGACATCTGATTTTTAAAAAACACAGGCGTTACGACTTCGGGACATTCTTTAATATCAGATGCTTTTATCAAAGCCTTAGCATCATTTCTGTCTCCAGTAGAGATAGGTTTAAAACAACCCGAATTTACGCCTATTTTTCTTAGTTCTTCCAATATTTTGCAAGATACGTAAGTTTTGCCTACTTCCGTATCTGTAGCGGTAACAAATATTCCTTTACGCATGCTATTTACTCCAGTATAAAAAATACCCTCTTAACCATACCTACAAACAATACCGTAGTATCCTTCCGCGCTTCACGTACGCATTCCTCATCATCAAGCGCAACTGTCGCGCATATCCTTATTGAAATATTTTATTGTAAATATACGCGCAATCTAAGAGGAAACTCCTTTATTTTTGCATCTAATAAATCCCGACGGATTTTAGAAGTTTTTCTATATCGTTTAGAGTATGTCCAGAAGTAAGCGAAATTCTTACTCTCGCTTGTTCTTTAGGGACAGTAGGATGTTTTATTGCCGGAGCGTAAACGCCTTCTTTGAGCAAATTCAGCGCTATTTTTTCGGCATTTGCAATACTACGTGTAATAATCGGTATTATTTGCGATTGCGTTTTTGAAGTATCAAGTTCTAAATCACTTAATTTTGTTTTCAACGTTTTTGAAATACTATGGATATTATATCTTCTTTCTTCGCTTTTTTTCACTATTTCTAGAGCTTTTAAAGCTGCGGCGCAAATAGCCGGCGAAACGGCGGTTGTATAAATAAAAGCCCTGCTTTTATTTATTAAAAAGTCAATAAATTTTTTTGACCCGCAAACAAAGCCGCCTTGCAAAGCAAAAGCTTTTGATAGCGTGCCTACCGTTATGTCTATTTTATCTTCCACTCCAAAGAAGTCCGCAAGCCCTTTGCCTTCCTTTCCAAAAACTCCTGTTGAGTGAGCTTCATCTAGCATGATTATCGCGTCATATTTTTTACACAATAACGCAAAATCTTCCAAAGGCGTAAAATCTCCGTCCATAGAAAATACGGATTCTGTTATTGCCAATTTCATTTTATATTTGGAAGTTCTTCTTAATGTCTTTTCAAGGGAGTTCATATCGCAATGATCGTAAACGAATATTCTGCCGCCTGAAAGTTTTGCTCCGTCCCATAGAGAAGCATGATTTAGCTTATCCATAATTATGCAAGACTCGGATTCATTAGAGATTAGCGCGCTTATTACGCCAACATTTGTTTGGTAACCGCTTGGGAATAAAAGACACGCTTCTTTGTTTTTAAATTCAGCTAGCTTAGATTCTAATTCTTCGTGCAGGGAAAGATTTCCGGATACTAGCCTGGAAGAAGCGGCGGTAAAACCGTATTTCTCAATAATGCTAACAGCCGATTTGTAAATTTCCTTATTTCCCGCTAAATCCAGATAATTGTTTGAGGAAAAATTGATAAATTCTTTTCCGTTTATAGTTATTGTAGCCGCCGGAGCGGACTGAACAGTTCGCAAAATCCTAAGCAATCCCGAGTCTTTTATTGACGTTAATCTTTCCGTTAAAAAATTATCAAGCATTTCATTCTCTCTCCGTATCCTTTCGTAAAATTATATCAATTGACCGAGAATAATTAAAGCAAGTTGAACCTCTTGCCGCGTTTTGTTAGAATTATTAAAATTACGATGCGTAATACGACGTAAAAGGATATGCGGTGAAATCTTATAGGAAAGAGCTTATTTTTGACGTTAAGAAAAGAATGGATTTTATAAACATAACGAACGACGTTCAAAATGCCGTTGAAGAAAGCGGCGTTATGGAAGGCTTGGTTTTGGTAAACGCTATGCATATTACCGCTAGCGTATTTATAAATGACAACGAGTCAGGATTGCACAATGATTATAAGCAATGGTTAGAAAGCCTTGCTCCTCACGAACCGCTCTCTAAATATCGGCACAATCGTACCGGCGAAGATAATGGCGACGCGCATTTAAAAAGACAAGTGATGGGTCGGGAAGTTGTTGTTGCTATAACGAAAGGCGAATTGGACTTTGGGCCGTGGGAACAAATATTCTACGGCGAATTTGACGGAATGCGACGCAAAAGGGTTTTGATAAAAATTATAGGGGAATAAATTTTTCCAGTAAAAGAGCGGAAGCTTGTCCGCCAAATCCGAAGGAAAGAGTGAGACTTGAATTTATGATTTTATTTTTTGCATTGTTTGGCGTGTAATCCAAATCTAAATTTATATCGGTAGCTTTAAAATTTAAAGTTGGAGGAACAACATTATTTTCCATAGAAAGAATAGAAAAAGCCGCTCCTATCATTCCTGATACCCCAAGCATGTGTCCCGTGGCCGCTTTAGTTGAGCTTAAAGATATTTCTTTTGCGTTTTCAAAAACCTCATATACAGCCAAACTTTCATTGTAATCATTTAGTTTTGTTCCTGTTCCGTGCATGTGTATATAATCCGGGGTTTCATTCTTTGCGTTTACAGCTTTTTTTATAATATCTTTCATTTTTGAGCGGGATTTGGTTGCCAATGTGTCGTCTGAATATATTCCGTTTGAGTAACCCGCGACTTCGCAATAAACTTTTGCATTTCCTTTTAAAGATTTTTCAATATTTTCAATTACTACAAAACAGGCTCCTTCTCCTATAGCAAAACCGTCTCTATTTTTGTCAAAAGGACTTGGATTATGTTTTGTTAAAACGCCCATGTTTTTAAATCCTGCAGCATACAATGGGTGAATTGAAGTCTCGCTGCAGCCGCAGACGACGGCATCGCATAGTCTGTTTTTTATAAGTTGGCAGCCTTTTATAATTGTGAGAATTCCAGTCGCGCAAGCTGCGGAAAGAGTTATGCTTTCCCCGTATAAGCAGAAAGTTTCTTTTAGTTCGTTTGCAAGAGAGTTCCCAAGGGAAAAATCATTTTTAAAAAGATTGATTTTGCTTTCGCCAAGACATAATCCTATTCTTTTGCGGTCAAAGCTTGAATTATTTAAATCTGCGTCTGAAACCGCTTCCAATATGGCGGTTTTTGCCATTTCATATTGACGTTTGCCTTCTTGCATGCCAAAATCGGTAACGCATGCGGAGTATATGTCTAAAATTTTATTGTATTTAACGGCCGATTCAGAATTTATAAGCCTTTTCCAATTAGTTTCCTTTCCTATTCCTAGAGGCGAAACTACGCCTATTCCAGTAATACCTAACTTCATTTCCTTTATATCAACCTTGAATCAAAATTAAACACTTGTCCAGATACTGTTTTTACTTGAGAAAGAAAGACTATAAATTCGGCTAGTTCTTTAATATCGGTCGTAGCGTTTAAGACGCTTTCTTTTTTTATTGTTTCTATATATTCTTCGCTTGCATTGCCGCCCATGCCTGCGAAATGAAAACCCGGAAGCACCGCGTTTGACCTTATTCCAAAACGTCCTCCTTCTCTTGCCGTTGTTTTTGTAAGAGCTATAACGCCGGCTTTAGAAGCTGAATAATTAGCGTTACCTATATAAGACTTAAACGCCGACATTGACACAATATTTATTATAGCGCCGTCTTTTTGCTTTATCATTTGTTTGAGCGACTCTTTAACCACATAAAAGGTGCCGCTTAAATCGGTTTTTATAACTGAATCCCACATTTCGTCGGTCATTTTAAATATTGAGGATCCAGACGCAATAGAGGCGTTGTTTATAACGCAGTCTATTTTACCAAACTTGGCAACGGCGTTGTTTATCAAATCTTTTACTTCTTTGTAATTTGATATATCTGTTTTAACAAACGCGGAATTTGGAATCTCAAAATCAGGAGCATTACTCCTGTAACAGCCGCATACGTTCCAATTATTTTCAGAAAAAGCTGAAGCTAACTGTTTGCCTATTCCTCTTGAAGATCCGGTTATCAAAACTGTTTTCTTTTCCATAGATTCTAGCTCCATAAAGTCCACATCGGAAGATTATACAAAATTTGATATAATTCTTTATTGCGTAACGTTAGATTCTTGAAGGGGTTTATTAAATGGACATGGAGAAAGTTTATAACTCTAAAGAAGTTGAAAAAAAATGGAGCGAATATTGGATAGAAAATAAAACGTTTTCTGCAAAAATAGATAAAAATAAAAAACCGTTTACAATAGTAATACCGCCTGCAAATGTAACCGGCTCTTTGCATATGGGGCACGCTCTAAACGCTACTTTGCAAGATATAGTAATAAGATTTAAGAAATTGCAGGGCTATAATACTCTTTGGGTGCCGGGCACCGACCACGGCGGCATAGCTACGCAAAATGTAGTTGAAAAACTTCTTAAAAAAGAAGGAATAACTAAATATGATCTGGGACGAGATAAATTTTTGGAGAGAATGCGGCAGTGGATAAACGAAGCGGGCGACGCCATATTGGAACAGTTGAAAATGATAGGCTGCGGGTTGGATTGGGATAGAGTTGCTTTTACAATGGACGAAAGCCGCTCCAAAGCCGTGAAAAAAGCTTTTATAGATTTGTTTGACAAAGGACTTATATACAAAGGCAAAAGGCTTGTAAATTGGTGTTCAAGATGCGGAACGGCTTTATCCGACATAGAAGTTGAGTATGACGATGAAAAAAGCAATCTTTGGCATATAAAATACCCTTTGAAAGATTCAGACGAGTATATTATTGTGGCTACAACCCGTCCTGAAACATTGCTTGGAGATACAGCCGTTGCTGTAAGCCCCGATGATGACAGGTATGCGAACTTGGTAGGGAAAACTCTTAAGCTTCCTTTGTCTGGGAGAGAAATAAAAGTAGCGTCAGATTATATTGTAGATAAATCTTTTGGAACCGGAGCAGTTAAAGTAACGCCTGCTCACGACGCCGCTGATAACGAAATAGCAAAACGGAATAATCTTGAGACTATAGAAGTTGTAGATATAAACGGAAAAATGATAAACGTGCCAGAGAAATATCTTGGTTTAAGCGTTGAAGATGCAAGGAAAGAAGTAGTCAAAGATTTAGAAGAAGCGGAATTTTTGATAAAAGTTGAAGACTATAATCATTCAGTTGGAAGATGTTACAGATGCTCTACAAAAATAGAGCCTTTGATGTCGGAACAGTGGTTTTTAAACGTTGGCGAAATGTCTAAGAAAGCTGTAGATGCGGCAAACGAAGCTAAAACGGTTTTCCACCCTCACTCTTGGAAAAAACCTTATGTTTTATGGCTTGAAAATTTAAGAGATTGGTGCATAAGCCGACAGATATGGTGGGGGCATAGAATACCCGTTTATTACTGCGTTAGTGAGAAAGGAAAAAGAAAAGACTGCAAACCCATAGCTTCGTTTGAGCGGCCTAAGGAATGCCCGTGTTGCAAAGGCGATAAATTTGTTCAAGACGAAGATGTTTTGGATACGTGGTTTTCTTCGGCTTTGTGGCCTATAAGCGTTTTTGGCTGGGGGGAAAACGAAAATAGCGAAGATTTAAAGTATTTCTATCCGACGTCTGTTTTAGCTACAGGACACGAGATAATTTATCTGTGGGTCGCAAGAATGGCGCAGTTTGGTCTTGAGTTCATGAAAGATGCGCCGTATAAAGACATATTTATACACGGCATAGTTAGAGATAAACGCGGAAAGAAGATGTCAAAGTCTTTGGGCAACGCGGTTGATCCTCGCGATATCATTGAAAAGTACGGCACAGATTCTTTAAGATTCGCATTGGCTCAGGCGGCTGTGCCTGGAAGAGATATGCAGATTTCCGATGAATCATTTCTATCTGCAAGAAATTTTGCCAACAAAATATGGAACGCGGCAAGATTTATATTGATGAACTTGGAAGGCATAGACAAACTTGACGAAGAAATAAAACCTTGTGAGCTTGCCGACGAGTGGATTATTGCCGAGGTTGAAAATACTTTTGCCAAAGCGCAAGCGGCTTACGATACGTATAATATTGACGCTGTATCCAGAGAACTATACGATTTCTTCTGGACAAAGTATTGCGATTGGTATATAGAATTGTCAAAAATACGCATGACGTCTCCCGATGTTAGTTTAAAAAGACAAGCGCTTTCAATACTTGTTTATATATTAAAAAGAGCTTTACAATTATTATCGCCCGTAATGCCGTTTATAACGTCCGAGATTTGGCAAATATTAAACAAAGATGAAAAAATAATAGCCGAAAGCGTATTCCCTAAGATAAAAACTTCAGGGTTTGCAGAGTCTTTGGAGAAAATGAGAACAGTGCAGGATATAATTATAAAAATAAGAACGCTAAGAAGCGAGATGAATATTTCGCCAGTTGTTCAAATAGAGGCATTGTTTAATGTTTTAGATGACAATAAAGAAAAAACTGCAAAAGAAAACGAAGGTTATATAAAACAGCTTGCAAAGATAAGTTCTATACAATTTGGTAAAAATATTGAAAGATCAAAAAATTCGGCGCTAGCTGTCGCAAGCGGATTTGAAATATTTCTTCCTTTAGAAGGACTTATTGATATAGAGAAAGAAAAAGCTAGACTTGCGAAAGAAATTGCGCTTGCTAAGCGGGAAGTTGAAAGAACTACAGCAAAATTAAGCAATGAAAGTTTTATGAAAAGGGCGCCAAAAGCCGAAGTGGAAAAGATTCAAGCAAGGCTTAACGATGCTGCTCTTAAAATTGAAAAAATAGACGAAAGTTTAAAATTTTTGGGATAAATTATAGGCGCATATTTTGAATATTAAACGCAATAGCGCGTATAAATTTCTAGCGCTTAATTTAAAAAGAACTAAAGAAATATACAACAAAAAGGAAATTTGAAATGATAAAGGAAATAATACTTGCTACAGGCAATAAGCATAAAGCTGAAGAAATGAAAGAAATTCTAAAGGATTTAGGCGTTAAAGTTACTCCAATGATTTCTTTTTCAGAGCATCCAAAGACAGAAGAATGCGGAAAAACTCTTGAGGAAAATGCTATAAAAAAAGCAAGGGAAGCCGCCAAATTTTTTTGCAAATGGGCTTTAGCTGACGACTCTGGTCTGGAAGTTGATTATTTAGGCGGAGCGCCCGGCGTATATTCCGCAAGGTATGCGGGCGAGAAATGTCTTTACGAAAATAATAATAATAAGCTGTTTAAGGTTTTAGACGGCGTGCCGCTTGAAAAAAGAACCGCAAAATTTAGGACTGTAATAGCGATTTCAAGCCCCGACGGAGAAATCAACTTGGCAGAAGGCAAAATTTTTGGTACTATAGCTCTGCAATTTTTGGGAAGCAACGGGTTTGGTTATGATTCTGCGTTTTATATCCCCGAGCATGGCAAGACTTTTGCAGAGTTAAGCGCAGATACAAAAAATTCTATTAGTCATAGAGCGATAGCTTTACGAAAGGCTAAGGAAATAATAAAGAGTTTATAGCGGTAACCGGGGAGTAGCGTAATTGGCTATCGCGCCTGCTTTGGGAGCAGGAGGCTGCGGGTTCAAGTCCCGCCTCCCCGATTTATTTCACTAGTAAAAGGATACATTTTCTGAATATAAGCATTCCCTAGCCTCTCCCTTACCTTTTCCTTTGTTCGTTCCAAGCGTCAACTTCTCTTTTGATGAAATAAATCCTTTTGCCTACAAAGAAGGCGTTCACAGATGAATATTTAAGGTTTTCAGTTGCAACTAAACGTCCAATAGGACATTCAAAAATTGAAACTACAATGATTTACGCGCATCTTTCAAAAGAACATTTAAAAAATTCTATTGATGCTTTAAATTATAAATGCTAAAATGGGAGCGTGTTGGGTACAATATTTGATTTTAAGGCATTTTCGGACATTTTGAAAAACTCCAAAACGTTTTGAAAATGCAATGAAAAATTTGAAATGTTGAAAAATCAATGCGTTTTGTGGCTTATAGGTAAAATATTGCCTCCTCCGATATTTTTTTGCGGATATAACTTCTATAACTCTCCCTAGTTCATACTTTTTTATTTAGGATTTTTGTGAGTAAAAAAATAAGCAATCCCATCAAATTAGGAAATATAATTATTCTTTCCGCTCCTTCAGGAGCGGGCAAGAGTAGCATATGCGAAGCCGTCCTTGCAAGCGATAAAAAAGATACAACATATTTAATCTCGTACACTACAAGACATCCGAGAACGGGCGAAAAAAACGGCAAGAACTATTTTTTTTTAAGCGAAGAATCTTTTAAAAAAATGATTAAAGAAGGCAAATTTGCCGAGTGGGCTAAAGTCCACGGGAACTATTACGGCACTTCAAAAGAGCTTCTTGACAAAGCTTTAACCGCGGGCAAAAACGTAATTTTAGAGATAGATGTTCAAGGCGGAATAAATATAAAAAAGCAATATCCCTACAGAACTTGTATGATTTTTATAATGACAACGGATTTTAAGACTCTTGAAAAAAGATTAATAGCAAGAAATAAAGACTGTAAAGAAACAATAGATACGCGTATGGTTAACGCTAAAAAAGAGCTGGAATATTTGCCAAAATACGACTATTTAGTAATAAATAGAGATTTGACCGACGCTGTAGAGTCCGTAAGAACAATTATAAAATCTTTGGAATATAAGATACAAAAAGATACAATATATTTCGCTTAGTTTAGGTTATATTAGGAGGATAAGAAAATGGTATTAACAGAAATGCAGTTAGGATTGGCAGTATCTTCGTCTAAGTTCAGTAGATATGATATAGTGAAACTCGCTTTGGAATGGATTGACCTAAATAGACAAAGCGCGGATTTTAGAAAATTGACTCAGCCCGAGATTATAAACAAAGCTTTGAGCGATGTTGTAACAGATGTGGCTACTCCTGAAAAAATAGAAGAGCTGCGTAAGAAAATGAAGAATGCTAAAGCTGAAGTCCCTGCGGCTGGAGAAAATTGTCAGCGTCTTTAAATTAAGTAAGAGAGCGTATATATATAATGTCTTTGAATAACAAGAATATTATTTTTGGCGTTTGCGGCGGGATTGCGGCGTATAAAAGCTGCGATGTTATAAGGGGTCTTGTTAAATTTGGCGCAAATGTAGAGTGTATTCTTACCAACGGCGGCGCGAAATTTATAACTCCGCTTACGCTGCAAACTCTTTCAAAAAATAAAATTTACTCCGAAATGTTTGATATTTTCGATAATTGGGAAATAAATCATATATCTTTGGCAAAGAAAGCCGACGTTATACTTATTGCTCCGGCTACCGCCGATATTATTTCAAGGCTTGCGTGCGGAAGGGCTAATGATTTGCTTTCTTGCGCGGTCCTCGCTTCTAAAGCGAAAATTTTAATATGTCCCGCGATGAATTTCAATATGTTAAACCGCAAAGTCACCCAAAACAATATTGAGACTTTGAAAAGTTACGGTTATAAGTTTGTTATGCCTGAAAAAGGCGAGCTTGCTTGCGGCGATTGCGGCGACGGCAGACTTGCTTCCGTAGAGACAATAGTTTCTGCGGTTGAGAGACTTTTCTTATAATGTTCAAAAAACTTACATTTTTAATCCTATCAGGTCCAACTAAAGAATACATAGATCCTGTAAGATATATAAGCAACGAATCGTCTGGAAAGATGGGATTAGCTTTAGCCGAGTATGCTGTAAAAAAGGGGCATAGAGTTATTTTTATTTCAGGAGAAGTCAAGAAGTATCCTGCGCAAGTAAAACTTGTCAAAGTAACGACAGCGCTTGAGATGTTTAAAGAATCAAAGTTTAGCTTACAAAAAGCTGACATTGTTATAAGCGCAGCTGCGGTTGCCGACTATAGACTCGCTAAATTTCAAAAACATAAAATAAAAAAATCTGGCAATTCAACGTTGCTATGGCTTAAAAATAATCCGGATATTGTAAAATACTGCGGGAAAAATAAATCTAATAAGGTTGTCGCAGGTTTTGCTCTTGAGACCCAAAACCTTCTTGCGAATGCCAAACTTAAATTACAAAGCAAAAACTTAGACTTGATTGTCGCCAATGGCAGAGATTCTTTTGGTTCTGACAAAACGACAGTTTATATGATTAAATCCGATAGTATTGTAGAAATAAAAAATAGAAGCAAGAAATTTATAGCGGGAAAAATTATAAATGAAACAGTCAAAATATTTGAAAATATTAAATCTCTCAAAAATAACGCTTGAGGAATATTTAAATTGGGGAGAAGCTGAAATTCCTAAAATGCCTATTGAAAAGAGAACTTCAACAGAAGAATCTATGAAAATAAAACAATCTGAAAAGGTCTTAAGTCCTAAAGAAAAGCTTGAAGCGTTGAAAAGGACAATAGATTCTTGCAAGGAATGCGCTTTAGGAAAAAGTCGCTTAAATGCGGTTGTCGGCGTAGGGTCTCTGACCGCAGATTTAATGTTTGTCGGCGAAGGTCCAGGGTTTGACGAAGATCATAAAGGCGAGCCTTTTGTTGGCAAGGCTGGGCAGCTTTTGACAAAAATTATTGAAGCTATGGGTTATACAAGAGAAACCGTTTACATAGCGAATATTGTCAAATGCCACCCTATGATAGACCCTGCAAATCCTGAAAAAAGGTCTAACGACAGACCTCCTGCTCCGCTTGAGATGGAAACTTGCAGACATTATTTAGATAAGCAAATTGAAATTATTAAGCCTAAAATTATCGTAACTTTAGGAGCATCTTCAACAAGAGGTCTTTTGTACAGCGAAGAGCCTATAAGTAAAATTAGAGGCGTTGTAAAAGAATATAAAGGCGTAAAGCTTATACCTACATACCACCCTGCAGCTCTTCTCAGAAGCCCGAATCTGAAAAAGTTTGTTTGGGACGATATGAAAAGAGTAACGCATTATTTGGATACTGGCGAGATATGATAGTTTTAGACGTAGCCGTTCCAGTGCCTTTAAACAAGACGTTTCACTATCTGCCTCCTGAATACGCAAATCCTGAAAATGTCGTAGGTAGAAGAGTTAAAATTCCCTTTGGTAAAAGAATTTTGACGGGTTATGCGGCTGCTTATTTGGATATTGAAAAAAATTCTTCTTTAAAACTAAAGCAGATTATAGAAGTTATAGACGAAGAAGTTTTAATTAACGACGAAACAAGAAAACTCGCCGACTATATGTCAAAAAATTACATATGTTCTTTGGGAGAAGCTTACGCTTCTATAATACCCGTTTCCATGAAATCCTCTAAAAGAATTTCTAAAAAGACAAAAGACGCTTTTGAAATCTCAGATAAAAGACATGTCTTAAACGCGTGCCAACGGAACGCGGTTTCAGTAATAAATGCGGATTTGGATAAAAATTCTTGCAGCGTTTTTCTTGTGCATGGCGTTACGGCTTCTGGCAAAACAGAAGTGTATATAAACGCTATGGAATATGCCTTAAATCAGGATAAAAATGCAATAACGCTTATCCCTGAGATTTCGCTCACGCCTCAATTTTTAGACGTAATGACAAAAAGATTTGGATCCAATATAGGCGTTTGGCACAGCGGCATTACAAATGTTGAAAAATATAAATTATTTCATAAAGCAAAAACAGGCGAAATAAAAATAATGCTTGGGGCAAGATCTGCAATTTTTGCTCCGTTTAAAAAATTGGGCGTTATCATTATTGACGAAGAACATGAGCATACTTATAAGCAAGAACAAAAGCCTTCTTATGACGCGAGAGAAATAGCAAAATGGAGAGGAAAGTACCATAATGCCGTTGTTGTGTTAGGCTCGGCAACTCCAAGCCTTGAAACTTATAAAGACGCGTTAGAGAATAAAATTGGTTTAATAGAACTAAGAGAACGCGTTGACAAAAAAGAGCTGCCTGAAGTGAAAATTATTTCGCTTAAAGAAAGACTTTTTAAGACAAGCTTGCTTCTTCCAGAAACTGTTGACGCAATATCAAAAGCTTTAGCTCGCAAAGAACAGATAATAGTTTTTTTAAACCGAAGGGGATATTCTCCGGCGATTATGTGCAAAAAATGCGGCAGCGTATACCAATGCCCGAAATGCTCTATATCTATGGTTTTTCATAGAAATCCGGATTTAGCGAAGTGCCATTATTGCGGAGAAACAAAATATTTGCCGTTAACATGTTCTGTTTGCAAAAGCAGAGAACTCGCTGTTTTTGGGACAGGCACGCAAAAAGTGGAAGACGAGCTAAAAAGACTTTTTAAGAATGCAAAAATATTTAGGTTAGACGGCGACACAGCTTCTAACAAAAAAAGCTACGCAAACGCTTATAACGGCGTAAAAAACGAAGAATACGATATATTGCTTGGCACTCAAATGATAGCAAAAGGTTTTGATTTCCCGAGAGTAAGTTTAGCATGCGTTATAGATGCCGATACGTCTTTATATCTTCCAGGATTTAAATCCGTGGAAAGGACTTTTCAACTTATAACCCAAGTCGCAGGACGCAGCGGCAGGGGAAACGTTAAAGGCAGCGTTATAGTTCAGACCAATAATCCTTATCACTATGCCATAGAACATGCCAAAAACCATGATTTTTTAAGTTTTTATAATGTTGAGATAGAACACAGGAGAAAACTTTTATATCCGCCTTTTTGCAATATCGCAAAAATAGTTGTCAGAAATAAAAACGAACAAAAAGTTGACGAAGATTCTGAAAACCTTCTCTCATATCTTAAAAACCTCTGTAACTCTTACTTTATTGATTTAAAACTTTTAGGACCTGTTCCCGCCTATATAGCCAAATTAAATAATACGCACAGAAGACACATAATAATCAAAGGCGAAAGAGAAAAGATATTGCATCTTGCGAGATTTGTAGAGAGTTTCAAACAGTCTTTTGGAAGCTTTATAGGCATAGAAATAATGCCTTCCGAGTTATTGTAAATCCTGACATTTGAGTCGCTATAGATTAATATAAAAGTTTAATGTAAAAACTAAACTTTTATTGTTGTAACCTTATGCTATATGATAACCGTTCTAAAACGCATGAGAAGGGGATTTGTATTTAAGCGCAGCTCTATTTGAATTCCCCGTCGGCGCTTTCTTAGCAGCTTTTCCTGCCTGCCAAGAGGGCGTCTCCCTACTTCTACTCTTTTAATTCACTGATTGCGCTTGCAATTTCATTTTCATATCTATTAGCTTCTCTTTACTACTTTCTAATCTTTCTGTCACATATCTGTGTATTCTTTTCTTAGCTAACTTCAAATCTCTACCTGAACCTCTTCTCTTACCAAACTTATATTTCATTCCTACTCGTCCAGAACAGTCTTGATAGTTCTTACCTTTTTCTACTCTTAAACCTGC
>JAITQE010000008.1 GCA_031289055.1 Candidatus Endomicrobiellum porotermitis
CGTGGCTTTTTCTGAGGGTACCGTCATTTTTTTCTTCCCCTCCAAAAGGAGTTTACAACCCTAAGGCCTTCATCCTCCACGCGACGTTGCTGGATCAGGGTTTCCCCCATTGTCCAAAAGTCCCCACTGCTGCCTCCCGTAGGAGTCTGGACCGTATCTCAGTTCCAGTGTGTCCGTTCACCCTTTCAGGCCGGATACCCGTCATAGCCTTGGTAGGCCTTTACCCTACCAACTAGCTGATAGGCCGCAGGACCATCTCAAAACGCATTACTGCTTTAACCCCTATCTGATGCCAAACTGTGGTCTTATGCGGTATTGACTCCGATTTCTCGGAGATATTCCCCATTTTGAGGGAGGTTTCCTACGTGTTACTCACCCGTTTGCCGCTAGACTCTGCGATACTCTGCAGAATCCCGCGCGACTTGCATGTGTTAAGCACGCCGCCAGCGTTCACTCTGAGCCAGGATCAAACTCTCCATAAAAAATTTACAGAGACGTTAATAAGCTCGGATACTACTCTGATTAAATAAAAACCTTTCGGATTTTATTTGAATTGATTACAAATGACCCTTAATTACTTGATTGCCTCTTTTGCGAGGCGCTTGTCTGCGTGTTATTTAATATTCAAAGAACTTTTTGAAAGAAAAAAATATCTCGGTCTTTGCTTTTCCATTTTTTTCAAATTCAGCAAAGATTTACATCTCTACCTATTTAGCAAAACCGCCTTTTTTACAAGGGATTAAATCTTAATCTATTAATTCTTTATAATTTAATTCTTAACTGCCTTTATTTATATGACTGCTGATATATAACGCAAAAAAGATTTTTTTGCAACTACTTTTCTTTTTTTTGCATCAACAACTTACTTATTAAACAAAACTTCTAAATCATTGTCAAATATTTTAAAAGTTTCATATAAAGAACTTTGCGTTGCGCTATTATACTAAAATTTCATTTTTTATCAAGTACCTGAAAACTTTTTGAAGAACCGCAACTGTCGCAGATTGTAACACAACTCAAATCTTTTGTCAAGCATTTTTTACTTTCTCAAAAGCTCCGACTATAAAACGATAGTTGCGCATATCTTAAAACTTATAAAATCTATCCAGTCTACCAATAAGCGGATACGTTAACCTACGTATATCGCAACTATGTTCAAAAGAAACACGTTTAGAACACGCCGAATCTTTTAGTTAGATTCGGCCCCTATAACTTTGCGGCAAATGAAAATACTACTTGTTCTTGCCTACGATTTTGAAAACTTTTGTAGAGCAGTGGGGGCATGCTCCGGAAATAGCTTTCATACCGTTTTTCATAACTACGTCCCGAGCATCTTTTACTTCAACTTGTTTTTTACATTTCATGCATCTTGCTTCCGCCATAATACCCCCCCCCTCTATTTTCCCACACTAACCACTTATTAAAAGTGTAGCAATTGGTAATTCTCAAACTCGCTCGCGTTTAAACAGAAAAACGTTTACGCCCGATAAAAATCGAAACCCGTTCAAAAGCGGGCGATGGGAATCGAACCCACATCTCCGGCTTGGGAAGCCGAGGTTTTGCCACTAGACTACGCCCGCAAAAATCGCCCGTTTGAATATTTTCGTCAGATTTTATACTTTTTTTTAATATGCGTCAATTTAGACGAAATCAGCTTTAAAGCGTCGTTTTTACTTAACGCTTTCCTCTCGTATCGCGCTTCGTTTACAAAGTTTAGAAGCTCGCCAACCCAAGGACCGGGCTGCAATCTGAATTCTTTCATTATTATATTGCCGTCAATCACTTTAGGCAGCGGCTTAGCATTTTTTAACTCGTAATATTTTTTTATAAGTTCTCTCGCCGATTTTTCTTGAAGTTTTAATTCTTTTGGAGAAAAAACTTTTAAACTTTTATAAGAATGCCAGTCAGACATTGAAAGAACAACTAAATCGGGAGTATTATCGCCGATATCTCTAAAAAATTTCGTCGCCGCTTTTTCTGTAACAAGATTATTTCTTGTTAACGTAGAAGGACGCATATGATGTTTTACTAAAAACGTCGCGGTTTCAATATCTCTTTTGCCAAACCTTAAAGAAAGCATTATTTCTTTCAATTTATTTGCGCCGATCTCTTCATGTTCAAAAAAACGCATTTTGCCGTTTTCAAACTTTGCAGTTTCGGGTTTGGCATTGTCGTGGAACAAAGCCGCAAACTTTAACAACGCCGCTCTTGTGACATTTTCCGAGAAAAATTCTTCATTATTGAAATGTTCTCGCAGTTCAACATAGTTTTCGGGAAAATATTTTTTTAGATTGACTAAAATATTCTCTGCAGACCGTAACGTTTCAAAAGAATGCTGAAACAAACCTCCCGAATGATAATAATGCTTTTTCTTTGCTTTCTTCATCTTTTCAATTTCAGAAAAAATCTCGGAAAGTAGCCCGCAACCGTCCATAGCTTTAATCAATTTTTTAGAATTCTTTGACGCAAGAATTCTAAAAAACTCATTCTTTATTCTTTCAGGAGCCGCAGATTTTATAAGTTTCGCGTTCTGTTTAATCTGCGACAATGTCTTACTTGAGAGCTTAAATCCTGTAAATTCCGCAACGAATCTAAAAGCTCTAAGCATTCTTAAAGGATCAGTCTTAAACGTTCTTCCGGATAGAGCGTTAAAAGTTTTAGACTTTAAATCCGCAAGAGTATTTTTATTAGGAAAAATGATATGCTTTTTGAAATCTTCAAAATATTTAAGATTGAAAGCTACGGCATTAACGGTAAAATCTCTGTTTTGTAAGTCTTCTTCTATTGTTTTGCCATTAAATAGCGATATATCAATATTTGGAACTTCAAAGTCTTTAAGTATTATCCTATAAGTTTCAGTATCTTCATCTAGCGTTACAAGCTTAGCTTTAAAAACTGCCGCTACTTTTTTTGCATACATTAGAGCGGCTTTATTAACGACTAAATCAATATCTTTATGTTTACGCTTTAAAAGCAAGTCTCTTCCAAACCCGCCGACCGCGTACGCATCATACCCTTTGGAAACGCTGTTAATCTTTTTAATTAATTCTCTCATATTTATGCTATTTATCTTCAGGACTAATAATTACAGAAACCGCGCTGCCCGCAAAGATTTTGCCGGCAACGTTTAAAACGCCTTGCGTAGTAACTTTTTCTATATCGTTTAGATACTCTGCGTCATATTTATAACCTTGTCCAATTATTTCCCTCCAACCACTATAGTAAGATTTTTTATTAACCGTTTGCCTGTCTAAAAGATAGATACCTTTTATATACGCTTTAACATTTTTTAATTCCCGCTCGGAAATTTTCGCGGAACAAAAATCTTTCAGTATTTCATCTATCCTTTTTAACGTTAACTCTATGTTTTTCTTATCAAGACCTGCATAAACTGCAAAATAACCGTCTTTTTTTCCTGAAGGGAAAACTGCGCTTACCTCATACGCTAATCCCAATTTTTCCCTTAACTCAACAAACAATCTGCTCGTCATTCTGCCGCCTAAAATGGCGCTTATAACTTTGGTCGTTACAAAATCTTTATCATTAACAGCTGGCGCGAGAAACCCTATGAATATATACGCCTGATTGAATTTTCCTTTGATTTCCTTATTTACAGACTTGTCACGGTTTAAATTAAATACGGGATCTTTAAATTTATCTCCTGTCGCGACGACAGACAAATGTTTTTCCAAAGATTCTTTTACAACGGTAGAAGAAACGTTGCCCGATACTGAAAGTAAAATATTTGAAGCGTTGTAAGAATATCTATGCCATTTTATTAAATCTTCGCGGGTAATTTTTAAAATAGAGTCTTTATTGCCAACAACAGGAAAAGAATAAGAAGCATTGCCGTAAAACAGTTTAGCAAACGCATCGGCAGCAGTTGTTCCTATACTATCTTTGCGGGAATTTAGAGCGGCAATAGCGCTTTCTTTTTCAAAATTAAATTCTTTCTCGTCAAATATAGGATTTAAAACTACGTCGGCAAGAAGCTCCGCCGCTTTGTCAAAATATTCAGACAAGCAAGACATGCTAAACCCTGCCATATCGTAAGCTACGTCTGAAGACAAATCTGCTCCGATACTGCCTAAGTCGTTTGCCAAAATTTCGCTTGGACGGTTTTTTGTGGAATACGCCATTAGTTTTGACGTAAGACTAGATATGCCGGCATTACCCAAAACTTCATTTATAACAGAAACCCGACTAAGAATTCTTAACGAAAAAATTTCCGCGCCGTTTGTTTTGTCAAACAATACCTTAACGCCATTTTTAAGCGTAAAACTTTCCATATAAATACCTCAAATTAACGACAATTCTTACTTAGGCAGTAAAGCCGTATGAGAAATTGCATCTTTAGAACAATATTTTTTAAAGAATTCTACGACACCTTTGACCGTAACGCATTCCAAATTGCTTAGATAGGCGCAAACAAACTCCGCATTACCCATCAAACTCCAATAACCGCTCTTATCGGCAACATCATAAGGCGTCTCGTTGGAAAATTGCCAATCTGTTTTCAATAAGAGTTTTGATCTATTTAATTCTTCCTCAGTAACGCCATTATTTATAATATCATTTATTTGTTTTTCTATTTCTTCTTTTATTGCTTCAAGATTTCTAGGTTTAAAAACCGAAGTTATACAAACATTCCCCGCTCCCTTTTCAACAGAAAAAGAAGCGTCTACAGCGTACACAAGATGTTTCTTTTCGTAAAGCGATTTATAAAGTCTAGAGCTTTTCCCGCCGCCTAAAATGTCTGCCGCTAAGTCTGCGACATATATGTCTTCATCATCAATGTCGCAAGCTAAAAAGCCTGAAAGCATATACCCCATTTCTACTTTGCCGTACTCGGTTATATCTTTACCAACTCGGTTTTTTTCCTTAACAAGAGGCTCGTTACAAGTGTCCTGTTTTTCAAACTTGCCAAAAGTGTCGCCTATAACTTGCTCAACTTTTTCTTTGTCAAAACCGCCTGAAACAATAACTACCATTTTTTCAGGAACATAGTGCGCTTTATAATATTTATATATTTCTTCAGGCGATATGCTGGCAATAACTTCCGCCGTTCCTATAACGCTGTTTTTTAACGCGCTTGTTTTATAAACGGTTTCGTAAAACTTCTCATACAAGACAGAACCCGGATTATCAAAATATCTTTGAATTTCTTCTATTATAACTTTTCTTTCTTTGTCTATCTCGTCTTTTGGAAAAAGAGGATTTTGAATAGTATCGGCAAGCATCTTTAAACTTTCTTCAACAAAATCCTTTTGCATGTTTATGTAATACATTGTAAATTCTTTTGATGTCGCCGCATTTATTTCCCCGCCAAAATTTTCAACAGTTTTACTAAAGCTGTCGCCGGGGTAATTTTTGCTTCCTTTAAACATTAAATGCTCTATAAAATGGGAAAGCCCTGCTTGCGAAGATTTTTCGTCAACAGCCCCAACCCTTACAAAAACTATTGCCGAAGCAGTTAAACTATTTTCATCATTTATAAGTATAGAAATAAGTCCGTTGTCATATTTCATTTAGCCCTCGTTATTTAAAATCCTGAACCCAACCGTTTTCTAAGCCTAATTTTTCAAGATATTTTACCGCTTCTTCATATTCTTCTTCAGTTAAAGAGCGGGACAATTCTTTAAACTCGTGAGATTTATTCGCGGTATGATACTGCGCCATCAAACTTACAAAAGCGGCCGTTGAAAGCTCTTTGGCTACAAAATCTAAAGCTTTTTTAGTATTCTCAAGCGCGCCGGGTAAAACCAAATGCCTTACGATCATTCCTCTTTTGGCAATCCCGTTTTTATCAACAGTTAAATTGCCTACTTGTCTTTTCATCTCTTTTAGAGCCGCTTGGTTTACTGCAACATAATTTTTGATACCAGAATATTTAAAAGCCAACTCATCGCTTGAATATTTTATATCGGGAAGATATACGTCTACTATTCCTTCCAGCAATTTCAAAATTTCAATATTTTCATAACCGCTACAATTATAAAGTATAGGTATTGCAAGCCCTTTTTTATGGGACAGACAAACCGCTTTTGCGATGTAAGCGCTGTAGTGGGTCGGCGTAACAAAGTTTATGTTATGAACGCCTCGTTCTTGAAGACGGAGCATAGATTCAACTAAATCGTCAAGAGACATTTCTCTTCCGTTGCCAAGCTGACTTATCGGATAGTTTTGGCAGAAAACGCAATTTAAAGCGCAGTTAGAAAAAAAGATTGTCCCGGAACCTCCGGCTCCACTTATAGGAGGCTCTTCGCCTGCGTGCGTATTGCAGCTTGCGACAAATATTTTATTTGCCGTACGGCAGATCCCTTTTTGCCCATTGTTTCTAGCCGCTCCGCACTTTCTAGGACAAATCTCGCACTTGTCCATAACAGAATAAAGTTTTTCTATATTTTCTTCAAAATCAATCATATTGTATTCCCGCTTTAAGATAATCAATTGATTAACATGGTAGATTTACCGCTAAAATATGCAAAACCGCGCTCGTCCGGACTTGAACCGGAATCGCCGGCTTCGGAGGCCGGCGCTCTATCCATTAAACTACGAGCGCATGCAATCTAAACCCGCGGTAATTATAACAATTTATACGGAGGAACTTAACGTCTAAACACATCTGTTTTTAAAGACGTTACTCTGTCCAAAAAAACTTTTCCATCCAGACGGTCTATTTCGCGTCGCAGCGCTATCGCCTCAAATCCATCTGTTTTTAAATGTTGTTTGCGGCCGTTTATATCCAAAATAATCTATCTCTACCTTTTTCTTTCTTGTAACATATCCTGTAAAATTTGTTCAAAGATATAGCAATATTTAAAAGCCCGGCCAGCTTGGAAAGCTCTTTAGAAAGTTCATAATATCTATTTTTAGGAACGTCGCACTCTATTATCATCATAATAAGTATTTTTCCCTTTGCTTTTTGACAAAGTGATTTGCGCGGCGGTAATATTTATATTATTTTCAGCTAAACATTCGCTTACATTATAAACTATGCCAGTCTTGTCTGAACCGTAAACGGAAACAACATACGGATTTTGCAAGCGAATGTTTTTTGGCGAGTAAGAAGCCAACTGCGAATACGAAAGCGCCATATTCAAAGATTTTGAAGATTTTTGCAGTTTGTTATAAAGCGTTTTTGCAGAAATATTAATTGGGATTTTTATTATCAAAACCATGGCAAATTGCCCGTGAAGAATAGTCGTTTTGAATCTTCAATATTGCATTTTTCTTCGTATAAAACCTTCGCAACGGCGCTTACAAGACCGTGTCTGTTTTTACCTATCGCGGTCAAAGAAATACACTTTGCCATATTAATCCCTCCCGCTGCAATTATACAAGATATTTTTGAGCATTCTTTAAAACTTCTTCCGCTTTATACAAATCTTTTGAACCGCCTTGGGCAAAATCCGGGTTGCCGCCTCCCGAACCGCCAATATCCGCAGCAAAAGCTTTAGCTATTTTGCTCGCGTTAACGCCTTTTTTAACATAATCTACCGTAGCAGAAACTATAAAAGCTATCTTCCCGTCTTTTTTTGAAACCAACAACAATATTGCGGACTTCAGTTTTTCTTTTAATTGATCGGATATTATTCTTAATTCCTTTGCGTCTAACCCGTCAATCATAACGGACAAGAAATTAAACCCGTTAACTTCTTTAACCTGTTTAACGTAAGAATCCGCTTCGTTTGAAACCAAACTGCTTCTTAAAGCATTTAACTCATTCTCTAATTTTTTATAATCAGCAACATATTTTTGAGCTTTATTTACAAGCTCATCTTTTGAAGCGGTTAATATTTTTGCCGCGCCAGCAAGGGAATTCTCTTCGTCTAAAATATAATTTTCCGCGGCGACTCCCGCAACAGCCTCTATGCGTCTCACGCCTGCGGCGACAGAAGATTCAGACACAATTTTAAAAATACCTATATCGCCGGTTCTATTTATATGCGTCCCGCCGCAGAGTTCCATTGAATAATTATCTTCGCTATTTTCACGCTTTACAGAGACTGTTCGCACAGTATTGCCGTATTTTTCGCCAAACAACGCCATCGCTCCGGCGTTACGAGCTTGAGCAATGCCCATAGTTTCAATACAAACTTCAGAATTTGCTCTTATAACAGAGTTAACCGTTTTTTCTATTTTTATTAAATCTTCCCTTTTTACAGATGAGAAGCACGTAAAATCAAACCGCAAAAATACGTCGGTTACAAGAGATCCCGCCTGAGCGACATGCTCTCCAAAAGTTTCTCTTAAAACCTTCTGTAAAATATGCGTCGCCGTGTGGTGTCTTGCAATTTGTTTTCTGCGTTCAATGTTTATTATAGCGGACGCTTCTTGCCCAACTTTTGCTAAGCCCTTTAGAACTTTTACTTTATGGACAAACAAACCGCCTATAGGCTTATGCACATCTCTTACAACGCTTTCAAAATTACTATTTTCTATCTTGCCGCCGTCTGCGATTTGTCCTCCAGAATGAGCATAAAAAGACGTTTGGGAAAGAATTATATCCCCTTCTTCGCCGGCTTTCAATTCAGACGCTTCTTTTCCGTCTTTTATCAAAGCTAAAATATTCCCTGAGCTTACGTAATTATCATAACCTTTAAAAATAGTATCGCCTATTTTTTTATGCAATATAGAATAAAAAGTTATGTCTTTTTCTCCCGAACCGTCCCATGCCGCGCGCGATTTTTCTTGAGCTGTTTTTTGTTCCGCTTTAAAACCCGTTTCGTCCAATCCAAACCCGTTTTCAGACGCAATCTCTCTTGTTAAATCGCGAGGAAATCCGTAGGTGTCGTAAAGCTTAAATATATCTTTTCCGCTAAGAATATTGACACCTTTAGCTTTATAAGAGTCCATTATACCGGAAAGCATCTCAGAGCCAGACTCTAAAGTCTCCAAAAATTTTTCCTCTTCTATTTTTATAACGGAGCGTATATTGCTCAACTTGGAAGAAAGCTCAGGATATGCAGATTCCATAATATTAAATACCGCGGGAACAAGCTCATTTATAAAAGGCTTATTATAGCCGTAAAGCTTGCCTTGTCTTAAAGCTCTTCTCAAAATTCTTCTCAAAACGTAACCTCTGCCTTCATTTGACGGCAACGCGCCGTCTGAAATCAAGAAAGTTATAGCTCTCGCGTGGTCCGCTATCATTCTAAGTTTTGAGATGTTTTTAGCTTCATATTTTATCTTTAGAAGCTCCGCCGCATTATCTATAATCGGCATAAATAAGTCGGTATCAAAAATACTTTTCTTGCCGTTTGCCGCAGCGACTATTCTCTCAAGACCCATACCTGTGTCTATGTTTTTTCTTGGGAGATTTTTAAGCGAACCGTCTGGCTGTCTGTCAAACTGCGTAAACACTAAATTCCAAATTTCAAGATGCCTGTCGCAGCTGCACGCAGGGCCGCAAGTCGGCTTGCCGCAGCTCATTTCCGAACCTAAATCTATCAAAATTTCAGAACATGGACCGCAAGGTCCAGTATCCCCCATACTCCAAAAATTTGTATCGCCATCCATTCTGATAATTCTATCTTCGGGAACTATCTTTTTCCAGATTTCTGCCGCTTCATAGTCGTCTTTATATACGGTTATATAAAGCTTGTCTTTGGGCAAATCCATATTTTTAGTTAAAAATTCCCAAGCCCAAGCTATAGCTTCTTTTTTGAAATAGTCCCCGAAAGAAAAATTTCCAAGCATCTCAAAAAAAGTAAGATGCCTTGCGGTTATTCCAATTCGCTCTATATCTGACGTTCTAAAACACTTTTGACAGCTTGTCGCTCTTGCAAAAGTATCTTTACTTTGGCCTAAAAAATGTTGCTTAAACTGAACCATGCCTGCCGACGTAAAAAGCAACGTTTTGTCGCCAGAAGGCATAAGCGAATCCGAAGGAACAACGGCGCCCCCGTTGTTTTTAAAAAAATTAAGAAATTCCGCTCTGATTTTAGATGATTGTTTATTCATAGTAGTCTAATTCTACAAAAAAATTATACCGCCGCAAACTAGAGAGTTTCTCTATTTCTCGCCTAACCTATATATAAACAATAACGCTTCTGCAAACTAAAATGAAAGACTCCGAAAATCAAGGCTAATTTCCGGAGTCTTTCAAACTTTATTAACAATCGCTTATACTCACAATCGCCGTTCCAGTCGCGCGGCACAACGTATATAACTTAAATTACTCTTATCTCTTATATACTTTTACGAAGGAACTAAGCAAAGAACAGAATATCGCTACAAATTTCATGTTGCGTCTCTTTAGTTTATTACAACTCTAGAGATTATAATATAAAACTCCTGTTAAAATAATTTAAAAAATTGTGAACTTTTTGTAAAAAGATAGGATGCGTCGTCAATAATTATCGTCTTTAATCATGTCTTAAAGCGTCAATAGGATTTAATAGAGAGGCTTTTCTGGCGGGCCATATTCCAAAAACTAATCCGATAAACACTGAAAATCCAAAAGCAAGAATTATTGAAAAAGACGTAATAATGGTGTCCCACTCTGCAAATTTGCTTATTATAAAAGATATTCCAGACCCAAAAACTATTCCTATAAGTCCGCCGACACAACAAACAAAAACAGATTCTATTATGAATTGGAACAAAATATCCGTATTGTTTGCTCCGACAGCTTTTCTCAAACCTATCTCTTTCGTTCTTTCAGAAACGGAAACAAACATTATATTCATAATTCCTATTCCGCCAACAAGCAAGCTTATAAAAGCTATGGAACCCAAAAGAAGCGAAAACGCTTTTCCCATCGCCTCCATCGCCGCTTGAATTTCCGCCATGTTAATCACTCTTACCGCATCTCTTTCAAACGACGGCAATCTATGGGTAAACAATAATCTTGTTTTTATATCTTCGCCCACTTCGTCCATATCGGCGGTATTGGCAACTTTAACGTCAAGATAATGCAGCTCTTTTGATCCCGCAAATCTATACATCGCCGTATTCAAAGGAATAATAATTTTATCATCTTCGTCACGCCACCCCTTAGAACCTTTTGGAGGCAAAACGCCTATAATCTGAAAATCTATTCTGTTGATTTTTATATATTCGCCTACAGGATTAAAATTCTTACCGCCAAAAATTTCTTTTACAACTGTTTCTCCCAGAATCGCAATTCTTGCTCTTGAAGCGTCTTCCTCTTTAGTAAAAAATCTTCCTACAGACGGATAGGATCCCCTCATTTCGGCAAAACCCGGAGACACGCCTTCAACCCTTGTATTATAGTTATTGCCTTTTGCAACAACTTGACCGCGCCCTGTAACATAGCCGACAATCCCTTCTATTCCAGAAACATTAGATTGTAAATCATAAATATCCTCTTCCTGAATTCTCATGCGAGCTCCAGTGCCATAAGAAATGCCTTGTTTTTGAGATGAACCGGGAGACACCATTAAGAGGTTTGAACCAAGACCTGAAACTTGAGCTTCAACAGATTTTCTTGCTCCAGTTCCCACGGCAAGCATAGCTATCAAACTCGCAACGCCAATCATAACGCCAAGTATTGAAAGAGTAGACCTCATCTTATTTCCAGTGAGAGATCCAAAAGCTTGCGCACAATGATCTTTAATTCTTGCCAGCGAAAAAGGTTTGCGTTTAAATTGCCTAGAATGATGCTTTAACACGCCGATATTTTCAGATTTATTTCTCTCGTCAGACAATATAAGACCGTCTTGCACCTTTATAGTTCTTGTAGCATAAGCCGTAAGTTCAGTTTCATGAGTAACCATAACTATGGTTATTCCTGAAGTGTTCAAATCTTTAAGTATTTTTATAATTTCTTTTGTTGATTTTGTGTCTAAGTTGCCTGTAGGCTCGTCAGCAAAAATTACAAGAGGTTTGTTTATTAAAGCTCTTGCTATAGCAACCCTTTGCTGTTGTCCGCCAGATATTTCGCTTGGACGATGGGCTATACGATCGGAAAGACCTACCATTTCAAGGAGTTTAGCCGGATCCTCATGATGTTCTAAATCTTTTGAACCTGAATACATTGACGGAAGAGCAACGTTCTCTAATACTGTAAGTTTTGGTAAAAGATTGAACTGTTGAAAAACAAAACCAAGATAACGATTTCTTAACGCCGCAAGCTCGTCGTCAGAATATTTTGAAATTTCTATACCCGCAAGCTTATAAGACCCTTCGGAAGGTTTATCCAACAGCCCAAGTATATTTAAAAGCGTTGATTTCCCGCTGCCCGAATGCCCCATAATGGCGACAAATTCGCCCTGTTCTATGGTTAAATCTATGCCATAAAGCACAGGGACGTCAAGCTTCTCCAAATAGTATGTCTTTTTTATGCCTTTAAGCTCTAGTACGTTCATTATCTTTTACCTGATCAACTAAGTTTCTTAGTCACTAAAGATTTATTCTTGCCTTTTGTCTTCTGATTAAGGCTCACAATCACTTCATCAGGCTCTAAACCTGACAAAATCTCAGTATATTTCCCATCTGAAATTCCTGTTTTTACCTCTCTTATTTTGAACTCGGGAGCCTTTGCGTTTCCCATTTTCACAATCACCGTCTTTTTGTCGTCTTTATCAGTAACGAAAATATTTGGCACAGACAATGCTTTGTTTTTTGAATCGGCAGTTATAATTGTCGTAGCAGTCATCCCAGATCTAAACACTTCAGGTTTTTTCAAAGGTTTTATTCTTACCTCATAAACTATAACATTGTTGATATTTGCGGAATCATACGATACATGCTCTATAACACCTTCAAAATATTGATTTTGATAAGCGTCTAAAAACATCTTTACTTTATCGCCTATTTTGATATATCTAAAATCTGTCTCATCTATATTGACGCTGACGATCAAGTCGTCAGACATACGTAAAACGGCTTCTGTCTGAGTTATTGTTTGACCCGGCTCTTTTTCTCTACGAATAATGAACCCGCTCATAGGAGCAACTACAGGAGTAGATTTGTATATTCTCTGCCAACGTTTAAATTCCGCTTCGCCAACAGCTCTCGCAGCATCAATCATAGCGGCTCTTTCTGTTGAGCTTATCCAGAATATAATTTGTCCTTTTTTGACAGCGTCCCCTTCATTGACAAGAATCTCTTCAATTCTGCCCGGTATCGGCGATTTAATGGGAATCATGTTTCTTGAAGTTACGCCGCCGGCAACTCTAAACTCCATACGAAGATCTCTGGGTTCAAGTTTCGCTTCACGCTTTATTGTTTGTTTTGGCGAACTGACAGCGGAAATAATTATAAGAAATAAAATAAAAATTCCAACCCCGATAATAACTAATTTTCTCTTCTTTTTCATTTATTTACCTCTTTATCTTTCATAGAAACTTTTCCCAAAAACTTCATCCATGCTATTTTATCCAAAATCGCTTTTTGTCTATGGAGCAACATACTTTTTTGATGTGATATGTAACTATCCTCAATAGCGTACCAATCTTCGTAAGAAACAAGCCCGTTCATATATTTTCTTTTAGCTATATCCGCCTGCAATTTACAAGATTCAAGGGAAAATTTGCCCGCGTCAAGAAATTTATAATCGTTAACCCAGTTATTATAATACTGTACTGCTTTTGACTTGAGCAAATTTTTTTCATACTTAAAATATTCAGCAATCTTTTTTTCTTGCGCCACGAAATTTTTCGTCTCAAAAAATCTTTGTCCTCCGCTAAACAGCGAATATCTCAGATTTAGCGTTGCATCCCAAGATTGATTTTCAGGATCCCAATATTTGTCGTGTCTGTAGCGATTGATATTTCCCGTAAAATCAATGCTGGGCAACCATTGTCCTTTTTGCGACCAAGTAGAATATCTAGCAGAATCAAGATTATATTTCGCCCCCAAAAATTCAGGAATTTTTATTATGAGGTTGTCAAAATCAGGCTTTGATATTATATCTCTATCAATAACTATCTTTTCATCAGTTTCTAAAATTGTTATATCGTCATTTCTACCTATAGCTACAAGCAAAGCCGCCGAAGCTGTTTCTATTGCTCTTTGAGCTGTTTCCAATTCGTACTCAGTCATCTTGACATCAGCTTCAATTCTCCTAAGCGAACCTAAATCCGCATTTCCAGAATGATACCTAAGCTTCACTAAATCTCTATTTTCTATTCTTCTGTCTTTAATTTGTTTATGTAAGTCTATTGATTCATAGGCATACATAAGGGCAACGTATGCGGTATGCGCATCACAAACCGCGCTGGAAACAGCTCTTATGTAAAGTTCCTGACTCGCTTTTACTTTTGTTGATAACCTTCTTGTTTTATTATACTCGCTGAACCCGGAAAATAAAGACATTTGGGCATTCAACCCATAGCTGTAACGTTTGTCGCCATATTTTGTTTTAAAAAAAGTATGAGTAAAACTAAAACCTCCGTCTTTTTCTGCTAAACTAACTGAAAAGCTAATATTAGGCAAGAACGAGCTAAAAGAGCTATACAATGCTTGGTTTGCCATATCTAAATCATATTTAGCTAAGGCAATAGACGGATTATTTTGCAAAGTTTGCAACTCAACCATTTCTGCAGTAATTTTCTCGGCGAAAACGCAAGGGCTTGCCAGCAGAAAAAATATCAACGCTATAAAAATTTTTTTCATTATGACGGTTTTCCTTCATATTTAGAATTTTAAAACATCCATCTTCATTTATTATTATATTAAACATTTTAAATAATAGCAATTCGCAATCGTAATTTTTTCGTAAATGTTGTTCGTAAATGCTGAAAGATAACCCTATATTACATATTAACAAAGTGAGAATTTTGTGAATTCTTTTGTTCCTTGATCTTTCTTTTCCAGACACAAAACAAAAAAACACAATGAACATATGCGATATTTTAGCGTCTTTCGCTTTCTGAATTGAAATAAAATTGTTAGACTTGTTCTTGCTTATCTTAGTTCCTGCTTATTATTAAAATTTAAACGTTCAGAAGGAGAGACGCGTGAACAACATCAACAGAGGCTGGGTTCTGACATGTTTTGGAACGGCAGTTGGAGCGGGTATTTTATTTTTGCCTATTAGAGCGGGACTCAGCGGTATTTGGCCTTTGTTTTTTTTAACTTTAATCATATTTCCAATAACATGCATCTCGCACAGAGGAATAACAAGGATTGTCGCATCATGTCCTAAAGAAACTGATATAGTCGGAGCAATTGGATACGACTTGGGTCACACAGCAGGGTTTGTAGCTTCTATTCTTTATTTTCTATCTATAATTACAATTTGCATCGGATACGCTACTGGATTGACAAATATGATAGACACGCTATTAACAAATCATTTTCACATAATTTTCCCTAGACCTTTGCTTACATTTATCATTCTTGTTGTTATGACTTCTGTAATGCTCTGCAACAAAAAAGCCATGATTTTAGTTGCCTCAATTTTAACATTTCCTTTGATAATACTGTTGTCTGCAATCTCAATATACATGATTCATGAGTGGAATTTGTCCGCTTTTCATCAAGCTTTCAATTTAAGAGATTTTATTAAAAACATTTTATTGCTTTTGCCAATTCTAATTTTCGCAATGAATTTTTCGCCCGTATGCTCTTCTCTTGGAGCTTTTTACAAAAAAAACTTTTCTTGCGCAGAAGAAGCTGTAAAAAATTCTGACAACGTCGTTAAGTGGACGTCTATCCTCTTGTTTGTGTTCGTTATGTTCTTTGTTTTCTCTTTATTCTTCTCAATAACGCCGGAAATTCTTTTATCTGCGAAAGAAAAAAATATTGACGCATTAACCGCTGTAGCTTTGTATTATAACACCCCTATATTGTTATACGCTCTTCCAATCATAGCATTCCTTGCTATTTCAAGCTCCTATTTCGGACATTTTGAGGGAACAAGGGAAGGCTTTTGCGGTATTATAACACAGATTGCCACATGGAACAGACCTGAACTTAAAGGGAAAATAAATCTAAAAAAAATAAAGATAATTTGCACCTTTATGCTGGTTGCATTATTATGGATTTCGGCAGTTTATAACATGTCAATTCTATCTATAATTGGCGCTATTTCTTCGCCAATTATAGCGATGTATGCATACTTAATGCCTGTCATTTTAATGAGGAAAGTTCCAAGACTTCGCATATATCAGTCAAAATGGGCGGCGGTTGTTTTTATAATAGGCATAATTACGATTGTAGGATATTGTCTAGGAGAAGTTATATAATCAATTGGACATGCAGGTCTAAATTTATATATAATTGCCCTCTTTAAGAGACAAAGTTCTTAGACTTAGCTCAAAGCTGCCATCGTCTAGCGGCCTAGGACATCGCCCTCTCAAGGCGGAGATCACGGGTTCAAATCCCGTTGGCAGCGTTTGTTTCTTTTGCATATATAAAGTTTAGTGCGCCCATAGCTCAATTGGATAGAGCGTTTGACTACGAATCAAAAGGCTAGAGGTTCAACTCCTCTTGGGCGCGCTCAAGTTTACAAAGTTGTTATTTGATAATTATCCGGTAATAGACCGCAATATACGGGATTTCTGAGCATTTGTAATAAGACTGTAGGATTAGCCTTAAATCCTTTGCTTTTCATAATTTTAACAACTTGAATTATAAAAAATCCTCTCTCAAAATACATAAAGTCTAGTCGGTCTGGCATGCTTTTGTCCTCTCAGTTTAAGTCCCCCACCCCGCTGCTCTCTCTGCTGACAAAAGCTTCTATCTCTCTCTTCCTATGCATTACAGCCGTCACTGCCATGCCATGCTCTATCCCTTGCTCTATCCTCGAGTATCTATTCAACACGTTATAGGTGAGAATCGCTATCTGTATGTCCATGTTTTCAATCTCATCGGGGGTAGGCAGTGGGAGTTGTTTGAAACGTTCGCTTAGCATATCGTAAACGGCACGCTGTTCTGGGGCGAGAGATTGATTTGCGTTGAGATGCCGCCCATAAGCAGGTGCAATTGCGAGCATATTCTGTAGCACATCGGCAGTAGACATTACTGCTATTTCCTCTTTCGTAATATGCCGTCGTCCTGCTTTCCCACCCCATGCGTGTACAAATTCCGCTATAGCTTTCCACTTATACGCCGCTACACTCGCTGCTACAACGCCCGCAACCGCCACTATGCACGTCTTTCTATTTTCCTTGACAAACCCTTTAATTCTCTGCAAAACTGTTTGTGGTTCTGGTTCCGCATTCAAATGCTTTGATTGATACTCCTTCTGCTGACGGTGAAAATCTTCCAAAATCTCTGTCTCGCAAGCTTTCTTCTCTTCCGTCTTCATTGCCGAAACCTTTGCCCAAAACTCTGGGCAAGCCTGACCAAGCTTCTCTAAGACTGCCATATCGGTCTCTGTACAAATCGGCATTGCCAAAAAGCGTGGAACTTCTATAACTTGCATGACGTCATTTACAATCGCGCCCTGCGCTGTCGTCATTTGCGAAAACATCATTGTAAAAACTAACGTCATAACAACGATTTTCTTTAACATTGCAGCCATTCCTTTTTCTTTATTCATTGCTTCCTCTCAATTGGATTGCGGATCAAGTCCGCAATGACAAATTAATTATTATCCTCCTGCATCCGTCACCTTCGCTTTTGGCTTCATTAATAGATACTTCAAAACATTTTGTCCTCTAACGCCGTTCGTCAAAGGACTTAAGTATGACATTCCTTCTCAAATTTGCGCGCTATTTCTTTCTTGTTTCCAAACGTTATTGCTAACAAACTTACTTCCTTGCTATCATACTTCTCATAATATTTCTTCTCTTTTCTTAATACTCTTCCTCAAAAGGATTCTGGTTCACATACTCACTTTCCTATGCAAAAGCTGATTTCATGGGTGAAACAAACAACGCAAACACTAACAACATACTCGTGGCGAGTATATAATAGTCTTTTTTTTCTTTTTTGAGAATGCAATATGCGAAATAATCGTAAACCTTCCATGCAATCTATCAAAATGAATATAGTTTTTAATGATTTCTTAATTTACCCAATTTAAATTTTTATCCACTAAAACTTTCTATTGCATAATTAATTTTTTTTGTAAAGTTATTATCAAAGCGACGACGCCGATAAAGATTGTAGCCAGATATACTTCCATACTCCTGTTATAATTTTTAATCGCTCCGCCGTCCTCTTCTCAGATTTTACCCAATCCCTTCTTTCACAAACTGTACAAAATTTTTAAATAACTGTCTATATCTCTTTCGCAGAGACACAC
>JAITQE010000011.1 GCA_031289055.1 Candidatus Endomicrobiellum porotermitis
AGCCTACTAGAAAGCTCCCTGTTAGACTTTGTTAACTCAACGGCAGACAAATACGGCGTTGAGTTAAGCAGTACTACTTTGCCAAGTAGGTTTGCCCAATTAATAGAACAGCTGCACAAAAAAGCAGGAAGTCCCGTGGCAGTACTTATAGATGAATACGACAAGCCGTTGATAGACAATATTGACAGGGAAACATATTCACACCCTAAGGGGATATGGAAGCGAGAATATAGAAACGACAGCGTTGCTATTTCAAACGGGGTATCTGACAATAAAGGGAAAGGCAATAACGGATGGCATCCCACAATATGATTTAGACTTTCCCAATATGGAGGTAAGGACAGCGTTTTTAGGCAGCTTAATGAAAGCATATTGTTTTAGAGAATCTAAAGAAATAAGCGAAATAAATAAAAGGATAGCGAAAGCCGGCAAAGAAAAGACTACTGACAAGATGATAAAAGAAGCGATGGCTCAGATAAGAGACAAAAAGTATTATGAGAAATATGCTAGTAGCGACGTAAGCTTGTTGGCAATAGCCTTTGGCAACAAAAAAGAATAGGCTGCAGATTTGAGAAATTGGAAAGACTAGCCGCTTCATAGGCACAACGACGCAACCCTGTATCATACTTTTTCTTTTTTGACATTGAAAATTTAATTTTATTAAACTTTACATACAGGCGTATAAATCTATCATCCATATACGTGTTAGGATATTTGATACCAAATTTTTCGCAGGACAAAGATGGGTTTTTCGTAGAGGTAAAGTTGAAGGACAAAAGAAACAAGAGGACTATCTAACAGCCGTTGCTCTAGGTTACGACTTATCGGTTGAAGCAAGATATAATTTCACGAGAAGACTTGGCTTAGGGTTAAACTTGGGATATAGGCATTGTTTTGATACAAAACATGAAACAGATGATAAATTTAATCTTTCAGAGTTTCAATGCACATTAAACTTCTGCATTAAAACTTGATATGTTAGGTTTGTTAGTTAGGATTAAAGAAAGGATAAACATATTTAGTCTTCCCTAGAAATGCTCCAAATCAAAGCTGAGGTGAATAACGCACCGAAGGATGCAAAGAATTTCCAACATAAAGCTCATAACGTCCTACCGTTCTCTTGTGTCATAAAGGTTTTCGGGAATTTCCTCCCCATATCTCTCTCTTAATAAAATTCTAAATCCGCTTGGTATGCCGCACTTTAAAACCTGTTCTTTACTCCAAGGTATTCTTGCTTCGTGTGAGGAGAAAATACGTTTTAAACAGTCAGACATTCGGGCAGCTATTGACCCATAAACCCCTCTTTTTGTAAGATTTGCCGTTATACTAGAGGCTAACGCCTCTCTTGACCGAGCCGCCAGTTCCGCTCTTATATACATAGATGGAAAACAACTATGAAAACATCGCTCAATCTCGTCGTCGTCGGGCATTCTCTGGACTCTCTGTTTAGCTAAATTGACAAGACTTTCAAGATCCGCTTCGTGTGTGCCATGCCGCTTTGCCTGCGGGCGTGGCTACAATCGCTTGTCCAAGTCTATACCAATCCACTTCTTGCCCTCCTCTTCCCCAAGCCTCGTCTTGCGCTCTTCTTTCCCGGTCCTTTTTTTCCGCCGCCTTTGAACTTAGACTACATCACATTCAAAACTTTAATGAATTGCGGTTATATGAAAAACATACCAAAACTGGAAAACGATACATATCATTTTGATAGCCTAAATTCGTATAAATTCAGCAAATCAAAAAAGCTGCCAAAAATTGTACTTAACAAAACGTAAAAGCGCAAAAAGCATTACAAAAAATTATTGACCGGACTACTATATTACTTAAAATAATATAGTAGGGGAAAGCGTTTTTTTAGGACGCTTTCCCCATACTAACTAAAATTTTTAGGTTTTTAGTTTTTCGGTTAATAGCAAAAAAACCGGGCTAAGCCGCGTAAAATTTTGCCAAAAACTTTTTTTGCTTACGTAGTTTTACTGACGTTTATTATAACAAAAGCGTTATAGATTTTCCAGTTACTTTTATCCTTGTCCAAAAATTTCATGAAAATTTCACAAGATTGATTTTAAAAGAACTTGACATGTTTAAAAAAAGATATAACACATATCAGGTGTTGTCGTTTACAAAGCCTGCAAATCAAAAAATAGATTGTCTAAAACTATTTGAGCGTTTACGCTCTTTAGAAGTAAAGCTCTTGAATTATTTAAAAGCTCCAAAGCTGGCAATGTTTCTTGAGGATAAATCCTAAACTCTTTTTTGGCTTCTGCCGTCATGGCGTCCACGCATTCTAGCGCTCCGCTTTTAGCGATGTTTTTTGACAATTCAAGAACGTCTGAAATATAAAGTTTTTGAGTTCTCAATTTACGCCAAAGCAAAAGACCTTTAGATTCTTTTTCTTCAATAAGATTCTTTGCATTTTCTAATGAGCCTTCGCTTAACTCGGCTATTTCTTTTGCTTTCTTTGAATCTAGCGAACAATTCAACATAAGCCGAGCCGATATAATATCGGCGCTTAACGGTTGAAAAAATAACGTCTGGGATCTGGAAATTATTGTCTTAGGTATTGTTTCTTTATGCCTTGCAACCAAAATTATAATTGTATTTTCAGGAGGCTCTTCAAGAGTTTTCAATAAAGAATTTGCAGCCGCCGTATTCATTTTCTCGGCAGGCTCTATTACAAAAACTTTCCACTTGCCTTCATGCGTCTTTGTGAACACCTCTTTTTGCATATAACGTATAGTTTCTATTTTTATTATTTTTTGCTTGCCTAACTCCCCATCTTCAAGCTCAGCTTGTTTGGCAAAATCTATAAAATGCACATCTGGGTGAATGCCTTTGCCTACCTTTTCGCAAGAAGCGCATACCTCGCAAGAGCCGTCTCCGCCTTTGAGAAAATCGCTTGTCGTACAATTAAGAACTTTAGCCAATTCCGACGCCATCAAACGCTTGCCTACGCCGTCTTGACCCATAAATATGTAAGCGTGGGCTATTTTTCCGCCTTTTATTTGACTTGAAAGTATTTTCTTAACTTTTTGCTGTCCAAGTATATTTTCAAACATTACAATACCGCGTCTAAATATTTTCTTATAAGCGCGTGCGTTTTTAACGGCGTACTTTGAGTTTTTATAACCTTTATTCTTTTAGGACATTTCTTCGCTTGGCTTAAATATCCTTTTCTGACATTGTTATGGAATAAAACAGATTCTCTTTCTATTCTGTCGCCATCCGAGCCGTAAAACTCTTTATCTAAAATTTTTGCCTTGCTTAAACCTTTTTTAGGGTCAATATCAAGATATACCGTCAACTTCGGCGATACTCCAAACGTCGCTTTTTTATTAAGCAGATTTATAAGTTTTAAGTCCAAATTTCTGCCATATCCCTGATAAGCGACTGTCGCGTCTGTAAACCTATCGCATATAACAACTTTGCCCGCTTTTAACGCAGGAATAACAAATTCTTCCATATGCTGCGCCCTTGCCGCCTCATACAAAAACAGTTCGCTTAGGGGAACGGGGCGAGAGGTCGGACTTAGCAAAATTTTGCGGATACCTTCGGCAAAAACGGTCCCGCCGGGTTCCCGCGTCAGTAAAATTTCGCGCCCAAGATTCTCAAGATAATCTTTCAACAGACGCGATTGAGTAGTTTTGCCCGAGCCTTCGCCGCCTTCAATTGTAATAAAAATCCCTTTATTCATTTTTCCCATATAAAACGCCGTTATTTAAAGCTTTTTCGTTATTTCAAATTTTTTCTATGGATTTGATTTAGTAAAAAAATAAATGTGAAAATTTAAACGTTAACCTAAATTTTAATACCGTTCTAAAGCTATAACCGCTATTTCGCTTGTATTAAACAATCTCATTTATCAACATAATCGCCCAATGTCCAAAACATAAAAATGTCAATGTTTATAAACTGAGCAAAGCTGCGACTTAGGCTATATCATCATCCTCAAAGTATATGTTCAACGCAGTACGTTCTCAATTAGCATATTCGCCAATAGAGTAAGAGTTTTACATAAAGATTCTAATATTTTTGCAACTAAGACGATTATATCATTTTAAAGTAAAAATAGTATAATTAAGCCGACTTTTTCCGGAGAAAACTAATGAACATTTTTACCTGTATAGCGTTGTCTTTTGTAGTCGCGGTATATTTAATTGAAACAATAGCGAATTTACTGAATTTAAAAAACATTTCAAACGTTATTCCTCAAGAATTTGAAGGTTTTTTTGATAAAGAAAAATACGACAAAGCTCAAAGCTATCTTAAAGATAATACAAAATTTGCGATATTTTCTTCCGCATTCACTTTGGCTCTACAAATTGCTTTTATACTTGCTGGCGGTCTTAACTATACAAATTCTATAGCCGCTTCTCTTGGATTTGGGACAGTTCTGACAGGATTGGCATTCGCAGGCATTTTGTATTTGATTTGCGAAATTGCAGATTTGCCGTTTTTAGCTTATTCAACATTTGTAATAGAAGAAAAGTTCGGTTTTAACAAAATGAACATTAAAACGTTTGCATCCGACTTTCTGAAATCTCTTATTATAAACGGAATAATATTAGGCGCGACGTTTTCCGCGCTAGTATGGCTATTTTCAAATACTGCGCATTACGCGTGGTTGTACGCTTTTGCGGCAATAACGGCTTTTGAGATTTTTGTAACTTTTATATATCCGATAGCCGTAATGCCTTTGTTTAATAAATATACGCCGTTAGAAGACGGCGAACTTAAAAAATTTGTTGAAGAATACGCAAAGAAAGAAAATTTCAAAATGAAAGGTTTGTTTAAAATGGATAATTCTAAACGCTCCGCCAAATCAAACGCTTTCTTCACAGGATTTGGCAGGCCAAGAAGAATAGTTTTGTTTGATACGCTTATACAAAAACACACGGCGGAAGAATTAACAAGCGCGGCGGCTCATGAAACTGGCCATTTCAAACTTGGACACATAATAAAGCAGATGCTATTCTCTTTTGCATCTATGGGCATCATGCTTATCCTATCGCTTTTTATAAACGAGGATTGGCTTTATAAGGCTTTCCTTATGAACGCTCAACCAGTATATGCGGGCGTTATATTTTTTGCTTTCTTATATGCGCATATATCGTTTGCGTTGTCAACGATATCAAGCTGTTTATCAAGAAAATATGAGTATGCAGCCGACGCTTCCGCCGCAACAACTTATAAACACCCCCAAGATATGATAAACGCTTTAAAGAAACTTTCAGTGGACAATTTTTCTAATCTGCGCCCTCATAAATTAAAAGTATTTTTAGAATATTCGCATCCCCCTGTTCTTGACAGAATAAATGCGATAAAAAATATCTTGGAGAGATAAATGGAAAAACTTTTAAAAGATTTGTTGATGTCCGACGGCATTTCAGGATATGAAGAAAACGTCGCAAAAATAATGACCGACGCTTTGTCAAAAATTTGCTGTTCTGTTGAAACAGACAACTTCGGAAACGTTATCGGCAAATTAGGAAAAGGCAAAAAGAAAATAATGATAGCCGCCCACATGGACGAAATCGGCATGGTTGTAAAACATGTAAACGAAAAAGGATATATATATTTCATTAAAGTTGGCGGAATAAACGATTCTATTCTTCCGGGTAAACTCGTAGAAATTATTAACAAAAAAGGCGAGCATATAAAAGGCATATTAGGCGCGAAACCTCCTCATTTGATGACTGCCGAAGAATCAAAACAGCCGGCTAAACACACTAACATGTTTATAGACATAGGACTTTCGTCAAGAGAAGAAGTTTTAAAAGTTTTGGATATTGGCGACCAAATAATATTTGAACCTAACGCCGGAGTTTTGCGTGGAGACTTTTTTTACGGCAAAGCCGCAGATAACAGAATAAGCTGTTACGCTATGGTTAAAGTTATGGAAGCTCTTTCAAAAATAAAAGGGTTAGATGCAGAATTTTATGCTTGCGCCACAGCGCAGGAAGAAGTTGGTCTTAAAGGCGGAAAAACTTCTTCGTTTAAAGTGAATCCTGACTTCGCTCTTATAATAGACACCGCAATAGCAGGCGACACGCCGGAAATAGAAGAAAAAGTTTCAGCGTTGAAACTGGGCAAAGGAGCGGCTATAACAATGATGGAAGCTTCCGGAAGAGGAACGATAGTTCCGCATAAAGTGCGTAAGATCATGCTGGAAGCCGCGACAAAAAATAATATTGCCCATCAAATAGACATTATTGACGGAGGAATGACAGATGGCGCCTCAATTTACGCAAACAGAGAAGGGATTCTTACGGGAATATTGAGCATTCCTACAAGATATATTCACGCTCCTTCTTCCGTATTTAATATAAAAGACATAGAGTCTGCCGTTGAATTGGCAGTCGCAACAATAGAAAAAGCGGTTAAAGAGCTTTGAGTCTAAACTTTTGCGTTCTTGCAAGCGGGTCAAGCGGAAACTGTTCTATTATTTGGACTGACAAAACCGCAGTCTTGGTTGATTTAGGCTGCAGCTCTAAATATCTTATTGAAAACCTTGACATTCTAGGAATACTTCCGCAAAATTTAACGGCGGTTTTAATAACGCACGCGCACATGGACCACATAAGTCCGTCAGGGCTTAATTTTATAATTAAAAACAATGTGCCTATATGCACGCATAAAAACGTCTTGAGGGATATATCTAAAAAGTACGGCGACAAAATTGAAAAATGCGCTAACGTGCCGTTTGTAAAAAATTTTGAATTTAAAGATTTGGCAATTGCATCTTTTGACGTCCATCATAAAGACAGGAACGTTTCAAAAACGCTTGGATTTACTTTTTTTCATTCTTTAAACAAAAGACAATACAAAATAGGATATGTAACCGACACGGGAAAAATTTGCGATAAGATTATAAACAATCTCATTAACAGCAATATTTTGGTTATGGAATCAAACTATAACCGCATGATGTTAGACGTTAGTTTTAGACCTTACGGTAATAAAGCGTGGGTTTTAAGCAGCTATGGACATTTGTCAAACGAAGACGCGGCTGACGCAATATGCAAAATAAAAAAACTGTCTTCTAAAGAAGACAGCTTAAAATATGTCTTTCTTGCGCACTTGAGCGAACGCCACAACACGCGAGAACTTGCCATAAAAACCGCAAAAGAAATACTTCTTGAAAATAATATTAGCGGTATAAATTTACTCCCTACAAAAAGAAAACAAAAATCCCAGACAATAAGAGTCTTTTCAAATTGAT